>DATJXL010000260.1:0-4680 GCA_035500135.1 Kofleriaceae bacterium
CGACGGCGACGTGTTCCCGCGCCCGTCGTACACGCTGGCGTCGGCGAACAGCGCGCTGCTCGACCAGCTCGGGGTGATCCTCGGCTACGCGACGATCTACGCGCTCACGGATACGCGCAACGCGGACGTCGGCGGGTCGCAGCCGGCGCTCGCGTACTTCGACGGCGATCCGTTCCCGGCCGACGATCAGGTCGCGGACGGCGAGCCGACGCTGCACGATCGCGCGCTGGCGATGGTGCGGGTGGCGGTGGTCAACCTCGACCGGCTGCACGTCGATCCGTCGACCGGGGTGTTCGTCGACGACGTGACGATGACGGGCACGACGGCGGCGCGCGGGACGACGCTGACGACGACGACGGCGGCGTACACGGTGATCGCGCTGCGCACGCTGACGCGGGCGCTGGCGTCGCAGCTCGAGCTGTACTCGAACGAGACGCCGGATACGGCGGGCGTGGCGTCGCCGCTCGACGCGCTCGCGCTCCACCGCGGGGCGAATCCGAGCGAGACGTTCTCGGCGCGCGTGACCGAGCTCTTGCGCGCGCATGCCGCGCTGCTCTACGACCACCTGACCGACGCGACCGGCCGCGCGTACGACGGCTGGGACGTGGCGGCGGGCGCGCCGGTCGACCCGCAGGACACGCTCGACGCGCACGCGGCGGCGGTGCGCGGGCTGTTCGCGGCGTACCTCGCGACCGGCGACGAGCGCTACCGCACGCGCGCGATCGCGGTGTTCGATCGCATGCAAACGGTGTTCTACGACCCGGTCGCGCGGATCTGGAGCGCGACGCCGGCGCCGGTCGACACCGTCGAGTACACGCCGCTGCGGTTCGCGCTCGTGCAGAGCGCCTTGCGCGACATGTACGAGCTGGTCGCGGCGCGCCCCGGCGGCGAGGCGCTCGAGCCGACGATCGAGGAGTACCTCGGCCGCTTGAACAAGCTCGTGCTCAACGGCTGGGACGATCGCGACTACGACCGCGTCGTGCGCTGGCCCGACGAGTGCGTGAATTTCAGCGATGGGCTGCCGCGCGGCGGCCTGCAGATGGCCGAGCGCACGCTCACCGGCGAGATCGGCGTCTATCAGGACATGGTCCTGCCGGGCAAGATGGGCGACCCGACGTCGGACCGCGAGAGCGACTGCGTGCCGGAGATCGACGACGCGCAGCTGCCGTCCGCGCTCGCCGATTCGGTTACGTTCCAGATCGCGAGGTCGCAGCCATGAGATACCTCCTCGTCACGATCGCGCTGGCCGCCTGTTCCGCCGACAAGAGCCAGCCGCTGCCGCCGCCGGTGCCGACGACGCACTCGTCGTCGATCGCGCTGTCGAGCGACGGCAACACGATCTACGTCGTCAACGCCGACACCGACTCGTTCTCGATCGTCGATACCGCCGGCCGCGCGCTCGTCGCCGAGGTGCCGCTCGCGCCGCTGCCCGCGGTCGATGGGTCCGGCCGCTACACGCCCGCGGTGATGCCGCGCGCGCTCGCGCTGTCGCCCGACGAGACCACGCTGTACGTCACCGGCGAGCGTTCCGGCATGCTGTACGCGATCGACCTCGCGTCGCGCGCGATCCAGCAGGTCGCGGTCGGCAGCGAGCCGGTGGGCGTCGTGGTCTCGGGCGACGGCGCGACCATCTTCGTCGCGTGCTCGAACGACGCCAAGGTCGCGGTGGTCGACGCCGCCAGCCTCGCGGTCACGGCGAACGTGGCGGTCGACGGCGAGCCGTGGGCGCTGGGCTGGTCGCCCGACGGCACGCTCGCGGTCACGCTGTTCCAGGGCCCGGGCCTCGACGCGATCGATCCGACCACGCTGGCCGTGACCGCCACGTGGACGATCCCCGACGTGGCGCCGCGCGGCGACTCGCGGCTCGCGCACGGTCAGGTGCGAGGGTTGTACGACGTCGCGCAGCGGCCCGGCGCCTACGAGCTGTGGGTCGTGCACGCGCTGCTCGGCACCGACACCGCGCAGCCCGATCTGATCTTCGAGAACACCGCGTTCCCGGCGCTGTCGATCGTGCAAGCCCATAGCGGCATCTACGAGACCACGCTGTCGACCGACGCGCAGGACATCCCGGGCGTCGACGGCTCGTTCGCCGACGTCGTCTCGGGCCCGCACGCGATCGCGTTCACCGCCGACGGCGCGCTCGCGATCGTCGTCGACACGAACAGCGAGGACCTGCTCGCGGTCGACGCGACCGGCCGCGTCGAGGCCGCGCTCGGCCGCCCGCTGCCCGGCCACATGCCGGAGGGCGTCGCGCTGTCGCCCGACGGCATGCACGCGTACGTCGACGAGCGCAACACCGGCGACATCGCGATCGTCGACATCGCGCGCGGCGCGAACGGCGTGACCCTCGAGGCCGAAGGCGTGCCGATCGCGCGGTTCGCCGCCGCCGATCCGATGCCGGCGCAGATGCGCCTCGGCCAGCACCTGTTCTACTCGGCGAACAGCGACGAATATCCGGTGACGACGAACCACTGGATCGCGTGCGCGACCTGTCACATGGAAGGCCGCAGCGACGCGGTGACGTGGAAGTTCGCGCAGGGTCCGCGCGACACGCCGACGAACGCCGGCGGCATGCTCGGCACCGGCTTCCTGTTCCGCACCGCGGATCGCACGAGGGTCCAGGACTACTGGCACACCGTCAACATCGAGCAGGGCGGCTCGTTCGATCCGGTCGCACAGGCGAGCTTGCTCGACGCGATCGAGAGCTTCGTCGACTACGGGCTTCCGCTGCCGGTGCCGCCGACGACCGATCCGACGCTCGTCGCGCGCGGCAAGATGATCTTCGAGAGCGACGCGGTCGGCTGCTCGGGCTGTCATGCCGGCGCGCGGTTCACCGACTCGGGCGCCGGCAACCCGACGCTCGACCTGGCAGGTCCGATCATGCTGCACGACGGCAACGCGCTCGGCACGTGCGTGACGACGGGCTATCCCGACGTCGCGCACGACGATGTCGACGGCGATCCGCGCGCCGCATGCATGTTCGATACGCCGTCGCTCTCCGGCGCGGCCTCGACGCCGCCGTACCTGCACGACGGCAGCGCGCCGACCATCCACGACGTGCTCGAGGCCACGCGCGGCAAGATGGGTGACATCACGTCGCTGTCGGAGGACGACGAAGCGGCGCTGGTCGAGTACGTGAGGTCGCTGTGATGCGCGCGGTCGTCGCGGCGCTCGCGGCGCTCGCGGCGTGCGGCGACAACCTGCCCGGCGTCGATGCCGCGGTGACATGCACGGCGACGTTCGCCGGTGGATTCGCCGACACGACGAGCTCGGGCGGCGCGTGCGCGCAGCTCGCGAAGGCGAGCGGGTCGGACGACATGCTGCTCGGGTTCGCGATCGATTCGAACGTGCTCGGCGCGCAGGTCGCGATCTCGATCGATCTCGGCGTCGCGCCCGCGACCGGCGCGTACTCGTCGGAGACGCTCGCGACGTGGCACGCGGTCGAGGCCAAGTCGATCCTGGACGGCGCGTGCGTGTACAGCGCGGGCAGCGTCGTCACGCCGCACGGCAGCTTCCAGCTCGCGCTCGCCGCGCTCGACGCCGGGACCGCGCACGGCTCGCTGTCGATCGTGCAGTACGTGCATGCCGTCGACGGCGCGAACTGCGGGCCCTCCGACACCGAGACCATCGATGTCGCGTTCTAGCGCGATCGTTCTGATTGCCGCGTGCCATGGCCCGTCCAGCCCGAAGCCGGGCGGCGACGCGGGCGGCAGCGACGCGGCCGCGCCGCTGGTGACGATCACCGCGACCGTGAACAGCACGCGGTTCGTCGTGCGCGAGCACATGCTCGCGGCCGGCGAGATGCAGATCTCGGGCGAGCCGCTCGCCACCGCGATGGGGCGCGATCTCGGCGGCTACAGCCGCGATCTGATCCCGCCGAACATCTACGTCGATCGCTCGACCGGCTTCGCGTGGATCGATCTGCCGGGATTCTCGGCTGGGATCGAATCGTACGAGTACTCGAAGCAGCCGATGAACGAGCTCGCGTTCGAGTCGGGCGCCGGCACGTCGCTCGCGTACGGGCCGCTGGTCAATCCGACCGGCGTGCACGGCGCGGCGGCGACCGCGCTCGTGACCGCGCTCGTGCAGCACTTCGCGGCGGGCTCGAACGCGGCCGGCAAGTGGGTGTTCCCGGCCGGTACGTTTCCCGCGAACAACTCGTTCGGCGACTCGAACCCGACCGGCGCGGGCAACCCCGCCGACAACGTCGTCGGCTGGCCCGGCATCTGGCCGACCGTGCACGTGTTCCAGAGCTTCGATCCGACGCTCGCGCCGACCAGCGATGTCGTGCTGCAGTGCTCGATCAGCTCCGACGACAACCCGTCCGAGGGCGGTGGTCAGCTGATCTGCTCCGACTTCGAGTGCAACGCGACGACGCTGCACCTGCCGGATCGCGCGGCGCAGGTCGATCCGACGGTGACGCCGGGCGCGGATGGGTTCTCGGCGTGGAAGTACGCGCTGTGGACGCTGAACTACCTGCAGATCATGCACGATTCGACGGAGGCGGCGGTGAGCACGGTGGCGGCGTCGGATCTGGCGAACGTCGGCGCGGCGGGCAACCAGATCGTGGGCATGGACGACACCGGCGCGGCGACCGCGGCGGGGACGTACCTGGGCTCGAGCGACATCGAGGGCTTCCAGGCGCAGCTGTTCGTCGCGATGCTCGACAGCCGCGCCGAG
>DATJXL010000261.1:0-11450 GCA_035500135.1 Kofleriaceae bacterium
CCTGCGCGCGCGTGATCACGGAAGCCGCCGTAGCTTCGCGGCGGTGATCGTGGCCTCGTGAGCTCCGATGTGATAGCCGATCGGGTGCGAGCTGCCGTCCGCGGCGAAGTGCAGCGACAGCGTGCGCGCATCGCCGGTCGCCGCGGCGACCGCGATGATCGAGTCGGCCTGGACGATCTCGATCCTCGCGAGCTCCGGTCCTGCCGGCGCGTCGGTGGCGAGCGCGATCGTCCACTCGTAGGTGCCGGCGGGAAGCGTGCCGAGCCAGCCGGCGATGACCGGCCCGCCGCGAAACACGATGCCGCGCTCGTTCACATCGACGTAGTTGACGCGCGCGTTGACCGGGTCTGCGAAGATCAGCGACGACGGCACGATGTCCACGGGAACGCCGGCGAGCGCCTCGGGTGGCAGCCGGTCGTGCGTGCACGCGAAGATCCCGGTCCTCCGCACGTGCGCGCACACGTCGAGCTGATTCGCGAGCAGCTCGGGAATCATCGCGAGCCCGCCGCCGGCCGATTCGCGGTGGAACGCGAGCGTGTCGACGCCGGTCATGCCGGGCGTCCAGGTCTCGTCGAGAGCCAGCGTCTCCATCGCGAGCGTGGTCACGGCGTAGTCGGCGCGGAGCCGCCCGAACAGCGCGTGATGATCGTGAATCGCATCGACGAAGGCATGCACCGCGGCGCGGTCCCGCCGTTGCGAGCTCACCATGTCGTGCACGGTCAGCGCGATCGACGGTGCACCGCGGTACACGCCGAGCGTCGACGAGATGCACACCGTCGCGAACGTCAATTCGAGCGCGGCCGCGGGGAGCCGGCGGCGTGCGATGTACGCGCCGTAGAGATAGACCCACACGAGGCCGATCAAGAACGGGCCGGCGCCGTACGCGAAGAACGTCGCCTTGACCTCCTCGACGGCGGTGAAGTCCCACAGAAACCACGGCAGCGCGCCGACCCAGCCGAGCAGGTAGCCCGCGTCGCGTCGCAGCGCCGCGATCAGGCACGTCGCGAGGAACGGGTAATAGATGAGCTGGTCCATCGCGAGGAAGTGGCGGGCCCGCGAGATCAGGAGATCTGCGGTCAGATGCGCATACGGAGGATCTCCGAGATACGCACTCGTGACCCTCGCGACCGCGTGAAACGCGAGGCGCTGGAACACCATCGCGGCGACGCTCGCCGCCACCGCGATCGCGAACGCGAGGACGAGCCTGCGCCGCGGCATCGCGAGCGCGACCCCGCGCCAGCCGAGCAGCAGCAGCGGCAGCAGCGCCGTCGCGACGACGAACCCGCCGTCCTGGCGGACCGACACCGTGAGCGCGAGGCAGATCCAGGCGAGCCGCGTGCGCCCGCTGACGAACGCGGCCAGCGTCAAGCAGGCGAACCCGAACAGCGCGACCTCGAAGTGGGGATAGCCGACCATCCACAGCACCATCCCGTTGAACGCGAATGCGACCGCCGCCGCGAACGTGATCGGCAACCGGCGCAGTCGCGTGTCGGGATCGAGACGGGACGCGACGACGTAGACCACGAGCCCGAGCGGCGCGTAGCTCAGGCCCTGCGCGATCGCGAACCACTCGAGTCGCCCGACGGGAACCACGTAGCTCGCGAGCGAGAGCAACGCCGTCCACGGCGAGACATAGATCTCCCAGAAGTAGTCGGCGTAGTTGCACGCGATCTTCGGCGTCGGGAGGAGCAGCCCGTTCCGGTACACGAGCCCCGACAGCAGCCCGCTGTCGTAGAGATACGGCGCTCGTGCGAACAGGTGGTTGAGGATGTAACGCGCGATGCTGACCGCGAGGAGCAGCGGCGGAACGACGCCGACCACCACGCGCGGCAGCCACCTGCGAAGCGCGGCCGTCATGGCGTGGCGGCGTGGTCGGTCGCGATCCGCCGGAGCTGCGTCGTGGTGACGACCAGCGAACCGCCGAGCGCGCGGAACCGGAACGCCAGCGGCTGCTCGCCGCCATCGGCGTCGAAGCGGACCCTGAGCTCGCGGGCGCTGTTCGGCGCCACACCGACCGCGAGCATGGTCTGGCCCTGCACGACCTCGAGCCGCGCGAGGTCTCCGGTCACCGGCGTCTCGGGCTCGAGCGTGAACGTCCACTCGTACGTGCCGCGCGGCAGGATTCCGAGCCAGCCTTCCGTCGTCCGATCGTCTTGGAACGCGATGCCGCGATCTTCGATCTCGATGACGTTCCAGTGCTGTGTGATGAAGTCGGCCGAGATGAACGGTGGCGGCACCACCTCGATCTCGAGCCCGGCGAACACGTCCGGAGGCAGCCGGTCGTGCGTGCACAGGTAGAGCCCGGTCCTCTTGACGTGCGCACACGCGTCGAGGTGGTTCGCGAGCAGGTCGCCGAGCACCGTCATCGCGGCCGGGCCTTCGATATGAAATGCGAGCGCGTCGATGTCGGTGGCACCGGGATTCCAGATCTCGCCGGGGTCCACGTATTCGATCGCGAGCGTCGCGACCGGGCCGTCGATGCGCAGCCGGCCGAGGCTCGCGCGATGGTCGTGCAGCGCCTCGACGAACGCGTGCACCTTGGCGCGGTTGATGTGATGCCCGACCGCCATGTCCCGGGCAGTGAACGCGACCTCGGTCGGATGCGACCGGTACGCGCCGAACGTCGATGCCAGGCAGACCACGACGAACGCGCCCTCGAGCACGATCGCGCGCGGCCGGCGGGCGGCCGGCGCGAGCTGCGCGCCGTAGAGGTAGACCCACAGCAGCGCCATCATGAACGGACCGAGGCCGTAGGCGAAGAACTGCGCCTTGGACTCCTCGATCGCGGTGAAGTCGAACACGAACCACGGCGCGGCTCCGGCCCAGCCGAGCAAGTAACGCGCATCGCGACGGATCGCTGCCACCGCGACCGTCGCGATGAACGGGAAATAGATGACCTTGTTGATGTCGAGGAACTGCTCGGCGCGCGCTGCGAGCAGCGACCACGTGAGGTGCGCGTACGGAGGGTCGCCGAGGTAGGCCTGGGTCAGCCGCGGGAACGGATGGAACACGAGCTTCTGGACCACCATCGCGACCACGCTCGCGCCGATGGCCACGCCGAACATCACCGCGAGCCTCTTGCGAGTCGGCCGCATCTCGACGCCGCGCCAGCTCAGGTAGAGCAGCGGGAGCAGCGTGGTCGCCGCGACGAAGCCGCCGTCCTGGCGCACCGCCGCCGTGAGCGCGAGGAACGTCCACGCGAGGCGCGTGCGGCCGGTCACGATCGCGCCGAGCATCAGGCAGGCGAACGCGGGCATCGCGACCTCGAAGTGCGGGAACCCGACCGTCGACAGCGTGAATCCGCTGAACGCGAACGCGACCGCGGCGGCGAACGTGACCGGCAGCCGGCGCAGCGCCGACCCGGGCTCGAACCGCGACGCGATCAGGTAGACCGCGGCGCCGAGCGGTGCGTAGACGGCCGCCTGTACGATCGTGAACCACTCGAGGCGCTGGATCGGCACGACGTAGCTCACCGCCGAGAACAGCGACGTCAGCGGCGAGACGTAGAGCTCGTAGAACGAATCGGCGTAGTTGCACGCGATGTGCGGCACGGCGAGCAACACGCCGTCGCGGTAGACGAGCCGCGCGAGCAAGCCGGTATCGAGGATGTACGGCGCGCGCGCGAAGATGTGGTTCGACATGAACCGCCAGATGCCGAGCCCGAGCAGCAGCGTCGGCACGACACCGACGACCACCGGCTGCGCGGCGCGCTCGATCCAGCGGCGATTCACGCCGTGACCTTGTCAGCCGGTGGCCGCATCGCTGGAGCCCGCGGCCACCGTGGTCCATCGCTCGGGCCGCGACACCGCGTCCACCGACGCCGGCTTCTTCGCGACGACGATCGCCTGCACCCAGAAGTCCTTGGGGCCGAACGAATACGAGTCGAGCTCGAACCCGGCCTCGCCGAGCAGCGCGGCCGCCTCGCGCGACGAGTGCACGAGCGAGACCTCCGGCGGATGAAACCGAACGTCCTTGTGCAGCACGTCGTTGAGCACGAAGTGGGCGACCTTGAGCACCGCCACGCTGGTCGCGTAGGCGTGAGGCCAGAAGATGACGAACTTGCCCCCGGGCTTGAGCACGCGCATGAACTCGCGGAACATGCGGCCGAGCTCCTCGCGCGTGAAGTGCTCGACGACGCCGAGGTTGTAGACGCCATCGAAGCTGCCGTCGGGAAACGGCAGCTCGAAGATGCTCGCGTGGCGGACCTCGCCGCGCGGGTTCTCGCGCAGGTAGAGGTCGAGCGCCGACGTCGCGATGTCGACCGCGATGATCTTCACGTGGTCGTGCAGATCGGAATCGACCTGACCGCTGCCGCAACCGGCGTGCAGGATCGCGGAACCGGGCGCGAACTCGCGGCGGATGGTCGTCTGGAGGTTGCGCTTGATGATCGCGTTCCGGTAGAGCGTGGCGATGATGTGGTAGACGGGCGTGGTCTTGCGCTGATGCGCGGCCCAGTACTCGTTCCAGTTCTGGGGATCGACCAGGTCCGGATCGATCCGGGCCGCGTCGCGGGCGAGCCGGAAGCGCGTGGGATTGGTCTGGCTCGCGAGGAAGATCGAGCCGAGCTTGCGCGCGCTGCGCTGGAGCTCGCGCAGGCTGACCTTCGAGCGCGCCCCGGCGACCGGGACCTCGGCGATCGCGAATCCATTCTTGTGCAGGATGAACAGGCTCTCGAACAGGAACGCGGAGTCACGCGACTGGGCGAGCTCGAACACCTCGCGCGGGATCGCGTGCAGGTTGTAGGCGCGGACCGGGCTGGTCGCGTCGTGGTGGATGCCGAGCATCGCTTCGGTCATGAAGTGATCCGCCCGCCCCACCAGCTTGTCGACGCGGCGCGAGCCGATCACGACATCGGCGGAGCGCGCGCGCTCGATCAGCGCGGGAAGCACGTCGACCTGCGCGAGGTCGCAATCGAGCGTGACGAGCCGGTCGTAGCCATGGTCGTACGCGTAGGCGATGGCATCGTGATGGGCGCCGGGCTGAGTGACCACATCGGCATCCAGAGCGAGGGCCTGGATCCGCGCGCACACCGACGCGACGCGGTCGCGCTGGTCGTAAGTGGGAATGAAGATAAGTGTTTTCATGATCGTGCTCGCGGCGGTGGCCAACCTCGCATGAGGTCCGCACGAGTTCAACACGTTTGCACGGCGCGAGCACGGGGAGCCTGCCTGGTGCTCGTGGCATCACCGACGAGTGCACGGTAGCGGCATGATCTGCGCGTGATGGCGATCGGCGGCGAGCACGAGGACTTGCTCGCCGCTCCACACGACTTCGGGGCCGAGGCCGCTCGACGAGAACGCTGCCGGCAGCGCGACGCGCTCGGTCGGCGCGTCGGCCGCCAGGTCGCGTGACGACCACACCGTGGTCGCTTCGCCGCCGCCCGAGCTCGTGCCCCACGAGACGCGGTCTTCGTAGCCCGCGGGCAGCGTGCCGGTGCGCGGCAGCTTCTGCTGGTCGAAGCGGACCGTGCCGTCCAGCGCGACGGTGCCGACCTGCATCGTCGCGGGCTTCTTGCCGAGGGAGAGCGCGAGCGCGGGGATCGTCGGGCCATGGAATGTCGGCGCGAGCCACAGGCCCTCGGCGTCGCCGCTGCGCTTCTGCGCGAGCGGCTTGTCATCGACGAACATGAGCGTGTCGCCGATCAGCGCGACCGCATGATCGCCCAGCGAGAACAAGGCCCGTGCGCGATCGCCCGGCGCCGGATCCGGCACGTCGACGATGCTCTGCGCGAGCTTGCCTTGGGCGTCGACGACGAGTGTGACCAGGCGCCCGTCGCGGATCTGGGTCGCCGGCGTCGGGCCCGCCCAGATCGAAACGCCGCGCTCGCCGCCGGGGCTGACATCGTCGATCATGCCGCGGTCGCCGATCGCGATCTGCAGCACGGTGGGGTCGGGCTTGCCGTCGGCATCGACGACGACCGCATACAGCTTCAAGACCGGCGGGCCGCTGAAGTCGGTCGTCGACAGCAGCACGATGAATCGATGATCGAGCGCGCGGATCCAGCGCCCGGTCACCGGCGCGGGCACTTCGAGCTCGCTGACCGGCCCGGTCGGCTTGCCGCTGCCATCGAGTCGACGCACGGCGAGCCGCGTCTTCGACGGCGACCATGCAGCGATGCCGTGGCCATCGCGTCCGAACGCTGCGCCGATCTCGGTACCGTCGGTCGCGCCGAGCTCGATCGGTGTCGCGTCGCCGCACGCGCGCCGCGCGACCGCAGCCGGTGTCGGCGGCGGCGGCTCGACGAGCGGCCCGATCGGCCCGACCTTCGCAGACACCGTCGTCGCGACATGTGCCTTCGCCGCGGGCGCGGGCGGCGTGACCGCTTCGCTCGCCGGATCTGTCGTGACGACGGGCGCTGCGTCGCGTCCACATGCGGCGACGACCAGAGTCACCACGCATGCTCGCATCGGCGAACAATACGCCGAGCGGCCGCCGACGAGGCGAAGCAGATGACGAACCCGGCTACGGCCGCAGACCATGTGTGACGAGCGCGGCTCGGATCGTCGACCCGACATCGGACGGATCTAGCATCTGGAACACGAAGCCGCCGGTGGCACGCCTTCGCCGCTCACGCTGCCGATGTGGCACGTGCGGGCCTGCGAACGTCGGACGATACGGTACTTACGGCTGGCACCGCGGTTGCTCTTGCCGACCTGCATGAAGACTTCCTCGCGCAGACGCAAGCTCCTGCTCGGTGCACTCGCTGTCGTCGTACTCGGCTACGGCCTCCATCATCACGCCGCGGCGGCCCGCGCTCGAGAGCGCGAAGCCGCGCGAGCATCGGGTGTCTGGGTCGACCTGATCGCGTTTCGTATGGTTCCCGCGTGGTTCGACTCCCATCCCGGTTCCAGTTGCAGCGATGCGGTGGCCGCGTTCGTCAGCGACGGCCGCCGAGACGCGTGGGGGCATCCGTATCGGTTTCGCTGCGCGCGCCGTACAACCGGGGCGGGCGAGCGCGTGCTGGTTCGCTCCGCCGGACCGGATGGCACGTTCGACACGGACGACGACATCTCGAGCGCCGCCCTCGGCCCGCTGCACTGATTCGCTCCGCTCGCTCGCGGCGACACAACGTACGCTGCCGTACAGATCACGAAGTGAGCACCCGATCGAGCGGGTTTCGCGCCGCCGGTACACTGATAACATCGCTGGGGATGCGAGCGCTCGCGGTGCCGATGGTCGTCGGGCTCGCCGGGTGTAACTCGCTGCTCGGTATTCACGGGCTCTCCGACGATGCGCCGCAAACCGGCAGCAACTCCGATGCGCCGCCGGGCGATGGGCGGCAAGCCGACGGCAACGGGCGGGACGCGCCGGGAGGCAGCACGATCACCCTCGTGCAGCAGGCCGTGGGGTTCAACAACAGCGCGACGTCGCTGTCGGTCACGTTGACGTCGACACCCAAGACCGGCGACGTCCTCGTGATGCTCGGCGCTGCAGCGGACGACTCGCTGATCTCGGTCAGCGGCGGCGCGTCGAGCTGGACCAAGGTCGTGGGCGCGGCGATGGATCCCGGCCAGGAAGTGTGGGTCGCGGTCAGCAACGGCTCGAGCACGATCACGATCACCAGCAGCGACCAGGCGCTGCGGATGTCGGTGACCGAGTGGTCCGGGCTGGCGACCTCCAACATCGTCGACCAGAGCACGAGCAGTTACGGAACCAGCGCCACGGTGGCCACGAGCGGCGTCACGACCAGCGACCCCGTTGATCTGTTGCTGTTCGCGCTGGGCACGTACCCTCCCGAGTCGTTCTCGATGACCGACGCTGGCTGGCAGGCGGTATCCACGATCAACACCGGAGCCGTGGTGCAGGCCGCCTGGTATCTCGCGGTCGATGCGGCCGGCCACTATTCACCGAGCGCGACCATGTCGCCGTCGAACACGTGGGCGACAGCGCTCGTCGCGCTGCGTGGCATGTGACCTTCCGTGTGCTACGAGCCGCCGTCTCCCGACGGGATGGTCCGTCGAAGAACTGCAGCAACGGCTTCAGGCGCCGGGCCACCGAAGCGGCTCGGCAACGCCGACCCGTCCATCGTACGTGAATCGAAACGATCGATGGTGGGGATGGGCTTCGACGGCCACGACGTCCTCGTGCACGACGTACGGGTATTCCTTCGGGCGCGCGATGACCACCGCGCACCCCGCCTCGCGGACGATGTGCTCGGAGACCGAGCCGAGGACGAGGCGCTCGATGCCCGTACGACCCTTGCATCCGACGACGATGAGATCGGCGCCGATCTCGCTCGCGAGCGCGAGGATCTCCTTCGCGGGGTTTCGCGAGATGCGGACATGGACGTGAAAGTGAAGGGGGTGCTTGAGCTCGGCGGCGCGCAGCTCCTGGTCCACCGTGGCCGCGAGCTCGTCGCGCACTCGATCGACATCGGTGCCGTGATGCGGATCGAGCACGCAGATGAAGTGCAGGACGTGGAACGGGGCGCGAGCTGCCAGCGCGACCCCCCGCGACATCGCCGAACGAGCGCTGGCGCTGAAGTCGTACGCGACGATGACCTGGGATTGTTCGCTGCTCATGGAGGTCACTCCAGCAAGGTCCGTGCCCTCGCTAGCGGTTGCGGAGCAGGCGTGCCTGCCCCGCGGCGCTTGCCACGGCGAACTCCACGACCTCGTTTGCATGTGCGGCCTTCGGGAAGTCCTCGGCGAGAAAGCCGACCTCATCGAATGCAGCCGTTGCGGCACGGAGGTCGTCGTCGAGCAGCGGCTCGAGTGCGCAACGGGAGCGCGTATCGTCGGGGGCGAGCGCAGCTCGTGCGCGAACGACGATCTCGAGATGCACCGACGCGAGCCCGTATGCGGCGAGGATCCGCGCCTCGGGCGGCGCGAAGCTCATCGCGTCGCGATACAGCGAGATCGACGCGGCCAGCGTGCGCTCGAGGTGCGACACCAGGCCGGGGAGCGCGCGGACATCGCCGGGCTCGATGCGAGGGACCTCGATCGTGGCCTCGCACGCCGCGAGCGACAGCTGCTGATCCCACCGAAACATGACGCTGATCGCGTCTCTCGGTTCGCCGACGAACTGCTCGCACGATGGTGGCCGCGCGCGGACGTCGCGGTCGCGGTCGTGGCCGGTGGCGAGCGTTCCGGCCACCGCCGGGCTCGCGATCGACACGACAATTGCCAGGGTGGCCGCGAATTCGATTCGAGTCATGGCGCCTCCGTTCGAGCGTCCTCCGTGCATCTCTCGTGCGCGTCGGAGTCGCGGCCGCGGCCGGCGTCCTATTTCGTCTCGACCAGCTTGTCGCCGACCAGCGCGAACGCGTGGCGGCCCACCGCGAGACACCCGGCATGCTCGTCGTCTCGCACCGACGTCATCGTCACGACGAGCCGAGCCTTCGCGCCGGTCCCTTCGAACGCGAGCGTACCCTTGCAGGTCGACGACGGATGATGCTCGTACCCGCTGGTGTCGTGCGAGATCCGCGGACCGGCGAGCTCGACGAGCTTGCCGCCGTGCAGGTGGAGGACGTCGAACCAGCTGCCGTCGGAGTGTGCCCCGGTCTGCCACGTCACCACGACTTCGTCGATTCCGTCGCCGTCGAGATCGACCGCGCGGAACGCGGGCGGATAGCTGGACAGGTCCTCCTGGTTGCTGTTCGCGTCCGTGCTCACGAACGGCGGCGCGAGCGGGCTGCCGTCGCCGTTCACGACTTCGAAGCGCGGGCCTTCACTGCCGTTCACCCACACGAGCGCGCCCGGTTCGCCGAACTGGCCGAGCACGCATGCCGCACCGTTCACCAGCGGGCGCGGCATCTCGTGCGCGCGGCCGAGCGCGATCGCCTGCAGCCGCTTGCAGTCGAGCTTCGCCGCGGCGGGCGTGCCGGGAAGCGCGACGGTTTCGAGCTTGCGAGCTGGCACAAAATCCGCGCAGCGTTGATGCGAGTCCCGGAGCACGAGGTACCCGTGCACGCTGGCGATCTCGAGGTAGCGCGGAGAGCCGCCGCTGCGATGGTACGAGGAGCTCGCCCGTCCCACCGTCACCTTCAGATCGTAGCCACGGTCGAGCCACACGCTCGTCTTCGGATCGGCATCCTCGTAGCGATCGACGTCGACCTGGATCTTGTGATCGGGCGAGCTCGCGTGCTTCACGTCGTTCGCTTCGTCGACCTTCCACCCGGACTTGCCTGCCAGCTCGAAGCCGAGCTGCGCGAGCAGCCGATCAGCGACCGCCCGCCGCTGCGCGTTCTGCTTCGGGTTCTCGTCGGTCACCAGGATCCGCAAGAGCTCGCGCGACGTCGCGAGCTCGGTGATCACGAGCCACGTGTCGGGCTGCCCCGACGGCATCCCGCCCGCTCCGCCGGTGGCGAGCGTGGCGACCATCCCGCCGGCGAACGGCGAGTACGCGACGAACGACAGGTCGGAGACCCTGGCATGCCCGGGATGGTCCGCGGTCAATACGGCCGCGCGGCGATCGCCGCTGACCGTCGCGAGCTCGGGATCGACCGCGAGCCGCCACGCGAACCACGGCACGTTCAGCGCGGAATACGTCGCGAGCGTGCGCTCGACGCCCTCCGCGTCGTCGGCGAGCGCCTGCGCGGCGAGCAGGTTGGTGGCATACACGGGCGAGTCTGGATCGAGAGCCGCTGCGGTCTCGAAGTGTGGGATCGCCGCCGCGTACTGTTTCTTCACATGCGCCTGCATGCCGCGCAGGTTCTCGAAGCGAGCGTCGATCGCGGCGAGCGAAACGCGCGCGACATCGGGCGTGTCGTCGCAGTGCCTGACCGTCGCGACGAGAAACCGGCCGTCCTCGGACAGCTCGACCGTGTTGGATCCGGACTCGTCGTCCTGGTCGAACACGTACGCGGGCACGGTGACGCCGTTGCGCGTGACGTACAGCGTCCACGGCCCGTTGTGGTCGGTCTTGATCGCCGCCGTGGTGCCCGGCGGTAGCGGGCGTGCGGTCGCGACCATCGGAACGAGCGCGACGACGCCAGCGATCCACCGAAACCACCTAGCCGCGGCGACCATCTCAAAATCGTGCCCGAGCGTGCTCGGCGATTCAATGCCGGGCCTTCCCCGGCGTGACCTGCCGGAACGCCTCGCTCAGCCCGGGCCGTCGACGGCCTCGACCAGGTACTCGCCGAGCGTGTTCTTGAGGATCTCCGACGAGCCGCCGGCGATCTCGTAGGTCTTGGCATCGCGCAGGTAGCGCCCGAACGGCGCGGTCTCGAGGCAGCCTCGCACGCCGCAGATCTGGATCGCCTGCAGCGCGGCGGTGACGGCGGTGCGCGTGGCGACGAGCTTCGCCGACGACGACCAGCGCTGGATGTCGAGCAGGCTGCGCTTGCGCACCGGGGAGTCGGTCGGCAGCGCGTGCGTGGCACCCGCGGCGTCGAGGTGGCGGGCGGCCTCGTACGTGAGCAGTCGCGCGGAGTCGATCTCGGCGAGCAGATCGGCGAGGTACCACTGGATACCCTGCAGCTCGATCACGTAGCGGCCGAACGCGCT
>DATJXL010000262.1:0-36262 GCA_035500135.1 Kofleriaceae bacterium
TTCTCGAGCGGGATCACGTTCACCGGCTGGCGCGAGCTCGAGGGCCGCGCGTGGCTCTGGCAGCCGCCGCCGAGCTACGAGCCGCTGCGCGTGCGGCGCCCGCGCTCGTGGTTGCTCGCGCACGGCTGGCGGCGCGCCGGCGCGATCGGCGTGCGAGATGTTCCGGGCGCGAGCTCGAGACTCGAGATGTGACGAATCGTCAGAGTCGGTCCTAGTCGGTCTTGGCGTCGTTCTTGCGCTCGAACGGAAGCACCGCGCGCACGATCAAGCCGAGGCCGCCGACGAGCAAGACGAGGATCACGAGCAGCGCGAACAGCGACGTCTGCCGGAAGTGGATGTCGAGGTTCGCGATGATACCGGCGACGATCACGAGCGCACCACCTGCGGTGAGCACGCGGCCGGCGAACGAGCGGCCGTCGTAGAACAGGATGGCGATGCCGAACAAGAGCGGGATCAGCGTGATGCCGAAGCTGCGCCCGTAGCCGCCGGCCCAGCCGAAGTTCCAGTAGCCGCCGTAGACCTGGACCTGATCGAGCAGCAGGTAGCCGCCGATGATCATCATCGCGAGGCCGAGCAGGAACGCGCGCATGCCGCCCGGTGTGCCGCCCGGGTTGCGAAGGTCAACCGGCATACCGAGACGCTATCACGCACGCATGCCGGGCGCCTCGCGGCCGGTCGATGCGACGTACTCGTCGTAGGTGCCGCCGTACAGGCGCGGCGGCGCGCCGGGCGCGAGCTCGAGCACGCGGGTCGCAAGCGCCGACAGGAACTGGCGGTCGTGCGAGACGAAGATCAGCGTGCCCTCGTAGTCGCGCAGCGCGCGCACGAGCGCGCGCTTGGTCGCGATGTCGAGGTGGTTGGTCGGCTCGTCGAGCACGAGCAAGTTCGGCGCGTCGTACACGATCTTCGCGAGCGCGAGGCGCGCGCGTTCGCCGCCCGAGAGCACGCTGATCGGCTTGAACACGTCATCGTCCTGGAAGCCGAACGCGCCGGCGAGGTTGCGCAGCGTGCCCTGGTTCGCGAGCGGCGCGTGCTCGGCGAGCTCCTCGAGAATCGTCCGGTCTCCGGACAGTCCTTCCATCACGTGCTGCGCGTAGTAGCCCATCTCGACCGCCGCGCCGATCACGGCCTCGCCGGCATCGGGCGCGAGCACGCCCGCGATCATCTTGAGCAGCGTCGACTTGCCGGCGCCGTTCTCGCCCATCACGGCCCACCGCTCGCGGCGGCGCACGGTCATCACGAGCTTGTCGTGCACGACGTGCGCGCCGTACGCCTTGCGCAGGTTGTCGAGCCGCACGACGTCGTCGCCCGAGCGCGCCGGCGCGCGGAGCTGGATGTCGCGCTCGGCGATCCGCCGCGGCTCGGCGAGCTTCTCGATCTTGTCGAGCTTCTTGAGCCGGCTCTGCACCTGCGCGGCCTTCGCGACGTGCGTCTTGAACCGCTCGATGAACCGGCTCTCCTTCGCGAGCCTCGCCTGCTGGCGCGCGTACGCGGCCTCGCGGCGCTCGGCTTCGATCTCGCGAGCGCGCTCGTAGAAGTCGTAGTTGCCGCCGTACGAGCGCAGCTCGCCGCCGTCGATCTCGACGATCTTGGTGGCGACGCGGTTCATCACCTCGCGGTCGTGGCACGTCATCACGACGGTGCCGGTGTAGCCGCGCAGGAAAGCCTCGAGCCACAGGATCGACTCGAGGTCGAGGTAGTTCGTCGGCTCGTCGAGCAGCAGCAGCTCCGGCCTCGCGAGCAGGATCTGCGCGAGCGCGACGCGCATCTTCCAGCCGCCCGAGAGCGTCGACACGTCGTCGTGGACTTGCTCGGGGCGAAACCCGAGGCCGTGCAAGATCTCCTGAGCGCGCGCCTCGAGCTCGTAGCCGCCGAGGTCCTGGTAGCGGGCCTGGACCTCGCCGAAGCGCTCGACGACGGCGTCGATCCCGCGGGTCGAGGCAAGCTCGCCCCGCTCCAACTTCGGCGGATCTCGCTCGAGCTCGACCGTCAGCCGCGCGAGCTCCTCGGCGAGCTCGGAGACCTCGCCGGCGCCGGCGCAGGTCTCGGCGAGGATCGAACGCCCGCGCAGATCGCCGACGTCCTGGCGGAAGTAGCCGATCGTGAGCTTCTTCGGCCGCTCGATCGCACCGTCGTCGGCTTGCTCTTCGCCGACGACGAGCCGGAACACGGTGGTCTTGCCGGCGCCGTTCGGGCCGACGAGCCCGACCTTCTCGCCGGGATTGATCTGGAACGACGCGTCGACGAACAGGATCTGGCCGCCGTACTGCTTGCTGACCGAGGAGAACGCGATCATGACTTCCCGCGACGCGGAGCATAGCGCTTCGCCTTGGCCTGGCGGGTCTCGGCGATGCGGCGCGCGGCCTTCTGATCGCGCGCCGAGGCCGTGCGCTCGGCGGCGAGCTTGTGAAAGCTGGCGAGCCGCGCCGGGTCGATCGCACCGCGCACCGCGCAGCCGGGCTCGTCGCGGTGCTGGCAGTCGCGGAACTTGCAGCCGGCGGCAGCTGCGGCGATGTCGTCGAACGCGGCGACATCGCGGTCCAGGAATTGCGCGAGCTCGCGCATGCCGGGCGTGTCGATCCACAGCCCGGCGTCGGTGACGAACAGCTCGCGGCGCGTCGTCGTGTGGCGGCCGCGCTCGTCGCTGCGGATCGGCTGCGTGAGCTGCGCCGCGTCCGCGACGAGCGCGTTGAGCAGCGTTGACTTGCCGACGCCGGAGCTGCCGAGCAGCGCGCACGTGCGGCACGTGCCGGCCAAGGCGCGGATCTCGGCGAGCCCGGCGCCGGTCGTCGCCGACACCGCGATCGCGGGCGCGCCGGGCGCGATCGACGCGAGCTGCGCGAGCATCGCGTCACGCTGCTCGGGTCGTGCGACGAGATCGACCTTCGACAGCACGAGCGCGGGCGCGATGCCGCCGCCGCGCAGGAGCGCGACGTAGCGGTCGAGCCGCGCCGGCGACAGATCCTTGTTCGCCGACGTCATCACCAGCCCGACGTCGACGTTCGCGGCAAGCGGCTGCGGCGCGGTCGCCTCGCCGGCGGCCTTGCGTACGAGCAGCCCGCGGCGCGCCAGGACGGCGCGGATCACCGCGGCGCCGTTGCCGGCGAGCGCGTCGGACCAGCGCGCGACGAGCACCCAGTCGCCGACCGTCGGCAGCTCGCGCTTGTCGCGCGCGTCGTGGAACGCGCGACCGGTCAGCTCGGCCCACGCGACGCCGCGGCCGTCCGCGACGTGGTACGCGCCGCGATGCTCGGCCACGACGCGCACGGGCGCGAGCTCGCCCGCGGGATCGAGGACGCGCGCGTCGTCGGCCCAGCGCTCGTCCCAGCCGAGCCTCGCGAGCTGCGCTACAGTTGCTGCCGCCATGGCGTCCGACGACACCGTACCGCTAAACGTCGTGCGCCGCTTCACCGAGCACAT
Organism: Kofleriaceae bacterium; assembly: GCA_035500135.1. GTDB lineage: Bacteria > Myxococcota_A > Polyangia > Haliangiales > Haliangiaceae > JABFXX01. The sequence continues at coordinate 3,421 of DATJXL010000262.1, forward strand.
CGCGCACAACAAGGCGCTCGGGATGGAGGTCACCGAGATCGCGCGGGCGAGCGCGCGGTTCCTGTTGCGCTACGACGCCAAGCTCGTCGGCAACCCCGACACCGGCGTCCTCCACGGCGGCGCGATCACCGCGCTGCTCGACGCGACGTCGGGCGCCGCCGTGTTCGCCGCGCTCGTCGAGTGGGTGCCGATCGCGACGCTCGATCTGCGCATCGATTACCTGCGCGCCGCCGAGCCCGGCCGAGACGTCCACGCACACGCGACGTGCTACCGGGTCGCGCGCCAGGTCGCGTTCACGCGCGCGGTCGCGTATCACGGCGACGAGGCCGATCCGATCGCGTCGTCGGTCGGCACCTTCATGCTCGCGACCAAGCCGGGCGGCGGCCCGAACCGGAGCGAGACGGGCTCGGCCCGGCTCGCAGGAGCGAAGAAGCCGTGACCCTCGTCGAGCGACTGGCCGAGGCGAAGCGCACCGGCGACTACCAGGCGTTGCTCGATGCCGTGCCGTACTCGCGGCTGCTCGGCCTGTCCGCGCGGCTGGAGCACGACGAGCTGATCACGACCATGCGCTTCGCGGCGCACCTGATCGGCAACCCCGCGCTGCCGGCGCTGCACGGCGGCGCGCTCGGCGCGCTGCTCGAATCGGCGGCGATCTTCGAGCTGTTCTATCGCGCCGAAACCATCGTGCTGCCGAAGACGATCACGATCACGGTCGACTACCTGCGCTCGGGCGGGCCGGTCGACACTCACGCCCGCGGCGTGGTCACGCGTCACGGCCGACGCGTCGCGAACGTGCGCGTCGAGGCGTGGCAGGCCGATCGCGCGGCGCCTGTCGCGACCGCGCACGCGATCTTCCTCGTCACGCCGGCAACGCCGGCGGAGAAGCCGCCGCCAGCGGCAACTTCATCGTGATCACGGCGCCGCCGCCGTCGCGCGACGCGAGCACGACATCGCCGCCGAGCGTGACCGCGACCGAGCGCGCGACGCCGAGCCCGACGCCGATGCTCGAGCCGCGCACCGGCGACCGGAAGAACGGATCGAACGCGTGCGCGACATCCTCGTTCGCCAGTCCGCGGCCGTTGTCGGAGACCTCGACGACCGCGACGCCACCGCGTTCCTCGACCGCGATCACGATGCGGTTGCTCGTGCTCGCGCTCGCCAGCGAATCGGCGAAGCCCGAGCTCGAGAACAGCAGCATCGCGAGCACGGCCTGACCGATGCGCGACTCCTCGCCGAGCACCGGTCGCACCGGAAAGATCTGCCTCACGACATGCGCGCGCGGCTCGAGCGTCGGCGCGGCGAGCCGCACCGCGCCGGCGACGATCGCGGCGAGATCGAGCGACTGCGTCATCGAGCGCGTCGCGAGCGTCTGCAGCGCGCGCACGTTGCTCGCGATGCGCTCGGCGCCCGTCGTGATGTCGTCGAGGCAGCGCACGGCCGCGGACTGGGTCTCGCCGTCGAGGTGCGCGATCAGCTGCTTGCGCAGCGAGCGCAGGTTGAGCAGCACCGAGGTCAGCGGGTTGTTGGTCTCGTGTGCGAAGCCGGCGGCGAGTGCGCCGACGAGCGAGATCCGATCGGCCTCGAGCAGCGCCGCGGTCGCCTTCGAGGCGCCGCGGGACAGCAACACCAGCACCATGCCTTCCGGCGTGTTCGCGCGACCGGCGGTGAACTCGGTCTTGAGCTCGCGCCCGTCGCGATGGATCAGCGTGAGCTCGATGATCGCCGGCGGTTCGGTGCCGGTCATGACGCGCTCGTACAGCTCGGCGACGCGCGGGCGATCGGTCGGCGCGATCAGCCCGAACGCCGGTGTCGCCAGCCAGTCCTCCTCCGAATAGCCGAGCGGCTCGAGCGCTGCGTCGTTCGCGAGCCACTTCTCCATTCCGGTGCCGCGTCGGAAGAACACGACGACGCCGATGCGTGCGCGTGACAGCGCGTCGAGCAACGCGGACAGCGTCGGCGCGGCGCGGGCTGCGGCTCGATCGTCGGTCATGCCGGATCCTTGACGAACGTGCCGAGCGCGCGGTCCTTGCGCACGCCGGGAAAGCGCAGCACCTGGTTGTGCATCGCGACGTACACGCCGGGCGGCACGAGCTGCACCGCGAGCAGCGCTTCGGTCAGATTTTGCAGCGCGTCGGTCGCGCGCAGCTCGTACGGCCGCATCGCGCCGGTGAGCACGATCGGCGATGCCGGCGTGCCGGCGACCTCGACGATGCGCTCGCCGGTGTCGGCGAGCCGATCGGTGCCGTGCACGACGACCACGCCGTCGGTCTCGCGCGCCATCCGCGCCGACGTCTCGGCGATCAGGGTGTGATCGTCGGGCGTCATGTCGAGGCTGTCCTTGTTCATCAGCGCGACGCGCTGCACCGAGATGCCGCGCAGCTCGAGCGACGCGAGCATGATGTCGAGCACCGAGACCTGCGTGTTCGCGAGCACGCCCGACAGCTCGTCGTACGTCTTCTCGATCGTGCCACCGGTGGAGATGAGTGCGATGCGCTTCACGTGACGTACAGGAGCCCGAAGTAGACCACGGCTGAGACCGTCCCGGAGATCGCGAGCACGAGTAACGCCGACAGCCAGCCGGAGAGCGGCGCGAGCGCGGGTCTTGCGGCAGGCGCGGGAGCAGGCGGCGCAGCCGGACCGGACGGCGCCACGGGCAACGTCGTCGCCTCGACGATCGATTGCGGCCGGCTCGGCCGGAACAGCTTCGTCGCGAACGAGTCCTCGCTGCGCTCGGGTTCTGGCTCGGGCTCGGGCTCGGGCTCGGGCTCTGTTCCCGGGCTCGAACCGAGCACGTTCGAGCCGATCTCGATCACCATGCTCGGCTCTTGATCGACCTCGGGGCCGTTCACGAACGCGCGCGCGAGCCAGTCCGCGAGCTGCGAGCTGACCGCGCCGATCGCTTGCCGCCGGACCTCGGTCGCGAGCGCGGCGCGCATCGCGCTCGCGCGCTGCCAGCGCCGGTCGGGATCGCGCGCGAGCGCGGTCATCACGATCGTCTCGATCTGCGACGGCACCTCGGGCCGCCAGTGCGTCACCGGCGGGATCGGCATCTCGCGCACGTTGACGAGCGTCTGCATCTCGTCGCGGCCCTGAAACAGCGGCCGGTTCGCGAGCAGCTCCCACGTGATCACGCCCGCGGCGAACAGATCCGCGCGCGCGTCGATGCGGCCCTCGAGGTACTCCGGGGCCATGTAACCGAACTTGCCCTTGATCATCCGGTTCTGCGACTGCATGCCCTGCGCCGACACCTTCGCGATCCCGAAGTCGATCAGCTTGCAGGTGCCGCTCTCCGAGACGAGGATGTTCGCGGGCGACACGTCGCGGTGGATGATGCCGAGCGGCCGGCCGCTGTCGTCGCAGAGATCGTGGGCGTAGTCGAGCGCGTCGAGGATCTGGCTCGCGATGTTGAGCGCGAGCGGGATCGGCATCGCGCCGCACACCGACGCGCAGTGCTTCAGGATCTCGCGCAGGTTGCGGCCTGGCACGAGCTCCATCGCGATGAAGTACGTGTCGCCGACCTTGCCGAGCTCGTACGTCTGCGCGACGTTCTCGTGGCGCAGGTTCGCGGCGAGTCGCGCCTCGCGGATGAACGACTGCACGAGCTCGGCGTTGTCGGCGACGCCGGGCAACATCCGCTTGAGCGCGACGACGCGGCGAAACCCGGCGATGCCTTGCGACTCGGCGCGATGCACCGACGCCATGCCGCCGGCGCCGATCAGCTCGTACACGACGTACGGACCGAACTGCTCGCCGTCGGCCACCCCGCGATGTTACTACGGGCCCGTTACTACGGGCACGCCGGCACCGGGTTGCCGTGCGACACCGCGACGAGCGAGTTGTAATTGTGCGTCACGCCTTCGATCACGTCGGTGGTCGACGCCTCGACCGCATTCAGGTGCTCGACGAAGTCGAGCTCGGTGACGTCCGGATCGTCGGTCGCGAGCACCTGGATCGTGCCTTCGCTGAGCGTGATGAAGCTCGAGCCGTCCGTCTTCTGGTGCTTGATCATGCCGAGCGTCGGCGCGTCCTCGGTGCCTTCGATCAGACCCATGCGCCACTGGTCGTCCCACGTGACGGTGAGCACGTTGTCGACCTCGTAGTGGACGAGGAACGAGTACTCGTACTGCGGCTGGTTGTCGATGTCGACGGTGTGGCTCGTCGTCGAGCAGATCGCGACGTTCGGATCGGGCGAGTGCGTCGCCGGCCACACGACGGCGGGCGCGAGCTGCACGTAGCCGCAGCCGTAGACGCGGATGTAGTCGCTGTCCGTGCTCGTGATCGAGATCATCTCGGTCGTCATGTCGGTCGGGCACGACGCCATGTCTGCCTCGAGCGGCTCGAGTCCCGACGGAAACGGGGTGTTGATGTTGTGCTGACACGCGGCCACGAGCGTGGCCGCGGCGAGCCACCTCACCGCGACAGACATCTCGTCTCAGCCTACACCCGCGTGGCGTCGGCGTGACGGCGCAGTCGATCGGCAAGCAACGGCAAGCGATCCTGGCCCCACGCGACGAAGTCGCCGACCCGGAAGGACGGAACGCCCCACAGCCCGATGACGGCGAGGTCGGCCGCGGCAGCCTGGGCCAGCTTGAGCGCGGCGGTGGGCTCGGCGATCACCTCGCGCGCCTCGTTCCACGGCAGGCCGGCGCGCTCGACGACGTGGCGCAGGTCGACGTACTCGGCCATGTCGCGCGCCTCGCTCCAGATGCCTCGCATAGCCGAGCGCGCGAACGCGAGCAGTGCCGACTGGCCGGCGCTCGCTTCGGCCCACGCCGCGATCGCGAGGCAGTGATCGATGCCCGGACCGAGTGGATCGCACAGCTCGCCGAACGGGATCGCAAGCCGATCGGCCTCGCGCTTCACGTCGCGCACGATGTACATGCGCTTGACGTTCGGCAGCGGGACACCGCGCGCGACCATCGGCAGGATCGGGCGCAGCACGAGCGGCACCCCGTGCGGCGCGAGCACGGCCTCGATCTGCTCGAGCGCGAGATACGAGTACGGCGAGCGAAACGAGAACCACAGCTCGCACGACAGCGGCTTGTCGGACAGCGCGAGCGGGCCGCGTTCGCTTTGCGGGCGCGGCGTCACGACGTGCGCGATGTCGCAGCCGAGATCACCCGCGAGCGCGAGCTCGAGATACCGCAGGCGATCGACGCCCCAGTACCAGCCGTCCTTGTAGCGCAGCATCGCGCCCATGTAATGGCCGGCCTTGCGCAGGTCCGCGTAGCGCGCGTTCAACACGGGCGCGACCGAGCCGTGCGATTCGGCGCCCCACGTGCCGGCGAGCTTCGCGAGCCGCTTGCGATCGTTGCTCCACAGCGCGTGCCCGACCTCGAGCGCGGCGCGCAGCTGGTCGGCGGCCGGCCGCTCGCGCACGAGGATCGTGCCGGCGTCGCGCAGCGCGCCGGAATCCGCCTCGCGCTTGCCGGGAAAGTCGAGATCCCAGTACTCGGCGAGCTGCTGGGCGTCGCGCACCGCGTGCTTCGCGCGCATCGCCGGCTGCGCGTTGACGTCGGACGCCGGCGGCGTGATCACGTGCACGGCGAGCTCGATCCGGTAGGCGTCGACGAGCCGGCTCGCCGCCTGCGCCGCGAGGTAGCTCCACGGATCGGCGATGTCGAAGTACAGCTCGAGCCGGCGCGGCGACTTGGTCACGCGCTCGCGCAGGTCTCGGGCCAAGGCGCGCGCGGCGTCGCCGCGCGGTCCGAGCCAGGTCGCGATCGCTTTGCCCTTGAGGCGCTTGGTGATGATCATCGCAGTCGCGCGGCAGCATAGCGATGCTAGGCTGCGCGGTCGATGTCGGACGACCTGGAAGCACGCGTGCGAGCCGCGATCGAGCTGATCGAGCAGCTCGGGGACGACCTGCCGCGGCTGGCCGAGCTCGACGAGGAGCTGCGGATCCGGCTCGTCAGCGCGGCCGGTCAGCTGTCGCGGCCGGATCGCTACCGGCGCAAGGCGCTCGGCAAGGAGCTCGCGCGCCAGCGCGTGCGCGCGAAGCGCGCGGCCGACCGCGCGGTGCTCGATCGCACCGGCATCCGCGCGCTGCGCAAGGAGCCGGTGTTTCGCACGCCGCTGCCGAAGCCGGCGTGGCCGCTCGAGCTGTCATCCGACGACGCGCCCGACGAGTGGGACGAGGCCGAGGCGAATCGCGAGGCGCCGCGTGTTCACGACGCGCGGCTCTGCTACGTCTGCAAGACGCACTTTCACGAGCTCCACCACTTCTACGACCAGATGTGCCCGGCGTGTGCCGAGCTCAACTGGCAGAAGCGCGAGCAGACCGCGGACCTGCGCGGCCGCAGCGTGCTCGTCACCGGCGGCCGCGTGAAGATCGGGTATCAGGCCGCCGTGAAGCTCCTGCGCGCCGGCGCCGACGTACTGGTCGCGACCCGGTTTCCGCGCGATGGCGCGCGCCGGTTCGCGCGCGAGCCCGACGCCGCCGAGTGGACGCACCGGCTCCACGTCTACGGCATCGACCTGCGCCACACGCCCAGCGTCGAGGCGTTGTGTGCGCACCTGGTCGCGACCCAGTCGCGGCTCGACGCGATCGTCAACAACGCGTGTCAGACCGTGCGCCGCCCGGCGGGCTGGTACGATCACGTCGTCGCGGGCGAGGACGAGCCGGCGCAGACCGCGTTCGAGCGCGAGGTCCTGGACCGCGGGCTCGCGCTGGTCAGCAAGAACGAGATCCGCTCGGTCGGGCTGTGGAAGTCGGCCGTGCTCGCGCAGGTGCCGCTGCTCGCCGAGGATCTCGAGCGCTCGCACGCACTCTATCCGGGCGGCCGGCTCGATCAGGACTTGCAGCAGGTCGACCTCCGGGACTTCAACTCGTGGCGGATGACGCTCGCCGACGTGCCGACCGCCGAGCTGCTCGAGGTCCATCTCGTCAACGCGGTCGCGCCGTTCGTGCTCAACGCGCGGCTGCGCCCGCTGCTCGCCGCGGTGCCGACGCGTGACGCGCACGTCGTCAACGTGTCGGCGATGGAAGGTCAGTTCTACCGGCGCTGGAAGACGGACAAACATCCCCACACGAACATGGCGAAGGCCGCGCTCAACATGATGACGCGCACGAGCGCCGCCGATTACGTGCGCGACGGAATCCACATGAACTCGGTCGACACCGGCTGGGTGACGGACGAAGATCCGGCGCACCATGCCGAGCGCAAGCAACGCGTGCACGGGTTTCATCCGCCGCTCGACATCGTCGATGGTGCGGCGCGCATACTCGATCCGATCTTCGATGGCTTGAACACCGGGAGACACGTATGGGGGCTGTTTCTGAAAGACTACCGACCGACACCGTGGTGAGCGTGCCCGCGACCGCGCCGCCGCGCTACGTCGCACGCGCGGATCGCGAGATGTACGGCAAGTCGCTGCGCGCGCGCGTGCGCCGCGTCGATCAAGCGCGCTGGGTGGCCGGCGACCGCGACGTGATCGGCCGCATCCGCGCGAGCGAGGTCGGCCGCCGCCGCGAGCTGCTCGCGATCCGCCACGGCAAGATGGCGGTGTCGCCGTTCGCGTTCCTGCGCGGCGGCGCGTGGGTGATGGCGCCGGATCTCGCGTCGCTGCCGCACACCGCGTATCCCGTGCAGATCTGCGGCGACGCACACGTGCGCAACCTCGGCGCGTTCGCCGCGCTCGACGGCCACATCGTGTTCGACGTCAACGACTTCGACGAGACGTGCCGCGCGCCGTGGGAGTGGGAGATCAAGCGGCTCGCGATCTCGATCGTGCTGGTCGGGCGCGAGGCCGGCACGAGCGAGCGCGTGTGCCGCGACGCCGTGCAGGCGATGGTGCGGTCGTGGCGCGAGACGATGCACATGCTCGCCGACATGCCGGTCGTCGAGCTCGCACGCTACTGCGTGCACCGGTTCGCGCCGGAGGGCCCGGTCGGCCGCGTGCTGCGCAAGGCCGAGCGCATGTCGCCGCTGCACGCGCGCGACGAGCTGACGACGAACGGCCCCGATGGCCGCGCGCGGTTCGCGAACGAGCCGCCGTCGCTCGTCCCGGTCGACGACGTGACCCGCACGAAGGTGCTCGCGTCGCTCGACGCGTATCGCGACACGCTCGGCCCGAACCGCCAGCAGGTGCTCGACTGCTATCTCGCGTTCGACGTCGCGTTCAAGGTCGCGGGCACCGGCTCGATCGGCGGGCGCAACTACGCGGTGCTGCTGGTCGGCAACGGCTCCGACGATCCGCTGATCTTGCAGGTCAAGCAGGCGCTGCCGAGCTGCTACGAGGCGCAGGGCCTCGTGCCACCCGACGCGACGACGGCGAGCCATCAGGGCAAGCGCGTCGCGTCGGGCCAGCACCGCATGCAGACGTGGACCGATCCGTTCCTCGGCTGGACGACGATCGACGGCGACCCGTGTTACGTGCGCCAGCTCTCGGATCACAAGGCATCGATCGATCCCGCGGACCTGAAACGCGAGTCGCTCGTCGAGTACGCGCGCGTGTGCGGCGAGACGTTCGCGAAGGCGCACGCGCGCACCGGCGACGCCGCCGTGCTCTACGGCTACGCCGGGCGCGGCGACAAGCTCGACGTCGCGCTCGGCAAGCTCGCCCGCGAAGGCGCCGATCAGGTCACGCACGACTGGGAAACCCTGGTCGCTGCGGTGAAACGGGGCGAGCTCGAGGCGGTCGAGGTCGAGTAGTCGTTCGCGGTAGGTCCGCTAGCGCCGGCGCCGGAGCACGATCACGAGCGCGAGCCCGTACAGCGCGAAGCTCGCCGCGCTCGACGACCGCGCGTGCGCGGCGTTGCAGCAGCCGATGCTGTCGTCGTCGTCGCGGTAGTCGCACTGCTGCACCGGGACGGACTCGTACTGGGTGTTCACGATCGTGTCCTGCGTGAACGGCTCGCCGGGGACGAGCCTCGCGATCGGATCGGCACTCGCGGGCTGCGTGCGATCGAACGTGACCTCGCTGCGCGTGATGAACGATGGCTCGCTGCGCTGGCTGTAGCCGGCGAACGACACGTGCGCGCCCGGCATGTCGTAGCGATCGTCCGCGAGCACGTAGGCGGTGAGCTGCGACGGAACGGAGAGCGCCTGCTGCGCCATGCCGAGCGGCAGGCGCATCTCGGTGCCGTTCCACGTCAGCGCGACCGGCTGCAGCGCGTACACGGTCGTGTCGACCGATGGCAGGACCTCGATCGCGACGACGTTCCAGCCGAGGGTGAGATAGGGCGCGATCGCGTCGAGGTCCGCCTGCTGGTACGCGAAGCCGAGGCCGTCGAGCCACGTCGATAGATCGCCGATCGTGGTCGGTTGCGCGTTCGCGATCGCGTAGGGCCCGATGATCGTCGCGTTCGTACCGGCGTCGTTCGGCGCCGGCTGCGCGTCGAACAGGACGGGTGCGGGCGGCGTCGGGTTCCCACTGCTGTAGTAGCCGCCACCGCCGCAACCACCGCCGCCCTCGTTGCACACGGTGCCAAGGCTCGAGTCCGGAACCTGGACGACCTCGTTGTCGATGAACGGCGCGGTCGCGGCGTCGAGCTCGGCGAACAACGTCGGGCTCTCGAGCTCCACCGTGGGCGGCGCCGGCGTGACCGTCAGCAACGCGAACTTCCCGCCGCCGGATGCTGGCACGAAGCTCGGCTGGATCACCATCGTGACCGTGTACGCCGGCAAGCAACCGACGCCGGCATCCGGCACGCCGGCATCGGCGGGCACCGCCGCATCCGGCACGCCGGCATCGATCGTCGGGCAGCTCGTGTAGCCGCGCACGAACAGCACGGCGGGCTCGGTCACGGTCGGCATCGGGCCGCCATGCTCGGCGACGACGCGCGTCACGCCTTGCGCTTGCGCGAGCCGAAGCCCGCCGATCACCACGAGGAGCGAAACGATCCGGCGCATCTTGGAGATGACTACAACGCCCGCGCCGATCCGGGTCTCAGCGATCCCGAGAGGTTGGCAGGGTTCCGTTCGTTGCCGTGTCGCGGATTCGCGACAGCCGCGTCATGCCGCGCGCCGGCCGCGCAGCCGTATGAAGGCGGCAGCTTCCGGAACCTTCGCGAGGTGCATCACGCCGAGGTAGGCCACGCCGTAGACCGGAATCGCGGCGAGCGCCGCAGCCCACGCGGGCGCCCCGAACGATCCGGCGATCCACGACGCGCCATAGCCGAGCGCGCCGGCGAACGCGGCGGCGGCGAGCGCGCCGAGCCCGAGCTTCGCCGGGATCGGGACCTTGCCGATCCGTCGCGACAGCCAGCGATCGAGCAGCAGGAACTCGATCCACGCCGCGAACCCGGCGCTCGCGGTCAGCCCGAACGCGCCCCACGTCGTCGAATAGCCGAGCGCGTCGCGGATCGGCAGCGCGAATGCCCAGCCGACCACGCCGGTGATCGCGACGCGCACGACGGCCGCGCGCAGCGGCGGCTTCGGATCGCCGAGCGCGTAGAACGCCGAGCCGAGCAAGCGGCCCTGCGTGCTGGCCGATAGGCCGACCGCCGAACCCGCGAGGATGATCCACACGACCGTCGTATCGTGCGCGTCGAAGCGGCCGGTCTGGAACAGCAGCGCGACGATCGAGCCGCCGATCGTCACGAACGCGACCGCGCTCGGCACGACGAGGAACACGACGCGGCGCAGCGCGGGCTGCAGCCGCGCGAGCACGTGCGCGCCGGCGGCATCGCCGCTCGCGCTCGCCATCTCGGGGAGCTCGGCCGCCGACACCGCCATGCCGAACAGGCTGACCGGCAAGAGCGCGAGCACCTGCGCGTACGAGATCGCCGAGACCATCGCTTCGCCGAGATAGCTCGCGATCACCTGATCGATGTAGGCCGAGAACTGCACCGAGCCCCGGCCGACGAGCACGGGGCCGAACGCGCGGAGCGTGGCGCGAACGCCGTCGTCGCGCACCGCGAGCGACGGACGCAAGCTGCCGAGCAGCGCGATCACGGTCGGCAGCTGCACGACGAGCTGTGCGGCCGAGCCGATCACCGCGCCCCACGCGAGCCACGTCGCGACGTCGTCGTCGTGACCGGCAAACCGCCGCCCGGCGACGATCGCGGCCGCGATCAGCGCGGCATTCCACAACACCGGCGACACGTAGCTGAGGAAGAACCTGCGGTGGCTGTTGAGCACGCCGAGGCACCACGCCGACAGCACGAGCAGCGCGACGCCGGGGAACAGCACGCGCACGAGCGAGATCGTCAGCTCGCGCGACGCCTCGCCGTAGCCCGGTGCGAGCAGCTCGACGATCGGCCGCGCCGCCACCACGCCGGCCAGCGCGATCACCGCCGCGACCAGCGCGAGCAGCGTGCCGACGGCGCGCGCGACGCGCGACGCCTCGGCGTGCCGGCCCTCGGCGAGCAGCCGCGCGTAGACCGGGATGAACGACGCGGACAGCACGCCCTCGCCGAGCAGGTTCTGCAAGAAGTTCGGGATCCGCAGCGCCGCCTTGAACACGCCGGCCGCGGCCGAGTTGCCGAGGTAGTGCGCGAACGCGCGCTCGCGCACGAGCCCGGCGATCCGCGAGAGCAGGATGCCGGCGCCGACCGCGAGCGCGCCGCCGATCCGGCGCGTGCGTGGCTTGGACTCCGGCATTTCTCGAACAATGCCACACGCAGGCGTGTTATTTCCCAAGCATGGCGACACCAGGTGTGCCCGTGCTGTGCACGACGTGCGGGAAACAGATCAGCGGCAGCGAGATCCTCTACACGGCCGACGCGCGCGTCGTGTGCCAGGGGTGCTCGTCGAAGGCGGAGCTGCGCGGCGACGAGTCGCGCGCGGCCGGCAACATCCAGAAGGCGGCGTGGACGGCGCTGGCGTGCAGTCTCGTGGTCTGGATCTTCAATCCGTTCTTCCTGTGCGACATCGGTGGCCTCGTGTCCGCGATCTACGCGCTGACGTCGATGCGGCGCGGCAACGAGCAGTTCACGCGTTACCTGACAGCGGGCGCGCGCACGCAGATCTGGATCTGCACGATCATCGGCCTCGTGCTGCTCGGCATCCACGTGCTGCTCGTGCTGCTCGTATTCGGCGCGATCGCGACTTCGACTACGCGGTTCTAGCGTAACCGTAGAGTCAGCGCGAGCGGGCCGGTCTTCGCGCCGGCACCGCGCGTGCCGTCGAGCTCGACGGTCGAGAGATCGTCGAGCTTGCCGTAGAGATTGATCAGCGTGTTCGCCGACTCGATGTGCGCACCGTTGACGTCGGTCAAGACGTCGCCGTTCGCGAGGCCGAGCGCGGACGCGAGCGAGTGATTCGAGACGCCGAGCACGCGCAACCCGGCGAGCTTGCCGGCGCCATCGGTCACCGGGACGATGCGCACCCCGCCGGGCTTGACCGCGCCGCTCACCAGCTCGCGCACGAGCGAGCGGTCGACCTCGAACGTGTGATCGTCGACCGCGCGCACGCGATCGCGCCACGGGTCGGCGGCCGGCACGGCGCTCGTCACCTCGGGTGTTGCCGCACCGAGCAGCGAGAGATGGCCGTGCCGGCCGCGCGGGTCGACGACGTCGACCGTGATCCAGCCGATGTCGGCGATCTGGCCGACGCCCGGAATCCGATCGCCGATGCCGAAGCTGCCCTGGATCTCGCTGCCGGGGACGCGCAGCGTGGCGCGCGGCTCGGCGCCGAGGCTGGTCGCGATCAGCACCGCGCCGGGAACAAAATCATCTGCCGGAGTCGACTCGCTCGCGGCGGCGCACGACGAACAGAACATGTTCCGCTCGACCAGTCCTGCGCCGTCCGGTTTCGGCCGCGCTCGCGTGACCTCCGGCGCGCGAGCGGGAGCTGTGGGGCCGTGTCCGGGTGGGGCCAGGTAGAACGCCTCGACGAACGCGGAGGCCGCGCTCGCCGCAAGCGTTGCACACGTGACCACGGTCGCCAGCGCGACGAGCCAGCTCCGACAGAGGACGAACGCGACGACGATCTTGGCGCTTTCGAACATCGCGTTCCTCGACGAGCACGTAGATCAACGCGCGTGCCACACTGCAAGCGCGCGAATTCGGGATCGGCAGCCCCGCGACCGCGTCACCGCGGCGGTGCAGCTAGCAGCGAAGCTGCCAGACTGGCACCCACATTAGCGCTAGTATGTGGGGCGGTGAGGATGACCGAGCAAAGCGTCGCCAGCTGCGGCCGTGCGGTCGGGCTTGTACCGACGGCCGAGCGGAGCGAGGACCTTCGGTGAGCGGAACCACGCCCAAGCAGATCGGGAAATACCAGATCCTCGATCGCCTCGCGGTGGGAGGTATGGCCGAGCTGTTCAAGGCGCAGCTGATCGGCAACCTCGGGTTCGAGAAGCTGGTCGCGATCAAGAAGATCTTGCCGCACCTCGCCTCCGACAAGTCGTTCGTCGAGATGTTCATCGACGAGGCGCGGATCACCGCCCAGCTCGATCACCGCAACATCGTCGGCGTGTTCGAGCTCGGCACCGACGCCGACACGCCCTACATCGCGATGCAGTACGTAGACGGCCTCGACGTGCTCGCGCTGCTCCGCGAGTGCGCGCGCGCGCAGATCCGCCTGCCGCCCGAGCTCGCGGCGCTGATCGCGCGCGACGTGCTCGACGCGCTCGACTACGCGCACCACGCGCTCGACGTCAACGGCCGCGACCTCGGCATCGTCCATCGCGACATCTCGCCCGGCAACGTGCTGCTGTCGTGGCGCGGCGACGTCAAGCTCACCGACTTCGGCATCGCGCGCGCGGCCGAGCGTCGCCACAAGACCGAGGCCGGCACGCTCAAGGGCAAGTACGGCTACATGTCGCCCGAGCAGGTCTCGGGCGCCGACGTCGACGCGCGCAGCGACCTGTTCTCGGTCGGCATCCTGCTCGCCGAGATGGTGATGGCGCGCCGGCTGTTCACGTCGACGAACGATCTCGACATCCTGCTCATGGTCCGCGACGCGCGCCTCGATCGCCTGCACAAGTACGCCCAGGAGTTTCCGGTCGAGCTGCGCGTGCTCACGGTGCGCGCGCTGCAGCGCCGGCCCGAGGACCGCTGGCAGAACGCGGCGCAGTTCCGCGACGCGATCGACGAGTGGATCCGCCGCACGTCGCGCGTGACGTCGCGCGATCTCGCCGCGCTGATCGGGCGCGTCATCAACGCGCCGACCGCGGACCTGCACGGCACGCCGGTCGAGTCGCGCGTGACCGCGCCGGTCGACGACGACAGCGGGCTGGCGGGTCCGATGACGCGCGCGCATCTCGCGCAGGCCGAGGCCGAGGCGCAGCGCGCCCGCGCCGAGTTCATCGCGAGCGAGGGCATCCCGGAGGGCGTCGGCGGCAACGAGGGCTCGAGCGGCACGATGACCGTCAGCGACGACGACATCCTGCCCGAGCAGCCGGCCGAGAACTCGTCGGGGCCGCGCGAGGTCGGCGACCTGCGCGAGCAGCCGGTGCTGCGCCTCATGTACCGGCTCGCGAAGACGAAGGCGACCGGCATGCTGACGCTCGAGGGCCGCGCGGGGGTCCTCAAAGAGGCGTACTTCGCGGAGGGCCAGCCGCAGTTCGTGTCGAGCAACGTCGAGAGCGAGCGGTTCGGCAGCTACCTGTTGCAGATGAACGTGCTCACGCCGCAGGCGCTGCAGCGCGCGCTCAGCGTGATGCATCACTTCGGCGGCAAGCTCGCCGACACGCTCGTCGGGCTCGATCTGCTCGATCCACTCGAGGCGTATCGCCTGCTCGCGAAGCAGGTCGCGGCGAAGCTGATCGAGACGTTCAGCTGGCAGAAGGGGCGGTCGACGTGGATCCCGCGCCAGACCCACCAGCACAAGGCGCGCGCGCTGCACCTCGACGCGATGCGCGTGATCGGTGCGGGCGCGGCGCAGCTGGCCGAGCCGCTCGTCGAGGACTGGCTGACGCACAACGCGCGCGCGTTCGCGTCGCGCGAGCCGGTGCAGGACGGCGAGCTCGCGCAGTTCGGGCTCGGCGAGGCGCTCTTGCGCGTGTACAGCCTGCTCGACGGCCGCGTGCGGCTCGGCGAGCTCGCGTCGCGCGTGCGCTCGCCGGAGGCACGGCTGAATCTGTTGCGGCTGACGTACCTGCTCGTCCAGACCGAGCTCGCGCGGCTGAGCTGATGACCGGCGGGCGCGTCCTCGCGATCGTCGCGTGCATGTGCGGCGCGTGCGGCAGCCCGTCGAAGCTCGACGACGTCGCGCCGACGATGGCCGGTGCGCGCGCGGCCGAGCGCGGCGCTGGCATGCCGCGCGACTTCTCGGCCGCCGCGGACGCGTACACCGCGCTGTGCAAGGACGGCAGCGGCGAGCTCGAGGCCTGCTTCGAGCTGACCGACGCGATCCTGGCCGGGCGCGGCGTCGCGTTCGACCTGGCGCGCCTCCAGCAGCTGCAACACGCGGTGTGCCGCCGCGGCGACGCGCTGTCGTGCGTGATGGAGGCGTACATCGAGCTGACGCGCCCGGACACGTCGGAACAGCGCCGCGCCGAGCTCGCGCCGACGCTCGAGGAGCAGGGCGCACAGGTCGAGCAAGCGTGCGAGCACGGCGACGGGCGCGCGTGCGAGTGGATCGCGGGCATCCGCGGCAGCGAGGGCGGCGAGGCCGACGACGAGCGTCGCGCGAAGTTCAGCAAGGCCTGCCACGCCGGCCGCATCGACGCGTGCGGCAGCGTGATGTCGGAGCTGCTGGCGTGCGCCGATCCCGACGAGCACGACCCCGACGCGTGCGAGGCGCGCGCGCTCGCGATCGCGCCCGACGAGCCGTTCCACGCCGAGCGCCAGGAAGCCGCGACCAAGCTCGTCGACGAATGCGGCGCCGGCGACGCGCGCGCGTGCAATTACCTGCCGACGCGGCGCGTCCCGCTCGCCGCGCTGTGCGCCGCGCACGACTACGACGCGTGCGGCCAGCTCGGCTGCATCGGCGACGACGCGGCGGCGGCTGCGGCGCGCGCGAACGGCGTGCCGGCCGCCGAGTGCTCGGTCGCCGGCGCGCGGGCGCTGTTCGAGTGGCGGCGCACGCCGAATCATTCCAAGTTCGAGCCGCTCGCGGCCGAGCCCGGTGCTCCGGTCGGGCCGCGGCCGACGCCGCCGTTCGAGGCCGTGCGGTTCGCGCGCCACGGCGGCCGCACCCGGCACGACTGGCCGCGCTTCGACGTCTACAACATGAACGATCACGCCGTGACCGAGCTCGCGGTGTGTCTGTACGCGTATCGCAGCTCCGACCAGCTCGCCCGCGTCGTCGCGACCCGCAAGGTCTCGATCGCACCCGATGCGCGCATCGAGCTCGCGCTCGACGACGCGATCGCGGACGCGCTGCCCGACGGCACCGACGACGTGTTGATCGACTACGACCGCGTTCGCTTCGAGGGCGATGCCGCCGCGAGCGTCGACGAGTCGCGCTGTCCCGCGCAGCGACCGTACGACCGCGAGGCCGCGCCGCTTCACTGGTAGCCCGGCCGGCTCGAACGTCAGAACGGCGAGACGTCCTCGCGTAGCTCGTGCTCGTGCAGCAGCACGCGCAGCGGCGACAGCAAGTGCGGCTTGATCGCGACCAGGTTCGCGCGCTCGTCGGGATCGAGGCGCACGTCGTAGAGCTCGATGCTCGAGCCGTTGTCGACGAGCTTGTAGCGGCCCTGCACGATCGCGGTGATGCCGCCGGGATTCGAGCGATCGCGGATCATCGCCGCATACGCGACGCCGCCGTTCGGATCGGGCGCGCGCTGACCGGTCGCGAGCGCCGCGAACGACTGGCCATCGATGTCGTGATCGGGCGGCGGCTCGAAGCCGGCGAACTCGAGGATCGTCGGCGTGAGATCGGTGAGGCTGACCGTCTCGGGGATGCGGCCGTGCGCGATGCCGGGGCCCGCGATCACGAGCGGCACGTGGATCTGCGAGTCGTAGAGATCGGTCGAGTGAAACGGCTGGCCGTGATCGCCGAGCGCCTCGCCGTGATCGGCGGTGACGATGATGATCGGCTGGCGATCTGCCGGCCGGTTCGCGAAGCTCTGGAGCAGCTCGCCGAGCATGCGATCCGACGCCGCGAGCGTGCGGTCGTAGTAGCGACGGCGCTCGTCGTCGTTGCGCGGCTCGCCGCTCGTCTGCTGCCAGTTGTGCGGCTCGAGCAAGTGCATCCACAGAAACAGCGGCGCGTGATCACCGCTCGCCTCGCGGGTCTCGAGCCACTTGCGAGCCATGCGCGCGAGCAGGAGGCCGTTCTCGCGCGGCTCGATCTCGAGGTGCTCGAGGCCGCGCGCGAGCCCGGTGCGCGCTTCCGGGCCCCAGATGCCGCCGCAGCACATGAAGCCGGCGGTCTCGTAGCCGCCGGCGTGCAGGCGCTCGGGAAGGAGCACGTGGCGCGGATCGACGCGCAGCGCCCAGCCGACGACGCGCCCGCGCACGCGATCGGGCGCGAGCCCGATGATCATCGACGGGATCGACCGCCGCGTCACGTTGCTCGGCGAGAACGCCCATTCGAACACCTCGCCGCGATCGGCGAGCCCGCGCAGCACGGGCATCTCGGCGTGGCCGCCGTAGGGCGGCGTGTGGTCGGCGCGCACGGTGTCGATCGTCACCAGGATGATGTCGGGGTGCGGCGCGTCGGCGCGCGGGGTCGGTGCGAACGTGGCGAGCGGGATGCCGGCGCGGATCGCGTCGAGATCGAAGATGCGATCGATCGCGAGCCCCGCGATCGGCCGCTCGCCCCAGATCGAGAGCGTCAGCGACGGCTCGGCGCGCCACGCGTACAGCGCGGCCGCGATCGCGGCGGCGGCGAGCGCGACGATCGCGGCGCCGACCATGCGTCGGGCCCGCTCGGTGACGCGGGGGCGCGGCCATGCGGCATGCGCGAGCGCGGCGGTGGCGATGCCGGCGGCCGGCGCGCGCAGCGGCGTGAGATCGAGCGTGCCGACCCGCGGCAGCACGAGCAGGCGCCACAGCGCGTACACGATCGCCATCGTGACGAGCGCGGTCGCGAGCGCGATGCGCGCCGGCGACAGCAGCGTGGCGTGGCCGCGCCGCGTCCACCGCGTGTCGAGCTTGCGCGCGATCGCGCCGAACGCGCGCGCCGACGGCCGCGACAGGATCGCGATCACGAACGCCGCGGTCACCGCGACGATCGGCTCGGCGAACGACATCGGCAGCGGCTTGAACGCGGTCCAGCTCGCGAGCTCCCACGTGCCCTGGAACATCGCCCACGCGAGCGCGAACCCGCCGATCACGACGGTCGCCGCCCAGCCGGCGAGCCGCGGCGCGGCGCCGTCGGGCTCGACGAGCGCGAGCTCGCTCGGTCGCCACGCGATCCACAGCGCGCGGACCAGCGCGCTGCCGGCGAACAGGCTCGGCAGCGCGAGCAACGCGAGGAATCCGGTCGACGCGATCGCGCCGACGATGCCGCCGGCTCCGAGGTCTTCGACCGCGCCGGCGACGATCGTCCCGGCGCACGCGGCGACCACGCTCGGCCACAGCCAGCGAGCGAGGGAACGGAGGGCTGGCGCGACCACTGGCAGGCATGATGATAGCGCGTGAGGGCCCGCGAACCGATAAGTCGATCGATGATCGCAGTCGAGGCGACCGGATGACGAGGCGCCGGTGAGGAGCGGAGAGGAGCATCCTCGACGGATGTGACTCGAGCACCGCAGCCGGCAACGAAGTCAGCCGGGATGGATCGGCCGCGAGAACGAACGAGTTATCGGTTCGCGGGCCCTGAGGCTTTGGGCTTTGGACTTTGGGCTTCGGGTCGGAGAACCTCGGGCCAGAGTCCAAGGCCCAGGTCCCTACGAGCTTCTTCCACGTCTTCCGCTCGCGCCGCATCGCGGTGCTCGCCGCGCTCGGCTTCTCGTCCGGACTGCCGCTCTACCTGACCGGTCAGACGCTGCAGGCGTGGATGAGCTCGCGCCACGTCGACCTCAAGCGCATCGCCGCGATGTCGGCGGTCGGGCTCGCGTACTCGCTCAAGTTCGCGTGGGCGCCGCTGCTCGATCGCTATCGGCTGCCGGTGCTCGGCCGACGCCGCGGCTGGATGCTCGGGCTCCAGCTCGCGCTCGTCGCCGCGATCGCGACGATGGGCGCGATCGATCCGGTCGCCGCACCGGTCGCGCTCGCCGCCGCTGCGGCCGTCGTCGCGTTCCTGTCGGCGTCGCAGGACGTCGTGCTCGACGCCTACGCGGCCGACGTGCTCGCGCCCGAACAGCGCGCGGCGGGGCAGGCGGTGTACGTCGTCGGCTATCGCGTCGGGCTGCTGGTCGCGGGCAGCCTCGCGCTCGTGCTCGCCGATCACCTGGCGTGGCCGGTCATCTATGCGGTGATGGCGGCGGCGATGGTCGTCGGCGTCGCCGGCACGTTCGCCGCCGAGGAGCCGGCCACGCCCGAACAGGCACGGCACACGCTCGCGACCGCGCTCGTCGAGCCGTTTCGCGAGCTCGCGCACCGGCTCGGCGGCGGCAGGCTCGCTCGCCTGCTCGCGTTCGCGGCGCTGTACGAGCTCGGCTACTTCTTCGCGCAGGCCGTCATCATCCCGTTCCTGCACGACGGCGTCGGCTTCGACTTCACGACGATCGGCGTCGCGAACAAGGCGCTCGTGTTCGCCGGCACCGCGGTCGGCGGGTTCGCGAGCGGCGCGCTCGTCGCGCGCTGGGGCCCGCACCGCCTGCTCGTGCCGTTCGGCGCGCTCGCGCTCGCGACCCACCTCCTGTACGCGCTGCTCGCGCTCGCCGGCCATTCGCTGCCGATGCTGTGCGTCGCCGTGCTCGCCGACAGCATCGCGAACGCGCTCGTGATGACCGCGTTCGTCGCCGTGCTCATGGGCACGTGCTCGCCGGCGTTCAGCGCGACCCAGCTCGCGATCCTGACCTCGTTGTCATCGGTCGGCCAGCGCGTGCTCGGCCCGTTCGCCGCCAACGTCCAGGTCGCGGTCGGTTGGGCTGGCTTCTTCGTGGTCACCGCGGCGATGACCGTGCCCGGCCTCGTCCTCGCGCGCCGGATCGCGCAGGAAGTTGCCGCCGGCGGCGAGCGCTCGTAGCGTGACTCGGTGACCGTTCGTCCGTGGCTCGCCGTCTCGGTCGCCGCCGCCGCGTGTACGGCCGCCGCGGTCGCGAGCGGATCGGGGCTCGCGGGCTGCCTCGCCTGCGGTGCGCTCGGCGCCGCGCTGGCGCAGGGCGTGCGCGCGTTCGCCGGCAGCTCGTTTGCGGCGGAATTGCTCGCGGTCGCCGCGGCGCTGCTCGGCGTGCTCGGCCTCGCCGCGGTCGCGCCCGCCGAGCCGGTGCGCGCCGCGATCGCCGCCGCGGCCGCGTTGTGGGCGATCGGCGAGCTCGTGCGGCCACTGCCCGCGCGCGGCTCGTCCGTTCCCGCGCTCGCGCTCGCCGCGTTCGCGGCCGCGCTCGATCCCGCGTTCGTCGCGCTCGTCGCGCTCGCCGGCGCGCGGCTCGCGAGCTGGCCGGGCCACGCCCGGTGGGCGATCGCCGCGCCGATCGCCGGCGGGCTCGCGTGCGCGCTCGCGTGCGCGTGTTCGCTCGCGCACGACGGCGCGCTCGCGTCGCTGTGGCTCGTGTGGGCGGGGCACGGCGCGCACGCGACCGCGACGTCGCACGCGGTCGCGCTCGCAGGGGACGCGGTGGGCCCGATCGTCGCGGTCGCCGCGCTCGCGGGGCTCGTCGCGGCCGGTGCACGGGGCTGGCTCGCCGCGGCGGCGCTCGCCACCACGGCGATCGGCGCGCTCGCCGTCACCGCGCGCACCGGCATGCCCGCGCCGTCGCTCGCGGTCGTGGCCGCGCTCGCCGCCGCCGTCGGGTTCGCGCGGCTCGCCGCGCTCGTCCGCCACCCGACCGGGCAAGCCGCGGTCGCCGCGACCTGCGCGTTCGTCGCGCTCGTCGCGCCGATCGTGTCACTGCTGTAGGGCGAGCCGCTGCAAGCCGAACCCGCTCGCGACGAAGCGCACGCGCGCGTCCGAGGTCAGCCGCGCGACCCAGTCGAACAGGCCGGTATCGGACAGGTTCGCGTCGCCGACGTCGAGGAGCACGCGCACGCCGGCGTAATAGCCCGACGCGAGCTCGCCGGGGACGATCTGGAGCGCGGGCAGCTCGGCCGCGAGCCGCGTGCGCAGGCGCGTGGCGATCGGCGCGGCGGTCGCGGCGGCCAGCACGCGCGCGATGCGCGGGCCTCGCGCACCGGCGGCATCGAGCAGGCGCGAGAACACCGCGAGGTGCCGCACGAACGCGTCGACCTCGAACGCGTGATCGGCGCGCGCGCGCCCGGCTTCGGCGAGCGCGAACATGCGGAAGTGCTGGGTCATCCCGGGCCGCGGCGCGAACCGCTGCGCGCGCACGACCTGATGCACGGTGCACAGCCGCACGTCGCCGCCGTCGGCGGCGTGCCGGCGCGCGCACTCGAGCGCGAGCACGTTCGTCGGATCGGACACGACCTCGCTGCCGCGCATCGTCGTGACGATGCGATCCTGGCTCGACGGCGACACCGCGACGCAGCTCGCGAGCGGCGCGAGCGGCGACAGCAGCACCGCCTCGAACTCCGGCGCGGCGGCGAGCGCGAGCTCGTCGAGCCGGTGCGCGGCGCGCTGGTCGACGAACGAAGGCGCGACGAACGCGTCGCGCGCGTACTGCGCGCGGACGTCGGCCGGCCGCTTGCGCTCGGCATGGCGGCGCGCGATCGCGAGCAGCGCCGGCACGCACTCGCTCGGCGAGCGCTCGGCGAGCTGGTCGTCGCCGACCGGTTTCGGCCCGGTCAGCGCGAGCACGAGCTCGTCCTCGTCGACGAGGCCGCCGGCCTCGCGCTGCGCGCGCGGCAGGCGGCCGATCCGCACGAAGCCGAGGCGCTCGTACAGCCGGCGGGCCGCGTGCGACGTGAGTGCGACCGCGAGCTCGAGCTGCTCGATCCCGTGGGCGCGCGCGTGCTCGATCGCGCGGCGCACGATCGCCTCGCCGATGCCGCGCCGCCGTGCTTCGGGCGCGACGTACATCGCGAGCAACAAGCCGCGGTGGCGCGCCTTCGCGCGCTCGTGCCGGCGCACGACCGCCGAGCCGACGAGCCGGTCGGCGTCGAACGCGCCGAGCGTGACGTTGGCGGGATCCGACGGCCGCAGCCGCGCCGCGACGTCGGCGACCACGAGCCGCGCGTCCTCGTCGTGCGTCGCGAGGAATGCCGGACCGTCTTCGCGCAGCGAGCGCATCCGTAGCTCGAGCCAGCTCGCGGCATCGCGTTCTTCGAGCGTGCGGATGACGATCGACTCCATCACGCGCGCATCGTATTACGCGGTAACGTTCGCCGCATGCTCGTCGTTCGCGGCCACCTGCACGCGCCCGGTTGGGCCGGCGCCGCGGTCGCGATCGGCAACTTCGACGGCGTGCACGTCGGGCACCGCGCGCTGATCGCGCGCGCGAAAGCGCTCGCCGCCGCGGCGGGCGCCGGCACGCAGACCGTCGCGCTGACGTTCGATCCGCATCCGTCGGCCGTGCTCGCGCCCGCGGCACCGCGCGAGCAGATCGCCTCGCTCGCGCGCCGCCTCGAGCTCCTCGGCGAGGCCGGCGCCGACGCCGTCGTCATCGAGCCGTTCACGCGCGAGCTCGCGAGCCTCGCACCTGCCGCGTTCGTCGACGAGATCGTGCTCGGCGCGCTGCGCGCACGCGCGATCGTCGTCGGCTACGACTTCAAGTACGGCCAGGGCGGCGCCGGCACGCCCGACGCGCTGCGCGAGCACGGCGCCCGCGCCGGCATCGCCGTCGACGTCGTCGCGCCCGTGCAGGCCGGCGGCGAGGTCGCGTCGTCGACCCGCGTACGCGCGCACCTGCGGGCCGGCGAGCTCGCGGCCGCCGAGCGCCTGCTCGGCCGGCGCTGGGACGTCGACGGCATCGTCGTCCACGGCGCGCACCGCGGCCGCGCGATCGGCATTCCGACCGCGAACATCCAGCCCGATTCCGCGCTGACGATCGCGCCCGGCATCTACGCGGTCACGCTCCAGCTCGCCGGTGAGGCACCGCGCCCCGCGGTCGCGAGCCTCGGCACGAACCCGACGTTCGTCGCGGGCGACGCGCTCGTCCTCGAGGTCCACGTCCTCGACTTCGCCGGCGACCTCTACGATCGCCGCGTCCGCGTCGCGTTCGCCGCGCGCTTGCGCGACGAGGCCAAGTTCGACTCGGTCGAAGCGCTCGTCGCGCAGATCGAACGCGACATCGCAGCTGCGCGCGTCGCGCTGGCGTGAAGATCTACGCGAATCGCCGCGGTAGCGCCAGTGGCTACACCGCGACGGGCAGCACGCGCCGGCGCACGAGCTTGATGCTGAGCAGCCGGTACAGCATCTTCGACACCTCGAAGCTGCCCATCCGCGACTTGCGCACGATGTCCTTGACCGTGTTCTTGCCGTTGACGAGCTCGAGCACGGCGAGCTCCTCGCGGGTCAAGCGCCCGCGGCCCATCTGCGCGACGGAGTCTTCGTTGCGCAGGAACACGACGTCGAAGTTGTCGATCGCGCGCTCGATCAGGTGCCACTCGTCGACGCGGCGATAGCCTTCCATCAGCACGGCCTCGACGTCGAGGCCGAGCGCGGCGTCGATCACCGGCGGCGGCAGCTCCATACCGGCGCTGAACCGGAACCGGCCGTGGCGCCAGCGCAGGATCTCGTAGATGAGCTCGCTCGACTGGCGGGTGAGGCACGCCTTGAGATCGACCTCGGCGAGGTGCTGGAGGCGCACCAGCTGCTGGCCGATCAGCTTCGCGCCGGTGTGGTTGCCGCGCGACTCGAGGAATGCCGCGAAGTCTCCGCGCGACATCAGCTCGGCGTCGATCACGAAGCGGCCGAGCAGGAACTCGTCGGGCACGCCTTCCGCGATCGCCTGGTCGACGCGGCCGCGGCGGAAGTAGATGTCGACGCGCGCGCCCGACCGCTCGACCGTGAGCACGCCCGACTGCTCCTGCACGTCGAGCAGCTGCAGCACCTCGGCGAGCGGCACGACGCGCAGATCGCCGCGCAAGCCCGGCATGCCTTCGCCGAACAGGCCGAGATCGATCGACGCGAGCGTGCGCGCGAGCACGACGTCATCGAGCGCGGTCTTCACGGCATCGGCGATCGCCGCCGCATCGGTCGCGACCCTCGCGTTCGAATCGCGCGCGGCATCGGCGAGCTGGAACAGCGCCGCGACCCGCGCCGAGATCACGTCCGAGATCTGATCGCGCATCTCGTGCAGCGCGGCGGTGCGTGCGTGTGCGCGATCGGCGTCGTCGGTCGCGGCGAGATCTTCTCCGGTGACGAGCGATGGCTCTTCCTCGACGCCGGGCCCGCCGTACTTGCCGATCGTGTGCTGGACGACCGCGGTGATCGCCTCGGGCGAGAACGGCTTGGTGATGTAGTCGACGATCCCCATCACCTTGACGAAGCGCTCGCCGACCTGATCGCCCTTCGCGCTCATCAGGATCACCGGGATGTCGCGCAGTTTCGCGTCGGCGGTGAGCTCGCGGCAGAACTGGTAGCCGTTCATCCGCGGCATCACGAAGTCGAGGAGGATCAGCGCCGGCCTCTGCGATCGAACGGCGTCGAGTCCGAGCTCTCCGTCGGGAGCCGTCTGGACTTGATAGCCGGCTTTCGTGAGGACTAGCTGGACGACTTTCGTGATCGTGGGGCTATCGTCGATGACAAGGACCAGCTCGCCGGCCATGTCGGTCTTTCCCTCACTACTGCGAGACGAACATCCTATGTGCTCCCGTCACGAGGTTCAACGTCACTGGAACTCCTTCATGGATTGGTGGTGTCCGGGCCACCGTGGTAGCTTCGAATGGCGTGCCGAGCCGCGAGGGAGACTGGGAGCATTATCCCAAGAAATTCGGCAAGTATCACTTGCTGGCCCCCCTCGCGCAGGGCGGTATGGGTGCGCTCTATCTCGCGGTAGCCGGCGATCGCGGCCTGGAGCGGCTGATGGTCATCAAGACCGTGCTGCCGCACCTTGCCGATGACGAGTACGTCGCGAGATTTCGGGATGAGGCGAAGGTCGTCGTCAAGCTGTCGCACGGCAACCTGATCCCGGTCTTCGATGCCGGCGTGGTCAACGGCGAGATGTTTCTCGCGATGGATTTCGTGGAGGGCCGCGATCTGCGCGCGGTGTGGAACCGCTGCGCGAAGAAGCAGGTCGCGTTTCCGATCGACGTCGCGGTGTACATCGTCAAGGAGCTGTGCCGCGGTCTCGCGTACGCGCACGCGTTCCCCGACCTGCACCTCGTGCACCGCGACATCTCGCCGCCGAACGTGCTGGTCTCGTACACGGGCGAGGTGAAGCTCACCGACTTCGGGCTCGCGTCGTCGACGCTCAAGCTCGAGAAGACCGCGCCGGGCATCATCTACGGCAAGGTCGCGTACATGTCGCCCGAGCAGGCGCGCGGCGAGAAGCTCGACGGGCGCAGCGACATGTACGCGACGGGCATCGTGCTGTGGGAGCTGCTCACCGGCCGCCAGCTGTTTCCGCCCGGCAAGGATCAGCCGCAAGACTTGCTCGCGCGGGCGAAGAACCCCGAGCCGATGCGGCCGAGCAAGCGCGCGCCGCGCGTGCCGACCGATCTCGACGAGATCTGCCTGAAGGCGCTCGCCGCGGCGAGAGAAGATCGCTACGCCGACTGCGACGAGATGCGGATGGCGCTGCAGGGCTGGCTCGCGACGAACGCGCCCACCACCGACGGCACGCGGATGTCGGCGTTCCTGCAGGAGCTGTTCGCCGAGGATATCGTGCGCGAGCGCGCCGAGCGCGCCGAGATGATCAGCCGCGTCCGCACGCGCGCGCTCACGCTGCCGCCGACCGACGAGCTGCGCAAGCTGATCGAGCAGTCGGAGAAGGTCGACCTCGGTGAGGCCGACGAGGATGCGACGGGCGAGGCGCCGGTGCGCAAGCCGGGCTCGGTCGGCCGGCGCGCGTCGGATCGCGGCGACGAGGGCAACGATCGCAGGCGCGCGGACGATCGCCGCGGCGGCCGCGCGGCGTCGCCGACGGCGAAGTCCAGCGACTCGGGCTCGAGCGGTGCGCTCGCCGCCGCCGCGCTCGCCGAGAAGACGCAGGAGACGCCCGAGCTCGACGTCGGCTCGGAGGTCGACGGCCGCTACAAGATCGTCGAGCTGATCGGCGAAGGCGGCATGGGCAAGGTCTATCTCGCCGAGCACGTCGAGATCGGCAAGCGCGTCGCGCTCAAGGTGTTGCATCCGAGCTACTCGCGCATGCCGGATCTCGTCGAGCGCTTCCGCCGCGAGGCGCGCGCGGCATCGAAGATCGGCCACCCGAACATCGTCGACGTCACCGACTCGGGGTCGACGCCCGACGGCAGCGTGTACTTCGTCATGGAGTACCTCCAGGGCGTGGAGCTCGGCTCGGTCATCGAGCGCGAGGGCGCCCTCGAGGTGTCGCGCGCGCTCAAGATCACCGCGCAGGTGTGCCGCGCGCTGCAGGCCGCCCACCGCGAAGGCATCATCCACCGCGACCTCAAGCCCGAGAACATCTTCCTGATCACGAAGGGCGGCGAGGCCGACGTCGTGAAGGTGCTCGACTTCGGCATCGCGAAGACGACCGAGGCCGAGGCCGCACGCGAGCGCCGCCTGACCAGCCCCGGCATGGCGATGGGCACGCCCGAGTACATGGCGCCGGAGCAAGCGGCCGGCCGTCCCGCCGACGCGCGCACCGATATCTACTCGCTCGGCGCGATCATGTACGAGATGGTCACCGGGATCCCGCCGTACTCGGGCGACAACTTCATGGAGATCCTGACCAAGAAGGCGACGCAGGATCCGCCGCCCGCGGTCACGGTGCGGCCCGAGCTGCCGCTCGCGGTGAGCGAGCTCGTCGGCTCGGCGATGTCGCGCGATCCCGCGCTGCGCCCGCCGTCGATGGAGGCGCTCGAGTACGAGCTCAACAAGGCGCTGTCGGGCCGCGGCGTCGCGGTCGCGCAGATCCTCGGCATGACGACCGACGCGCACGTCGTCGCGACGCTCAACCCCGGCCTGTCGATGCGCAACATCGACGAGGGGCTCGTCAAGCCGCCGGGTGGGCGCGCCGGCACGCACGGCGACGCGCTGTGGGAGACGCGCTCGGGCATCTCGCGCATGGGCAGCTCGCCGAGCGTGAACACCGGGCCGATCGCGACCTCGAACGCGGCGATCCGCGTCGGCACCGATCCGTCGGGCGTCTCGCGCAGCAGCGGCGAGCATCGCGCGATGTCGCCGAACACGTTCCCGCGCGCGCAGTCGCCCGCGGTGATCGGGCGCGCGTCGTCGGTGCACGGGATGGACGAGCGGTCGGCGGTCGGCGAGGCGCTGCCGGCGCCTGCGCCCAAGCGCAGCGGCATGGCCGTGTTCGGCTGGGTGATGCTCGTGCTGATCCTGCTCGGCGGCGGCGGAGCGCTCGCGTACTTCCTGTTCATCCAGAATGGCGACCGGCCGGTGCAACCGGCGGCGCTGACCGAGCAGAAGGAGGAGCGGGCGATGACGCCGCCGACTCCGCCGCAGATCGGCTCGGACTCGGGCTCGGGCTCGGGCACGGGCCCGGGCAGCGACGCGAAGACGCACCCACAGGTCAAGGTCGCCACGCCGACGCCGCAGAACAACACGGTGAAGCATCCCCCGACGCCGGCACCGTCCGGCCCGCAGGATCTCAAGACCCTCGCGAAGGAAGCGCAGGCCGCGGAGGCGAGCAACGACTGGGCGACCGCGCGCGTGACGTGGCAGAAGATCGAGAAGCTGAAGACGTATCCGTTCCCGGGATTCGCGGTCTACAAGCAAGCGTACGCCGCGTTCGAGGACAGCAACACGTCGGACGCGCTCGCGCTCGCCCAGCGCGCGTCGATGATGCCGGGCAACCAGAAGGTCGACGCCAAGATGCTCGTCGGCGACGCGCTGTTCAAGGAAGGCGAGTACGCGCGCGCGAAGCAGTTCTACCTCACGGTGCGTCCGCTCATGCAGGGCGAGAAGAAGGCGCAGGCGACCAAGAAGATCGCGTCGTGCAATGTGGCGCTGCACCTGCCCGAGCGCGCCGGCATCGAGAGCCCCTAGACCCCTAGACCATCGAGCCGGCGAGCCAGTCCGCGAGCATGTCGACCGATGACAGCATCGCGTTCGCGCGGCGCAGGCGATCGGAGAGCGTCTTGACGATCTGGACGAGCAAGACGTTCGCGCAGCTCGGGTCGTCGGCGAGCAGGCCGCGCAGGGCGTCGTGCGGGAGCCGGAACAGGAACGTGGCCGACATCGAGGTCACCGACGCCGAGCGCGGCGCCGGCTCGACGAGCGACATCTCGCCGAAGAACTCGCCCGCCGACAGCGTCGCGAACGTCTGCGGGCCGCGATGGACCGCGACCTGGCCCGACAGGATCAGGAACAGCGCGTCGCCGAGGCTGCCGTCGACCACGATCGGCTCGCCGGGGTTGTAGCTCTCGACCTCGCCGGCGCGCGAGATGCGCTCGATCTGGTCGGAGGCGAGGTGGGCCAAGAGCGGGTGCCGCTCGAGCAGCGTCGGGTTCACGATTGCGACTATATTACTCGCCGCGTGACGAGATTTGCTGTTGGCTTGGTGGTGATCGCGGCCGCGACGACGGCGTCGGCGCAGGTCGGGACCCGCTACGCGACCGAGCCGACCGACGGGGTGGGCTTGCCCGCGACACCGCTCGCCGGCGAGCACGACGCGCGCGCGGTCGACGTCAATCCGGGCGGGCTCGCGCTGTTGCACGGTCCCGAGGCCGCGCTGGCGCTCGACCTCGAGGACAGCTCGTACGCGACGAGCGGTGGCCCGGGCTTCGGCACGTACCTGGCCAGCACGCTCGGGGGTGGGTTCCTGCCCAGGCTCGGCATGGGCATCGGGCTCGAGTGGCTGCGCCCGCCGCGCGACGTGCTCGAGCCCGATCCCGGCACGCCGTTTCGCTTCACGTACGCGCTCGCGCTCGGGCTGGGGCCCAACGCCGGCTTCGGGTTCTCCTGGCACCACTTCTCGTCGGACACCGCGCTCGACGGCGTCAACACGTTCGACCTCGGCCTGTCGACGCGGTGGGGCAGCCACCTCGCGATCGGCGCGGCCGTGCGCGATCTCGCGACGCGCCCGATCGAGGGCGCGCCGGTCCAGCGCCGCTACGACCTCGAGGCCGACGTGCGCCCGACCGGAACCGATCGCGTCGAGCTCGCGCTCGGCGGCGAGCTCGGGGAGACCCGGCTCGATCTCGCGGCGTGGGCGCGCGTGTCGGTGCGCGCGGCGCGCGGCGTGTTCGCGATCGCGCAGCTCGAGTCGCGCGATCTGCACGAACTCGTCGACACGCCGACCGGGACGATCGACGAGGGCGGGCGCGAGCTGCGCGCGACGCTCGGGCTGACGCTGTCGTTCGGCGGCGCGGGCCTGTCGTCGTACGGCACCGGCGTGCGCGACTCGAACGACCACGATCACGCGCTCGGCGGCACGTTCGTCGCGACCGCGTCGGCGCTCGGCCCGCCGTCGCTGCTCGGCCGGCCCGATCACATCGAGCGCGTCGAGCTCGGCGGCGAGATCACGACGCGCGCGCTGACCAAGCTGGTCGTGCGGCTGCGCGCGATCGCGCGCGATCCGTCCGCGAAGGCGGTCGTGCTCGTGTTCGACGGCGCGACCGGCGGCGCGGCCACGCTCGAGGAGCTGCGCGACGAGGTCGCGGCGGTGCGTCGCGCCGGCAAGAAGGTGTTCGCGTACATGGTCGCGGGCACCGGCAAGGACTACTTCATCGCGTCCGCGGCCGACAAGATCTACATCGATCCGGCCGGCGGGCTGATGCTGGTCGGGATGTCGGGCACGCTGCTGTACTTCCGCGGCACGCTCGACCTGCTCGGCATCGATCCCGAGTTCGAGAAGATCGCGGAATACAAGAGCGCGCCCGAGATGTTCACGCGCACCGGTCCGAGCGACATCGCCGCGAAGATGCGCAACGACCTGTTCGACTCGCTGTGGGACACCTGGCTCGACGCGGTCGCCTCGGGCCGCAAGCTGTCGAAGGAGCACCTGCGCGAGCTCGTCGACGGCGGGCCGTACACCGCGGGCCAGCTCGCGAACGATCACGAGCTCGTCGACGCGGTCGCCGCGCCCGACAAGGTCTCCGAGCTCGTGCAGCGCGAGCTCGGCACGGCGTATCCGGTCGAGAACGCGAGCGCGGATCGCCCGGACAGCTGGCAGCTGCCCGAGATCGCGGTCATCTACGTCGACGGCGACATCGTCGCGCACCGCTCGCTGACGATCACGCAGATCGGCCAGTCGGTCACCGGCGGCGACTCGGTCGTCAAGGCGATCGAAGCGGCGCGCGCGGATCCGCGCGTCGGCGCGATCGTCTTGCGCATCAACTCGCCGGGCGGCGAGGTCCTGCCGTCGGAGCTGATGTCGCGGGCGATCTTCCAGACCCGCGGCGTCAAGCCGGTCATCTGCTCGATGAGCGATCTCGCCGCGTCGGGCGGTTACTTCGTCGCCGCCGGCTGCGAGACGATCTTCGCCGAGCCGATGACGATCACCGGCTCGATCGGCATCTACACCGGCAAGTTCGACGTCAGCGCGCTGCTCGCCAAGCTCGGCGTCTCGACCGACACCTACACGCGCGGCAAGCACGCCGCGATCGAGAGCTATTACAAGCCGCTGACGCCCGAGGAGCGCGAGATCGTGATGCGCGAGCTGCAGTACCTGTACGGTCGCTTCGTCAACGCCGTCGCCGAGGGCCGCAAGCTGCCGCGCGAGGAGGTCGACCGCATCGGCCGCGGCCACGTCTACACCGGCGTGCAGGCCAAGCCGCTGCAGCTCGTCGATCGGTTCGGCGGGCTCGGCGACGCGCTCGCGCTCGCGAAGCAGCGCATGGGCCTGCCGGCTGACGCCGACATCAAGCTCGTCGAGCTGCCCGACGCGCCGACCGGCTTGCTCGGCGCGCTGACGTCGCTCGCCGGCGCGGACGAGAAGGTGCTGCTCGATGTCCCCGTGCTGCGCGAGCTGTTGCGCGCGGTGCCGGCGTCGCTGTTGTTCGCGCCGGATTCGGCGCAGGCCCGCCTGCCGTACGACATCTCGTTCGAGTAGCGAGCGCCGCGAGCTACTGCTCCGACACGAACGTTCCGTCGGCGCGGAACGTCGCGCTCGCGTGCGGCGCGCCGGCCGGAAACATCACGACGTACGTGTCGCCGTCGGGGCGCGCGCCCGACGGGATCGTGCGCGGGTACTTCAGGTTGAACGCGCGCATCACCGCGGCCGGCAGCTGGCTCGCCGAGATCGTGCCAGGCGCGCGTGGCGCGTCGAGCACGAGCGCCATGTGCTCGGGCGGCGGCGCCGCGTGGTACGAGCACAACCCGAGCGCCAGGTTGATCGCGGCGATCGCGATCATGCCGCCGGTGACCGGAAGCCAGTAGCGGCGGTGCTTGCGCGAGAACGGCGCGGCGCGGTCCTTGGCCACGCCTTTCGTCTACCACGCTCGCGGCGCTACGGCGTGACCGTCCACTTGCTCGTCGCGAACTGGCGCTGCGTTCCGACCGCGGCCGGCGGTTGTGCCGGGAAATCGCTCATCCCGCCGGTCGAGGTTTGCGCCGTCACCGTGCCGGCGATGTCCGTGCCGGTGACGAACTGCCAGCCGGCCATCCACCCGGTGATGCCGGTCAGGTCCGGCATCTGGAACTTCGGTGCGGTGCCGACGTAGCCGGCGCCGAGCACCACCGTCCACTCGACGGCCGCGGTCGTCCCGACGACCGCGCCGCCGCCCTGCTGCGCGTCCCAGACGTAGCCGCCGGCGTTCGCGTACGGGTTCCACGTCGTCTCGACCTCGGGGTACGGCGTCGATGACGGCACGCTCGCGGTCGCGCCGCCGAGCGCGGTCGGCGCGACGTAGGTCTGCGCGGCGATGTCGGCGGTCCAGTTCTCGACCGTGGCGCTCGCGCCGCTGCTCGTGACCACGATCGCCTGGTCGTAGACGTCGCCGCTGGTCTGCGCGGCGGTCGCGAGGCCGTACGAGTTGTACGGCGCGTTGCCGTCGGCCGCGAACGCGACGTTCGTGGCTTGCGCGCTGTACAGGATCGTCGTCGCGGTCGCGTTACCCGGGCTGCCGATCGTCACGGCCGCGGTCGAGCTGCCGGCCTGGCTGTAGTCGACGTCGGGCGCGGTCGTCGTGCCGGTCGCCGCGACCGTCACGCCGCGCACGACCGCCGCCTTGTCGATGTCGACGCTGCCCCCGCCGCCCGTGCTGACGGTGGTGACCACGTGGCCGACGATCAGATCGTGCGTGCCCGGCACGGCCTCCATCGTGTACACGCCGGATTGCGCGTTCACGGTCGCCTGGCGATCGCCGAAATACGCGATGAAGGTCTGGGCGCCGTTGCCGACCGGCAGGTTCTGCACCGTGCCGTTCAGGCGCGCGGTCGCGTAGCGATCCGAGCACTCGCGCGGGATGGTCTCGGTGAGCGACGTCTTCTCGCCGGTCGAGAAGTACGCGAGCTCGACGCGCTTCGTGCCGCCGGCGACGGTCGGGATGCACGTCCACACGAAGCCCCACGCGGCCGAGTTGATCGTGAACGTGTAGGTGTCGCCCGACGGTGCGGGCGCGAGCTGCCACGCACCGCCGCCGTCCTGGTAGGCGACGGCGAACGCGTAGGTGGCGGGTGTCATCGGGTGGTTGACGAGCGTGACGGTGACGGTGGCAGGGCCGCCGATCGAGCCATCGCCACCGCCGTCGCCGCCGCCTGCGGCGTCGCCGGATTTTCCGGAGCTACTCGAGCCGCATGCCGCGAGCAGCGCGATCGAGATCGAAGCTAGGGTCCTCATGAGCCCACCGTAGCGAATGCGCGGTGCGGGCTCCATGATCTGGCCGACATCGGGGCACCACGCCTCGGGTAGGTTAACGTGCGAGTCGTGGTACGTGAAAACGTGACGAGGTGGTCGCGTTACTGGTTCGCCGATGGCGGCCGCGTCGCGGCGGCGGTCCTGCGGATCGCGATCGCGACCGCCGTGC
>DATJXL010000263.1:0-3028 GCA_035500135.1 Kofleriaceae bacterium
CCTGACCCGCATGCATCTGACCACGAGCCAGCCGCCCGACGGGCTCGTGGTGCGCCGCGATGGCACCGACGTGACGGCGTTGGTCGGTCAGACCACGCCGATCGATCCCGGCCATTACACGTTCGTCGCCTCGGCGCCGGATCGCGATCCGGTGACCGTCACCCAAGACGTCTCCGGCGAAGGCTCGACCGTGGAGATCGCGATCCCCGCGCTGCACGCGACCGGATCGTTCGCGGCCGCCGACGGCGCCTACCCGCGGACGCTCCCGCTGCGCCCGCTGGTCCTGCCCAAGGGCTTGTACGAGGTGACGGCGTCCGAGGCGGTCGCCGACGACTCGGCGGCCCCGCAGGACGCGTTCGATACCGTCGTCGGCGCGCGCGTCGGATTCGGCGTGATCGAAGCCCAGGCCGCGCTCGATGTCCACATGCGCTACGCGGACACGACCGACAAGCCGACCCAGCCCGGCTCGCTCTACGCGGCCGTGCGCTACGTGATCGCGCCGCAGCTCACCGTCGGAGTCGATTACACCGACTACGAGCCGCGCGGTCCCACGGCGGCGAGCGGCTCGGATTTTCGCGCGCTCGTCGATCACAAGCAGCTGCTCGCGCCGAACGTCGCGCTCGAAGGCCGAGCGGGTGTCCTGTACAGCGAGCGCGACAACGACGGTCAGGTCGACGAGTTCGCGCTGACCGGTGAAGGCCACGTGCAGGTGTCGGCGCTGTCGCTCGCGTCCTTCGACGTCGGCGCGCTTCTCGACGCGAACGTCGGCGGCACGCTGTACTCGAACACGCTCGCATTCGCGGTCGCCGCCACCGGGCTGTTCTCGGTCACGCCCCAGATCGACGCGTACGCGATGACCGAGATCGCGGTCTCGCCGTCGGGCGCCACGGTGTTCGCGGTCGGTGCGGCGTGGCGCCCGCGCTGAGCGTTGAGCGCACGCGCGTTTGATCTTACCCTGGAGACGTGCTCGAGCCGGGCTCGATCGTAGGCGGCCGCTATCGGGTCGGCGCCGTCATCGGTCGCGGTGGCATGGGCACGGTCGTCGAGGCCACGCACGTCGAGCTCGGCACGCGGGTCGCGATCAAGATCCTGCGCGAGGGCCGCGCCGACAAGCCCGAGTTCGTCGAACGCTTCCGGCGCGAAGCGCGCGCGGTCGCCCAGCTGCGCGGCGAGCACGTGTGCCACGTCCACGATTTCGGCACGCTCGACGACGGCTCGCCGTACATGGTGATGGAGCTGCTCGAAGGCAAGGATCTCGGCACCGTCCTCGACGAGACCGGGCCGCTCGCGCCCGAGCTGATCGCGCGCTACCTCGTGCAAGCGTGCGCGGGACTGGCCGAGGCGCACGCGGCCGGAATCATCCATCGCGACCTCAAGCCGGGAAACCTCGTGGTCGTCAGGCGACCGGATGGGACGCCGTCCGTCAAGGTCGTCGACTTCGGCATCGCCAAGTCGCTCACCAGCGACAAGCTCACCGAGACCGAGAGCCTGGTCGGCTCGCCGTCGTACATGTCGCCCGAACAGCTGAAGTCGAGCAAGACGATGGACGCGCGCAGCGACGTGTGGGCGCTCGGCGTCGTGATGTACGAGCTCGCGACGGGCGAGATGCCGTTCGACGGCTACCACGCGCATGAGGTCGCGCTCGCGATCGTCTCGCAACGGCCGAAGCCGCTACCGCCCACCGTGCCGAGCCGGCTCGCCGACACGATCGCGCGCTGCTTGCGCAAGAAACCGGACCGGCGCTTCCGCGATGTCGCGGCGCTCGCCGAGGCACTCGAGCCGCTCGCGCGAGTCGATCCGACCGGCGCGACGTCGGTCGCACGCGTGCTGGCGAGCGGGCGCAGCGACGGAGGGACGCGCGAGACCTCGCTCGCGATGCCGAGCAAGCTGCCGGCACGCGACACCACGATTCGCGGCGCGAGCGGACAGATCGCGCGCTCGCGCGTGCAGCGCGCGCTGCGCTCCCGGCTGGCAATCGGCGGAGCCCTCGCGATCGCGGCCGCGCTCGCGATCGTCTGGCTCGTGCTGCCTTCCGGCGGCACGCCGCCCGCGCACGACCTCGTGATCCCCGCACCGCACGTCCCCGCGCCCGCCGCGCCGGTCGTCGCCGCGCCGGTCATCGACGCCGGCGTCCCTGCGATCACGCCGAGCCTGCCGATCGACGCGGCCGCGCCGGCGACGCCCGCGCCTGGTGCCACGCCGCCGCACACCGGACCGGGCAAGCATCCGGACCATCCCCACCGGCCGCAGCCGAATCCCGACATCGGCAGGAGCCGCTACTGACGCGGGCGAGATCCAGAGTTTCGATTCGCGTGTTCGACCTTCCGAGCTGTTGTAGAGAAGTAGGTCGCCGACCCGCACAGCTCCCTGAGTCTTCTCGATCCACTGGAATCCTTGAACTGGCTGATCGATGAACGAACACGCAAACGGGTAATCCGTCCACGGCGTTCCCGACGGGGAAATCGGGACGTTGCAGCCGCCCGTCCACTGCGGCTTCGATGGCAGAATGCACGGGTGATCACGGTCATCGCCGCGACGGTCGGGGATCTCGCTTCGCTGCTGCCTCGCACCAAGGCGCTCAACGCTCACGAGGGGATCTCGATCGCCGACGACGCGCTCGAAGCCGCGCTCCACCACCTGCTCGCCGACGCGTCGCTCGGTGGTGCATGGTTGATCCATGCCGATCGACGATGCATCGGATACGCGATCGTCACGTTCGGCTACGACCTCGAGTTCGGCGGCCGCGACGCCTATCTGACCGAGCTGTGGGTGGACCCGGCGGAGCGCGGCCGCGGAGCCGCCACCGCAGCGCTCGGATTGCTCGCGCCCGCGCTCGTAACGCGAGGCGTGCGCGCGTTGCACCTGCAGGTCCGGCCGGACAATCCCGCGCGCCGCCTCTACGAGCGGACGGGGTTCGTCGCGTCGCCGAGGTTGGTCATGACACGCAGGTTGTCCGGAACCGTGAAAGACGATCCGAGCAACGGGCGCAGAAAGTAGCCGATTCATACTAGTCTCGGCCGATGCATTC
>DATJXL010000264.1:0-5910 GCA_035500135.1 Kofleriaceae bacterium
GCGAACAGCGCCGTCATCGCGCCCGCGAACACGACGAAGCGCGGCGCGATCGTCGCCGCGCCGAACACGCGGTCGCCGGCCGCGTAGAACGCGCGCCACTCGTCATCGGCTTGCATCAGCTCGTGCAGCTCGCTCCACGACCACGCGACGAACGCGAAGCACGCGAGCGCCGCGGCGAGCGCGCTGCGCCGCCAGCGCTCGCTCGTCTTCGCGAGGTAGAGCGCGTAGAAGCCGACGACGAGCGCGGGCACGACGGCGAGCCAGCGCGGTCCGAGCAGCAGGTTCGCGGTGTAGAAGCGGTGCTGGTGGAGCAGCTGCACGAACAGGAGCGGCGCGACGCCCGCCGTGATCCCGCAGCCGAGCATGAACGGCAGGCGATCGCGCACGGTCTCGGCGACCGCGTCGGCGCGCCGCCGCAGCGCCTGGACCAGCACGTACGCGCTGCCGGCGACGACGTAGCTGACGAACACCGCGTGCAGCGCGAGCGCCGCGACGTACAGCGCGAGCACGCCGCCGCCGGCGCGATCGAACGGCCACATCACGGCGGCGCCTCGTCGAGCCAGCGCGCGATCTCGGGCGGAGCCGCGGTCGTCGTCCACGCGGCGGGTGCACCCGCGATCTCCCACTTCAGCAGCTGGACGATCGCCTCGACGTCGTCGGCGTTGCCCGCGAACGGCGGCATGAAGCCCTTCGTCTTCTGCAGCTGCGCGATGTTCTCGCGCAGCTGATCGTCGGTCCAGGTCCGCGTCAGCTCGACGAGCGCGTTCGCGCCGTGCATCGTGTGGCACGCGTCGCACAGCACGCGCTCGGCCTGCGCGCCGCGCGCGAGCTGCGGCGTGGGATAGCGCGCGGCGTCGCGCAGCGGATACGGATCGTCGGCGGTCGCGCCGACCCGGCGCATCCGCGCGACCTCGTCGGGCGCGATCGAGCTCGAGTACAGCGCGCCGCGGATCGTGTACGGCTTGCGCGCGCCTTCGCGCACGAACTCGCCGGCCGCGGTCGCGCCGAACGCGAGCGCGACGAGCAGCGTCGCGGTCGCGCCGTTGATGTACAGCCGCTTCACGATCAGGCCGACGACCACGTAGCCGGCGATCAACACCGACGCCGCCGCGGCGATGCCGACGAACATCGTCATCGTCATCGAACCGCCCTCGAGCCACGACCGGCTGTCGGCGGGAATCACCGCGAGGTACCACAGCGCGAGCAGCGGCATCGCCGCGATCGGCGCCGCGAACCGCGCGGCACGCCGGATCAGCGCGGCGCGGCGCGCGCGATCGAGCTCGCTCATCGTGTTGATGACGACGCATGCGGCCAGCGCGGCGAGCGCCATCGCGACGCACGTGCGGTACAGGAGCGACGGCCAGAAGCTCGCGTTGAAGAAGCCGGTCCACACGCTGCCGCCGAGCGGCTCGGGGCCGGGCGTCAGCTGCCAGCTGAGGATGCCGTCGATCCAGAACAGGCTCAGCCACGACGCGGTCGCGTACAGCGCGAGCAACCGGATGCGCGCGCGATCGCCGAGCAGCCTCCCGACGCGCACGAACGCGTAGCCGGCGACGACCTCGACCGCGAAGCACACCCACTCGGTCGCCCACAGCCAGTGAAACTCGTCGATCATGAGCCCGATCGTGCGGGCGCCGACCTGGATGGTCGTGAACCAGATCGCGACGCCGGTCAGCGCGCCGAGCACGAAGCTGACCAGCACGAGCACCTGGAAGAACCCGTCGACGAACGCGCGCGCATCCGGCTGCTCCGCAGCCATCGATCTCGTTTTGGGCCCGCGCTGCGCGAGCCGCTCGAAGTACAGGAGCAGCATCCCGCCGCCGATCGCGAACTGCGCGAGAAACACGTGCACGATGCCGATGCCGCCGATGACCATCCCCTTCATCAGCGGTCCGAAATCGTTGACCGGGTACACGCGCGTTCGATGCTACCGTCTCGGCGATGGCTTCGGGGGAAACCGGTCTCTTGCACGCATATCTGCTCGATGGCGCGGGAGGCGCCCGCGCGCTCGACTGGGACGGCATCGCGCGGTGGAGCCCGAACGACGGCATCCTGTGGATCAACCTCGATTACTCGGTCGCCGACACCGAGCAGTGGCTGCGCGAACGCTCCGGCATCGATCCGCTCGCGCTCGCCGCGCTGCTCGATCCCGATCCGCGGCCGCGCGCCGTCGCGCACGGCGAGGATCTCTTGCTGATCGTGCGCGGCATCAACCTCAACGCGGGCGCCGCGCCGGAGGACATGCTGTCGGTGCGCGCGTGGATCGAGCCGCGACGAATCGTCACGTTGCGCCGCCGTGTGTCGACGTCCATCCGGTCGATCGTCGCGGACCTGCGAGCCGGGCGCGGACCGCGCAGCGCGGGCGAGCTCACGGCCGTGTTCGTCGACCGCATCCTCGAGCATGTCATCACCCGCGTCGACGTCCTCGGCGACGAGATCGCAGCGTGCGAGGATCGCGTGCTCGAGGGCACGCGCGGCGCCGAGATGCGCGCGATCCTCGCAGATCATCGCCGGCGCGCGATCGCGTTGCGCCGCTTTCTCGGCCCGCAGCGCGAGGCGTTCGGCAAGCTCGCCGCGATCTCCGTGCCGTGGCTCGATCCGCCCAAGCGCGCGCGCATCGCCGAGGCCGCCGATCGCATGACCCGCACGGTCGAGGAGCTCGACGCCGCGCGCGATCGCGCCGCGGTGACGCAGGAAGAGCTCGCATCGCGCGTGGCCGAGGTGACGAACCAGCGGCTGTACCTGCTCGCGATCCTCACCGCGGTGTTCCTGCCGCTCGGCTTCGTGTGCAGCTTGCTCGCGGTCCCGATCGCGCGCGATAGCTGGCCGTTCTGGTCGCTGTGCGGCGCGCTCGTCGTCGGCGTGGGCGCGCAGCTGTGGCTGTTCCACAAGCGCGGGTGGCTGTGAGATCACGCGTCAGGCGTACGCCCGACGCCTCAAGACAGGCTGCAGCCGATCGCGCGCGGGCGCCAGGTCACCGGCGCGATGCGTCGAGCGGCGGCGGCGGCTCGCCGGCCACGGTTTGCAAGTACATTGCCTGCGCGCCGCACGCGACGAGCCGGCCTTCGTCGTCCCACACCTCGGCGTCGGCGATCGCGAGGCCGGCGCGCGCGCGCCGTAACGTCGCCGTAACGAGCAGCCACTCGCGCGTCGTATCTTCGGTCGGATAGACGGTGAGATCGAGGCTCGGGGCGAGGAAGCGATACGCGCCGGGACCGATCGCGCGATGGAGCGCGGTCGGCATCGTGTCCACGATCGGCGGCAACGCGAGGCGATCGAAGCGGCCGTCGCGGTCGCGCTGCGGCACGCGATAGCGAAACCACCGCGCATAGCGCCCGGGGCCGGCCGCGAAGTCGGTCTGCCAGAACGCGTCGCCGTCGGCCAGCCGGCACTCGAGCGCGTGATAGAAGCGAAATCGCGCGTGCGGATTGTTCGGCGCGCCGTCGTCGATCGATCGCGAATCGGCCGGGCCGGGCACGTCGGGCGGCCGCCGCGCGATCACGTCGGGCCCCTTGCGCTCGCGGCAGAACGTCGCGACGAGCTCGAGCTGGGGCCCGGGCTCTTTCGCCTGCACGTGGCGCAGCGTGACGCGGACCTGCGCCGCCGCGTGACCGCGGCGGATCACGTGCACGTCGGCGACGAGCTCGCCGGGATGGACCGGCGTCGCGAAGATCGTCGTGGCGCTCGCGAGGCGTAGCGACGGATCGGCGAGCCGCGCCTCGGCGGCGCGCAGCGCGCAGGTCATCACGACGCCCCCCGACGGCAACAGGTAATCCCAGTGATCCGGTAGCGCGATGCGGTAGCGATCGACGCCATCGGCGATGGCCGCGGTGTCGGCGGCGAGGTCAGCGTACGACGTCACGGGCATCTCCCCGGGCGCGCAACGCCGGCGACGAGACAGTACGTCGCGAGCTCGGTGACGACGCCATCCTTGCTCAACGCGAGCGCGAGCTCGACGAGCGGCGGCGACGCGGCGAGCTCGTACGGGAGATCGATCGCGATGCGGCGCGTGTCGCCCGGCGCGACGTCCCACAACGCGCCGGTGAGCTTGCCCTCGACGACGCGCCACGCCGAGCCGTCGCGATAGCGCACGTGCGCGGACAGTCCGTTCGGGATGCCGGCGGGCTCGCCCACTTTCACATCGGCTTCGACCGCGTACCGCTCGCGCGGCGCGGTCCGCTTGGGCAGCTCGAGGTCGAGCTCGTCGGCATGGGTCGCGCGCACGATCGCGAGGTGCGAGACCTCGACCGGTCGCTTACCCGGCGCGACCGCCGGCCACGTCGCGCACGGACCCGGCGTGGTGCCGGCGCGCGTCCAGCACGCGGTCGCGACCTCGATCGGCTCGTGATCGAACTCGTGGCGCTCGAAGTAGAGCACGATCCGGCAGCGGTCTGGATCGGCCGTCGGCTCGGCGTCGGAAAATGCGTAGCGCGTGACGAGCCGGCGGTCGCCCGGTCCGAGCCCGCTGTCGATGAACGCGAACGATCGCGGCGGCGACGAGTACACGCGGTCGCCGACCTGGCACTCGACGGTCGGTCGGATCATGTTCGAATTCGAGGCCGCAGCGGCGACGATCGTCCAGGTCGCACGGAGCACGCGCGACGGCGACAGCTCGACCTGCAGATCTTCGATCGCCACCGGGCCGTGCGGCGGCAGCGGCTTCGGCATCGCGGTACAGGGCCCGGCTGTGATGCCGGTCGGCGTCCAGCATGCCACGGACAGCGCATCCGATCCGACGTGCATCTTGTACAGCCGGAGCTCGCACCGCTCGGGCCGCGCGGGGAGCGGTTCCGAAAATATCTTCGCGATCCCGTCGCGGCCGACCACGTGCGCGACGTCGGTGTAGACGCGATCGCCGACCGCGCATCGCGCGGCTACCTTGTCGCCGATGAACCTCGCCGGCCGCCCGACGTCCCAGGTTGCGGTCGCGCTCCAGCGATCGCCGACGGCCGTCACGTCCAGCGACTGGAGCGTCGCGCCCCGCGGCGCCGCGGCGTCGGCGAGCGGCGCCGCCTGCGCGGGAGGCGGTGGTGGTGGCGCCGCGTCCTTGCTGCTGCACGCGCAGACCATGACGATCGCGAACGTGCGGGTCACTTCACCGCCAGCTTGAGCGCGCGCGCGAGCCGCTCGAGATCGGCGATCGATTGCACGGCGATGCGATCGCCGCCGGCCGCGCGCTGGCGCAGCTCCGGCATGTGCGCGAGCAGCCGCCACGTCGCGTTCTGCGCGAACCACAGATCGACGCCGCTCTTCATGCGCGCCGCGACTTCCGCCGCGCGCGCGAGCGTGTCGAGGGCGGACGGATCGAGCTCGCCGTCGGGCGATGCCGCGACGCGATCGATCAACCGGCGCAGCCCCTCGCTCGCGGCGTGCGCGATCTCGGGCGTGTCGAGGCTGACCCGCACGCCGGCCGCCTCGTGCAGGTGCTCGCGCAGCGCCTGGAAGCTCGCCTGCTCGGACTCGAGGTTCGCGAGCACGCGCCGGCGCAGCGCCGCTTCGGCGACCGTGTGCAGGATCTCGGGCACCGGCAGCTCGTGCGCGACGAGCCAGCGCACGAGCGGCGCGTGCTCCTCGTACGCGTCGGCGAGTTGATCCTCGGCGTTCTGGATCGCGTCGCCGAGCACGGCCTCGAGCACGGGCTCGCGGCGCCCCGGCAACAGCGCCGACAGCGACAGCTGCGCGCCGGGAAACCGGCGATCGATCACGCGCTGCGCGGCGAACACGTCCGCGGTCTCGAGCGCGGCGAGCAGCTCGGTGACCGTCTGCTCCCACTCTGCGCGCTCGGGCGGCGGCCGCACGCCGCCGGTGACGTGCTGCTCGCCGAGGTAGAGCCCGGCGAAGCACCACGGCGACGACGCCTCCGTGAGCCGCGACTTCACGCGCACGGTCGCCGCGATCATTCGCGTGCGT
>DATJXL010000265.1:0-16134 GCA_035500135.1 Kofleriaceae bacterium
GCGCCGCGATCCTCGGCCCGCGCCGGCTCACCGCCGGCGACGTCGTCGCGATCGGTCCCGCACTCGCGGTGGTCGCGACGACCAGCGCGAGCCGGACCGCGCGCCACGTCGCGACCGTCGGCGAGTTCGAGGATCGACTCGACTCCGAGGTCGATCGCGCGGTTCGCTACCACCGTCCGCTCGCGCTCGTGATGATGCGGTTCGAGGGCCCGCCCGATCCGGTCACGACGCACATCGAGCGCGTGCTCGAGCATCTGCGCCGCATGGATCTGCTCGCCGAGTACGGCGCGGACGAGATCGCGCTCGTCTTGCCCGAGACCAACCGCGCCGCGGCCGAGGTCGTGGCGCGCCGCGCGGGCGAGGCCGGGCGCGGCATCGCGGTGCACACCGGCATCGCGACGTTCCCGGAGGATGGCTCGCACGCCGGCGAGCTGATCGGCGTCGCGCGCGAGCGCTTGCGCGGCGCTCGCTCGCCGCGTGCGGCGCAACGCACGACGAGCTCGGTGCCCGGCCTCGGGCGCGAAGTCATCGTCGCCGACCCGATGATGAAGCAGGTGTACGAGCTCGCAAAGCGCGTCGCGCCGTCGCAGATCACCGTGCTCGTCGTCGGCGAGACCGGCGCGGGCAAGGAGGTCGTCGCCGAGAGCGTGCACCAGCTGTCGCCGCGCAAGGGCGGGCCCTACGTGCGGCTCAACTGCGCGTCGCTATCGGAGTCGCTGGTCGAGGCCGAGCTGTTCGGCCACGAGAAAGGCGCGTTCACCGGCGCGCTCGGCACGAAGGCCGGCTTCTTCGAGGCGGCGCAGGGCGGCACGCTGTTCCTCGACGAGATCGGCGAGCTGTCGCCGAGCACGCAAGCGAAGCTGCTGCGCGTGCTCGAGCAGCGCCGCATCGTGCGGGTCGGCGGCACCAAGGAGATCCCGATCGACGTCCGGCTGGTGTGTGCGACCAACCGCGATCTCGAAGCCGAGGTCCGGCGCGGCCGGTTCCGCGAGGATCTCTACTTCCGGATCAGCGCGTTCGTGATCCCGGTGCCGCCCCTGCGCGATCGCAAGAGCGAGATCCCGCTGCTCGCGGCGCAGTTCGCGCGCGAGCTGTCGGCCGATCTCGGCGAAGGTGCGGCGACGGCATCGCTCGCGCCCGAATCGCTCGCGCTGCTCGTCGCGTACGACTGGCCCGGCAACGTGCGCGAGCTCCGCAACGTGATCGAGCGCGCCGTCGTGCTCTCGGGGCGCGGCCGCATCGAGGCGGTTCACTTCGCCGACCGCCTGCGCGCGCGCGCTCCGGCTGCCGCGGCGGCAACCGGCGGCGCGCCCGAGCGCGTCCTCACCGACGTCCGCCAGCGCGTCGCGAGCTTCGAGCGCGACGCCGTGGTCGCCGCGCTCGACGCCCATGCCGGCAACCAGACCCAGGCCGCGCGCCAGCTCGGGATCTCGCGGTTCGCGTTGATCCGGCTCATGGAGAAGCACGATCTCAAACCCCGGCCCGCACGCAGCTAGCTCGCTAGTGCGGTGACCGCACGGACGCACATGAGCGGCCGCCACGCGCGCTGACCTCAACGCGGCGCGAGCGCGTCCTTCGCGATCACGCTCCAGTCGAGCTCGGCGAAGCCGCGCGCGAGCATCGCGTCCATCTGGGCCGCGATCGCGGGCACCGCGATCAGCGGCACCGCCGCGATGTCGGCCTCGGCTTGCATGAGGCGCGCGTCCTTGCGCGCCATCGCGAGCGTCCACGACGCGTGCTCGAAGTCGGCCGACACGACGCGCTGCATGCGCGCCGCGAGCGAGCCGCCGGGATTGAAGAAGTCGAGCAGCGACGCGACCTCGGCCGGCGCGACGCCCATCGCCTTGCCGAGCGAGAGCATGTCCGTGAAGCCGCCCGCGAGCGCGACGAGCAAGAGGTTGCCGAGCAGCTTGAACGCGGCGGCCGCGTCGACGCGCGGACCGAGCTCGACGAGCTTGCCGGTCATCGGCGCGAGCAGCGGCCGCACGCGCGCGACCAGCTCGGGCTCGCCCGACACGAGCATGAGCCCGGTGCCTTCGAGCGCGTTCTGCGGGCCCATGAACACCGGCGCGTGCAGGTACGTCACGCCGCGGGCTGGCCAGCTCGCGGTGCGCGCGCGCGCGCCGGCGGTCGACGTCGTCGTGTGATCGACGACGAGCTTGCCCACGATCTCGCCGGCGGCGGCCGCGAGCGTTTGATCGACCGCGCCGTCGTCGGCGAGCACGACGTGCACGCGGTCGGCGCCGCGCGCGGCCTCCGCGGGGTCGCCGAACGCCCGCGCGCCGTCGGCCTCGAGCGCGCGCGCCTTTTCGGGCGTGCGATTCCAGACGTGGACGTGCTCGCCCTTGCGCAAGAGAGCGCGCGCGAAGCCCGAGCCGAGCAGACCGGTTCCCAAGATCGCGATCACGCGCGTAGCCTACTGCCTTCGGGTCGCTGTATACAGGGCGCGATGAAGCAGCTCTCGTTCGTCGCCGCGTCGTACGCGCTCGTCGCCGGCGCCGGCATCGCCGCCGCCGATCCAGGCGCGCTCCTGGTCCGGGAACAGGTGCCAGCGGGGCCGATCACCGCAGCTCCCGGGCTCGGCGGTGAGATCCAGGCCGGCTGGGGCGGCGCGCACGCCGAGGCGATCGGCGGCCTCACCGCCGAGGCGCTGCTCTTCGAGCGCCTCACGATCGCGGCCGGCGTGCAGTACGACGTCGGCTCGACCCGGCCGAGCGCGACCGCGTCGTTCGTGATCGTCGACGCGAACGCTCACCCGATCGGCGTGCTCGCCGCGGTCGCGTACAAGCCGGAAGGGCTCACCGAGCCCGACGGCGAGATCGAGTCGACGCTCGCGATCTCGCGCCGCATCGGCGCCGGGCTAGCGACCGCGTCGGTCACGTTCGGCGCCGATCTCGATGCTGCGCACCACGACGGCGAAGCCGCGGCGTCGGCGATCGAGCCGGTGACGCAGACCACGGCGGTCGGCGGCGTCGCGCGCGTGCGCGACGGGCTCGGCTCGTCGACCGACCTCGGCGCGCGCTGGGATTCGCTGTTCGGCGCGGTCGCGCGCGGCCGGCTCG
This sequence comes from Kofleriaceae bacterium, assembly GCA_035500135.1. Taxonomy (GTDB): domain Bacteria; phylum Myxococcota_A; class Polyangia; order Haliangiales; family Haliangiaceae; genus JABFXX01. The sequence goes on from DATJXL010000265.1 coordinate 3,063, forward strand.
GCACGTACACGCTCACCGCGGTCGGCGGCGGCGAGGCGATCGGACAGGTCATGGGCGGCACCAAGCTCGGCGTGCTCGGGATGCTCGCGCTCGGCGCGTGGTGGTAGCACGCCGGCTAGCACGTCGCGTGGAACGCGGTGAGATCCGCGATGTCGCGATCGGGGATCTAACGATGCGCGCGATAGACCCGCGCCACGGCCGCGACGCACGCCGTGCCGAGCAGATACCCGCCCAGCGCGTCGCTCGGCCAGTGCGCGCCGAGGTAGACGCGCGACGGGCCGACCGCGACGACGAGCAGCGCGCACGCGGCGATCGCGGCCCGCCGCAGCGCGATGTCGTGCACGCGCACGGCCGCGATCACGGCGAGCATGCCGAACAGCCCGACGTACTCGGTGACGTGGCCCGACGGGAAGCTCGCGCCGGTCGCGTGCACGAGCGCGTGCGGCGGGCGCGGTCGGTCGACGATCCAGCGCGTCAGCTGGCCGAGCGTGGTCGCGGCGACGACCGATGTGGCGAGGCAGGCGGCCTCGCGCGAGGCTCGCGCCGCGACGAGCGCCGCGATCGCGACGATCGGCACGACGACGCTGGCGATGTGGTCGCCGGGCCAGCTCGCGACGCGCCACGCGAGATCGAGCGCGTCCGTGCGCCGCAATCCCGCGCTGACCGCGCGATCGATCGCGTTGTCGGAGTAGAGCGCGACGACGACGGCGAGCGCGACGTACGCGGCGAGCGGCACCGCGACGCGCAACCATCGCACGCGCTAGCGCTCCTCGATCGTCGCGTGCACGACGCGATCGCCGATGACCAACGCGTCGGCGACGTCCTGCCCGGCGATGACCTGCCCGAACCACGTGTAGCGGCCGTCGAGGTGCGGCGCGCGCGCGTGCATGATGAAGAACTGCGAGCCGCCGGAGTCGCGGCCGGCGTCGGCGATCCCGACCGCGCCCGCGATGAAACCGGGCCCGTCGGATGGCAGCGCCGGCTCGGCCGGAAGCGTGAAGCCGGGGCCGCCCGCGCCGGTGCCGGTCGGATCGCCGCCCTGCACGACGAAGCCGGGCACGACGCGGTGAAACTCGGTGTGGTCGTAGAAGCCCTTGCGCGAGAGCTGGACGACCATCGCGACCGCCCACGGCGCGACGTCGGGCAAAAGATGGATCACGATCTCGCCGCGCGTGGTCTGCAGGTGCCAGCGCAGATCGCGGCCGATCACGGCGGCGACGTCGACCGGCGGTGGCACGGCGGGCGGAATCCCCGGCGCGACCACGGCCTCGCCGAGGTCGGCGAGGCACTTGGCGGCGGCGCGAGCGACCACCGGCGGCGTTTGCATCACGTGGTCGCGGCAGGCCTGCGCGCCCGCCGCGATGTGCTGCTTGCCGATCAGCTCGTGGAGGTCTGCCGACAGCTCGACGTCGCGCTCGCGATTCGCGCGCGCGACGATCGCGGCATCGAGCTGCGCGCGCAGCGGGTCCTGCACGATCGTCTCGTACATCGCGGGCGCGGCCTCGACCGCGGCGCCCGCGAGCCCGAGATCGGGCGACGCGATCGCGGCGGCGAGCTGCGCGACCAGCGCGCGGTGGTCGGCGTCGTCTTCGGCTTCGTGCCACAGCGCGGGCAGCGCGGGCAGCGCGGCGGCGCGCACGCGCGGATCGACGTGCTCGGCGAGCACGCGCAGCGCCTCGCGGCGCGCGCCGAGGTCACCGACGTGGGCGACGATCATGTCTGCGACGAGCGCGAGGCGGTGTGCATCGGAGAGCTCGTCGCGCCCGCAGTGCTCGACGGCGCCGTAGCTCGGATGCGCCGCCGCGCGCTCGAGCGCTGCGGTCGCGAGGCAGCCGCCCCAGCCCGGCGCGTCGCGCAGCGGACCGAGCGCATCGGCGACGGCGCGCTCGCCACCGTACGGCTGCAGCAAGTGGAGGGCTTCGATCGCCACCTGAGGCCGCGTGCTCGTGACGAGCCGCGTGACCGCGGCGCGGCCGTCGGGCTCGTGGACGAGCGCCCGTATCGCCGCGATCTCGACGCGCCAGTCGGGATCGCCGAGCTCGGCGATCACTTCCGGAAGCGCCATCGCGATCGCCTCGCGACGCGCGAGCCCGTCGATCGCCTGTGCGCGCGTCTCGCCGTCGGCGTCGGCGATCCGTGCGCTCAGCGCCGCGAGCGTCGCGGGATTCGCGGGTGGCTCGTGCTCGCGCGCGAGCGCGTACGTCGCGGCAAAGCGCACCGCGCGATCCGGATCGTTCGTCCACTCGAGCAGCTTCGCGCGCTGTGGCTCGGTCAGCGCGATCTTCTTGCGCCCGCGCCTGCCGAGCTCGAGCGCGGCGCGCTCGTGCTGCTCCATCGCGATCGGCGTGGTCGGCGGCTTTTCGTCGAGCGTCTCGGCGAGCGCGACGGCATCCTGCAACTCGGCCGGCGGCTCGCCGATACGCGCGAGCCCGCGCGCCGCGAGCGCCTGCTCGGCCGGGTTGCCGTGATGAAACAGCTCGAGCAGCTCGCTCGCGCCGTCCGCGCGCCTCGCCTCGGCCTGTGCGACGCGAAGCCGCACGGCCGCATCCGCGGTCGGCGCCGGCGCCGGCGTCGGCGCGACGACCCGCCCGCTCTGGCTTGGACACCCCGCGACGAGCGCGGTTGCAACGACCAGCAAGCGGCGGCGCGGCGCGATCACGACGCGCATCCTACATGGCTGCGCGCGGCGCGCCATGACATCATGCGCGCATGCGTTGGCTCTCGCTCGTCGTGGTCGTTGTCGTCGGTGCATGCTCGAAATCCGAACCGGCGCAGCCCGAGCCCAAGCCGGTCGAGAACACGCGCGCGGAGAAGAAGCCGGTGCCGAAGACGCCGCTGCCGCCGCTCGCCGCCGATCCGGGCGGCGCGACCGGCAAGCCGATGTGGTCGGCCGCGTTCGGCGGGCTCGGCATCGACGCGCCGAAGGGCGTCGCGGTCGGCGCCGACGACGCGGTCTACACCGTCGGCTACTACGAAGGCGAGATCGATTTCGGCGGCAGCGTCGGCAAGCGCGCGGCCGGCGGCAAGTCGGACGCGTTCGTCGTCAAGTACGACGCCGCCGGCAAGCTGCAGTGGGCGCAGACGTTCGGCGCCGCGCGCGAGGATGTCGCGAACGGCGTCGCCGTGCGCGGCGACACCGTCGTCGTCGTCGGCAACTTCGCCGACGAGCTGAAGATCGGCGAGTACGATCACAAGGCGGTCGGCTCCGACGACGCGTTCGTCGCCGCGTTCGACACCAAGGGTGCCGTGCAGTGGCTGTGGACGTTCGGCGGCATCGACAGCGACGGCGCGAACGCGGTCGCGCCCGCGCCCGACGGCGGCTGGGTCATCGCCGGCTCGTACTCCGACGCGCTCGACATCGGCGGCTGGCACCTGAAGTCGAAGGGCCACACCGACGCGCTGCTCGTCAAGCTCAAGGCAAGCGGCGACGTCGAGTGGATCAAGTCGTTCGGCGGCCGCTACGACGACACGCTGTTGCACGTCGCGTGCGACGCGAACGGCAACATCTACGTGCAGGGTCACTTCCAGGACAAGGCCGACTTCGGCGGCGCGCCGCTCGTCGCGGCCGGCGGCTCCGATAACGACGTCGTGCTCGCGAAGTACGACACCAACGGCGATCACGTGTGGTCGCAACGCTTCGGCAACGCGTTCAACGACGTCGCGGGCGGCGTCGCCGTCGATCCCGCCGGCAACGTCACGATGGTCGGCTCGTTCGACAAGAGCATCTCGTTCGGCGCGAGCGACGATCACCCGTCGCTCGGCGAGGCCGACGCGTACATCGCGCGGTTCACCACCGACGGCAAGCTCGTGTGGGCGCGCACGTTCGGCGCGGAAAAAGAGGACGTCGCGTGGGGCGTGGCAGCCGACGACGCGGGCAACACGGTCACGACCGGTTGGTTTCAAGGCTCGGTCGATTTCGGCAAGGGCGGCGCGCTCGCGAGCAAGGGCAACAAGGACGTGTTCGTCATCAAGCTCGACCAGAAAGGCACGCCGCTGTGGGTCGACACGTGGGGCGATCACGACCACGATCAGGGCCGCGGCATCGCGCTCGACGCGAAGGGCAACGTCGTCGTCGTCGGGATCTTCCGGTTCAAGCTCGACGTCGTGGACCCGCCGATCGACTCCAAGCGCGACGAATCCAACCCGGTGCTCGCGAAAGCGCCACCGCCTGATGCGTTCGTCGTCAAGCTCCAGCGCTAAATAGCGACACCGTAGATCGCGAGAAAAACCGCCCGGAACCGCTTTTCACGGCGAACGAGGGGTGTAAAAGAAGTGCGCCCCAAACAAGCAGGAGAATACAGATGGCCAAGGCAAAGAAGGGTAAGGCCGCCGCCGGCGGCGGTGGCGGTGGCGCTCCCAAGGAGATGCTGCTCGTCGCTTCGAAGGTTCGCCAGATGATCAAGGACGCCGGTTGCAACACCGCCGGCGATGCGCTCGACGGCCTCAACGGCTACGTCGGGTGGCTCGTCGCGCAGGCGGCGAAGCGCGCCGGCGAGAACGGTCGGAAGACCGTCCGCGCGCACGACTTCCTGATCATGTAGCGAGCGCTCTGCGAGAGCAGAGGAAAACGAAGCGGGCGCCTCCGGCGTCCGTTTTCATTTTTCGGGGGATGGGCCTACACTGGTGGTAGGTGACGACTGGGGCTCCGATCTACCTGGTCTCGGCCTGCGCAACACCCGAGCAGTTCGTCGCGGCGTTTCGGCGCTACGCGGAACGCGCGGGGCTGTTCGTACCCTCCGCGCAGCCGGTTCCGGCCGGGCGACGGGGCCGGTTCGCGCTGACCCTCAGCGACGGCAGCGTGATGGTCGAGGGCGAGGCGGAGGTGTTGCAGTCGTCGGCCAAGCCGCAGGGCCTGCACGGCCGCGCCGGCATGACGATCAAGTTCACCGACCTCGACGAGTCGAGCAAGACCGTGCTCGGCGAGCTCGAGAAGGCGCGGCTCGCGATGAAGCCGCAGCCGCCGAGCGTGGCGCCGCGCCCGGCGCAGGTGCCGGCCGAGCCGCGGCCGGTGCCGCCGCGCGTCGGCGGCCGCGTCGATTCGGCGAACGCGCTCGCCGAGTGCGTCGTGATCGGCGATCTCGCGGCGCTGCGCGAGATGGGCAGCGCGAGCGGTAGCGGCGCGATGGCCCCTGCCGGGGACACGCCGAAGGCGGGGCAGAAGTTCGTCATCCCGACGATCCCGGCAACGCCGCCGGGCGGTCGGCCGAAGTCGCCGACGAATCCGCCCGCGCCGGCTGCAGCCGCTCCGCCGCCAGCGACGCCCGCACCGCCCGTGGTCGCCGCGGCCGCGCCGGCTCGACCCGCGCTCGAGCCGACCGGGGCGGCCCAAGCGCCGCGCACGTCGACGTCGTTCGGCATGACGCCGACGCTGCGACCGCCGGCGCCGGTCGCGAAACCCGCGGCGCCCGAGCCCGAGCCAGAGGCCGCCGACAAGCCGACCGGCGACAAGGGTTCGCCGACGCGACAGACCACGCTCGGCATGCCGGCGGTGCGACCCGCCGCGACGATGCCGTTCGGCGTGCCGACGACACCCGATGCCGCGCGCGCGATGCTGACGCCGCGTCGCGCGGCCGCGCCATCGACGCCTCCGCCCGTCGGTCCGCGTCATCCGACTCCGGTCGCGCCGGTGCCGATCGTGCGGCCGCCCGCGGTGACCTCGTCATCGCCGCAGAGCGCGGCGCCGACCGACGACGCCGATCGCGCCACCACCGCGGCCGACACCGCGCCCCCCGATGATCCCGCGCCCGCTGCGGCGCCGAGCGCGATGCGCTACGACGACAGCGACAAGGCCTACGTCGGTGCGCCGCCCGCGGCGCCTGTCGACGCGGCCGCGCTCGCCCCGCCCGCGCCGTCGCCGGCGAGCTCGCGCAGCGGCGGCATGCGCGCTTCGGAGATCATGGCGGCGATCCCCGACGAGGACTGGACGATGACGCCCGACGCGGCGCAGCCGACGGTGATTCCGCCGAGCGAGAAGGAAGCTGCGGTCGTCGTCGCGGCGACGACCGCACCGAAAGGGCCGCCGACGGGCGACTGGACGATCTCGACCGATCCGACCGCGGCCGGGGGCTGGAGCGAGCCCGCGAAGGTCGAGGTCGCGCGGCAGGCGCCGGCGACCGGCAATCCGGTGTTCGCGATCCCCGAGAAGGCGTTGACCGCGGTCGCGTGGGAAGACAAGCCCACGAACATCGGCGCGAAGATCGAGATCGATCCGACACTGATGGAGCCGCTCAAGCCGATGCCGGTCGAGCCCGAGCACTCGGCCGAGATGCCGGCGGCGAACGGCGTGCAGGACGCGCCGCCTCCTCCGCCGCTCGCACCGGGGTTCGCGCCGCCGGTCGATCCGGGCGCGGCCGCAGCGGTGCCGAGCGAGCAGATGTACGTGATCACGACGCCGCTGCCCGGCCAGGTCGCGATGCCGCCACCCCCGCCGCCGGCGGTGGGCGTGTCGCCCGCGCCGCCGGGACCGTACACGGGTGCGTTCGTGCCCGGTGGTGTCGTCGCGCCGTATGCGCCGCAGCAGATGGTCAGCGACGGCAACACCGGCTTCTTCCAGGACAGCGAGCCGGTCCAGTTCGACGACCATGCATTCGTCGATCCGGCGCAGCGCTCGCGCAAGCGACGCATCGTGATCATCGCGGCCAGCGCGGCGGTCGCGCTCGGGGCGCTGGCCGTGACCGCGATCGTGCTGCTCGGCGGCAACCGGCACAGCGCGGCCGCGAACGGCGGCCGCGGCGGCACCGCGAAGATCGTTTCGATGCCGCCTCCGAATCCGACACCGCGCGACGTCGGCAGTGGCTCGCAGACCGCGGCGACCGCGCCGGTCGGATCGAACGGCTCGACCGCCGCCACGGCGCCCGGCACGTGCAAGGTCGAGCTCACCACGGTGCCGCCCGGCGCCGAGATCGTGGGCGCGGACAAGACCGTGCTCGGCACGACGCCCGGAACGTTCCAGCTGCCGTGCGGTGTCGAGGCCAAGCTGACCGTGCGCAAGGCGCGCTACTTCCCGTTCGTCAAATCGATCACGCCGACCGTGGACGGCGCGTCGATCGATCCGATCAGGCTGTCGCGCGCGCTGTACGCGGTGCGCGTGACGTCGAACCCGATGGGCGCGACGATCACCGTCGGCGGCAAGGTCGTCGGCATCACGCCGACGAGCATCAAGCTTCCCGCGTTCGAACCGACGACGATCACGCTCGCCAAGGATGGCTACGCGCCCGACACCGAGACGATCAAGATCAAGGTCAACAACTACTCGCACCGCGTCACGCTCAAGCGGGGCGGCTCGGGCCGTCGCTGAACGTCATCGATCGGCGGGCCCGCGCAGGTGCAGATCGGCGACCCGCGCGCGGACGAGCGCCATGAACCTCGCGCCCGGATCCGGCTTGTCGTTGCGATACGTCGGATCGCGCTCGACGTAGTACGGGCTCGCTTCGAACTTCATCACCTCGTGGTGTCCGAGCAGGTGCGTGATCGGGAAGCGCGCCACGAGCTCGCGCACGAGCGCGGCATCGGCGGCAACCTGCGCGTCGGTGAGCGGATACGCGTGCTCGTCGCCGACGTTCTCGATGCCGATCGCGACGTGGTTGAGCCCGATGCAATGGCGCGCGAACCGCGTCTCGGGCTGCAGCCGGTAGATCGTGCCGTCGCGATCGATCAAGAAATGCGCCGACACGTTGACCGCACCCGCGCGGGCGAGCTGTGCGCGCGCGGCCTCGATGCGAGGCGCATCGAAGTACGCACGCGTCGCGTTCGCCGAGCTGCCGTCGGTGTAATGCAGCACGATCACGTGCGGCTCGATCGTCAGATCGGCCGCGGCGGGATCGCTGTGCGCGCGCCGGTACTCGAGCGTCAACCGGGCGCGCTCGTCGCTCCACGCGATCGGCGCGTCGACGATCGCGAGCGCGTGCGGGGCGTCGACCGGCGCAGCGTCCGGCGCGCGGACGATAGGGTCCGGCGCGCGGACGATAGGGTCCGGCGGCCGGACGTCGCGATGCGAGCACGCGACGACCAGCAGCGCGGCGGCGAAAACGCGGCTCACGCGCTGGTCGTAGCAGTGTTACTTCCAGAACGCACGGCCTTGCGGCGGCGCCGGCGGCGCGCCGGCCGCGAGCTTCATCAGCTCGGCCGCGACGGCCGCCGCCTCGCTCGCGAGCGACGTCCCGAGCGCGAGCGCCGCCGACAGCCGCTTCACCTGGTGCTCGACGAGCCCGGCGAGCCGGTCGTCGGCGCCGACCGAGCGCAGGTCCTCGAGCCACTCGCCGAGCCGCTGGCGCAACAAGCGGATCGCGGCGGCGTCGCACCGCCCGCTCGCCTGCGCCGACAGCTCGCGTGCGAGCTCGCCGAGGCTCTTCAGGTACGCGCTCGCATCCGGCGGCGCCGCGGCCGTCGTCTTGTCGTCCTGCTCGAGCCGCGGGCTATAGTGGCTGCTCGCGGGCGAGCGGCTGGCGAGCGTCGGCGCCTGGCGCGGTGGCTGCGGCGGCGGCGCGGCTTGCGACGCCATCGGCGCCGACGCGGCCTTCGCGCGCGCGAAGATCGGCGGCGGGGCTCCAGTTGGCAGCGCCGGGGCCGCCGGCACCGGCGCCGGCGCCGGCATCGCCATGCTTCCGCTGCCCGGCATCGCACGGTGCGGCTTCAGCACGCCGGCCCGCGTCGACGCGCGCCCCTGGTCGTTTGCCCACCCGGCCGGCGAGTCGACCGGTTGCACGATCGGATTCACATGCCCGGTGCGATTCGCGATCTCGCTGCGGTCGATCGCGAGATACGCGGTGAACCGCGACAGCACGCGATATGCCTTCGACACGCTCACGATCTCGGCCTCGACGTGATGCTCGCCGATCGCGTAGCGATCCTCGAGCTCGCGGATGTGCCAGCGCGCCCAGCTCGCGGCGAGCCAGCCCGCCGCGGTGGCCGGCGTGCGCGTGACCGCGAGCTTCAGCGGATCGCCGAAGCTCGTGCCGGTCAGCTCGATCGACGCGGCCGCCGGTGCGGGACCGCGATACCGGCCGAGCACGACCACCGGCGCGCCCGCGTAGACATCGGGCAGCCGGCGCGGCGCGATCGTCGCGCGGTCGAGCTCGAGCGTGCTGCTCTGCACCGCGAGCTCGGTCGCGATCGGCGTGCCGATCCGGCGGTGCACCTTCGCCATCACCGCGTCGAGGCGATCTTCCGACTCGACGAGCTCGCACAGGCCGCCGCCCGCGCCGGCGAGCCGGCGCAAGAACCCGGCGTTGACCGCCTGATCGATGCCAAGCGTGAACACGCGCACGTTGCGCAGCTGCGGCGCGACGAGCTGCAGGATGTGATCCTCGTTGCCGACCTGGCCGTCGGTGACGAGCACGACGACGCGCGCGCGGTCGTCGTGCCCGCCGGCGAGCAGCTGCACCGCGTGTGCAAGCGGCGCCGCGAGCTCGGTGCCGCCGCGCGCGTCGATCTTCGCGAGCGCCTCGACCGCCGTGAAGCGATTGCGATCGGTCGCCGCCGCGAGGCCCTTCTCGGGCAGAACCTCGACGACGTTGTCGAACGCGACCACGTGGAAGCGATCGCGCGACGTCAGCGTGTCGATCATGCGCGCGACCGCGCGGCGCGCCGCGACCATCTTCCAGCCGCCCATCGAGCCCGAGCGATCGATCACGAACACGACGTCGCGCGGCTTCGCCGCCACGGCCGCGCTCGCGGGCGGCACGAACGTCAGCATGAACGTGCCGCCGCGACCGTCGGCGTCGTCGCTGCATGCGAGCGAGCTCGCGAGCTCGGCGTCGGCGATGCGCCAGCGCAGGATGAAGTCGCGGTCGAGCCGCTCGCCCGGCCGCACCTCGATCACGCGGGCATCGCGAACACTGTCGATCACGGCGTGCAAGCTGGACGCGAGCTCGCGCGCGCGCGGATCCTCGAGCGCGACGCGCAGCCCGAGCCGCACCGGGTTCGGCAGGCCCGGCAGCCGCACCGGCGGCGAGATCCGCGACGCGTCGGGCACGAGCGTCGTGTCCTCGGCGACGCCGAGGCCGGCCTGCTCGCCGCCCAGCGCCGTGCCCGGCATGTAGCGCGGCGCGACCACGAGCGGGAACCGGAACGTGACCTCGCCGTCGTCGATCGCGAGCGGCCCGACGAGCGACAGCCGCACGATCGCCGCCTCGCCCGGCATGAGGTTGCCGACGCGCAGCGTGAACACGTCGGCGCGATCCTGCTCGGTGATCGCCGCGCGATGCCCGGCCGCGATCGCGGCGTCGTACTGCTCGCGCGCCTCGCCGCGCTCCTCGACGACACCCTCGACGACGCGCCCGCCCACTTCCATGCGGAACCTGTGGACGGCCGCGCGCTCGGGCAGCGGGAAGACGTACGTCGCCTCGATCGCGGCACCGGTCGTGTTGACGAATGTCTGCGCCACGTCGATCGACGCGAGCACGCCGACCACGCGCGCGTCGACATCCATCGCCGCGAGCGGCAACGCGCCGCGCTCGCAGCGCAGCGCGCCGAAGCCGCGCTCGCCCTGGCCGAACCCGGCCACCTCTTCTTCCGTCATCAACACGATCGGTAGTGCAGTCATGACTCCTCCATGGTCCCGCGTTTCGCGAGCTCCGCAAGCAGTGGCGCCGCCGCCGCGCGGATCGCGCGGAGGTCGGCAGGTGTGTACGTGGGTGGTTGCTCGAGCACGAGCGAGATGCCGGGCGCGAGCTGCAGCACGAGCTGAAGACAGCCTTCAGGCTTCAGGCTTCGGGCTTCAGGCTCCAGACCAGAACCGTTCGCGATCTCCGGCTCTGGTTCCGGATCTGCCGGTTCGACCTGACGGCTGACGGCTGACGCCTCACGCCTCTCTTTCCAGAACTCCTTCCGCCCCGCCCTCGGCTTCGCCGCGATCGCGATCCCCGTCATCCGCGCCAGCGATCCGTCGTCCAGGCTCGGCCACAGCGCCTCGATCTCCGCGAGGCTCTTGCCCGCGCTCTGCATGCGCTTGATCGCGACGACCTGCGCGAGGTGGCGCGCGCTGTAGAGCGCGGTGCGTCCCTTCATCGCGGCCGGGCGATCGAGCAGGCCGAGCGCCGCGTAGTAGCGGATCGTTCGCTCGTCGGGCACCGCGCGCACCTGGCCGTTCTTGGGCGGCGGCAGCGCCGCGATCCGCCGCGCCGCTTCGGTCACCAGCTCGCCCAGAGTCCACGTCGTGCTCACGAGCCCAATGTGACACTGTCATATAACACTGTCAAGACCTCCTCGACGAGGCAGCAACGAAACGTTACTCCCGCTACCATCTTCCACGGGATCTCGACGACTTGCGCTGGCACGTCGCGTGGAACCGCAAGGGTTGGTGCGGTGCCTCGCATCCTGATCGTGGACGACGACCGGTCGATTCGCCGCACGCTCGACACGCGCGTGCTCGAGGTCATCGCGCGCTTCGACGGTGCGCCCGGGATCGAGCTGCCGCTCGGGCTACGGATGTACGTGCACGTCGAGCGATAGCAACGCCGACCGGGACGCGTTCTACCTCCGTAGCCTCCGCAGATACAGCTCCGCGCTCTCGCGCATCACCTCCGCGAGCATCTTGAACTCGCGCAGCCTCCCCGACGACGTGCGCCAGACCAGCCCGATCGTGCGCCCGGGCGGCTTCGCGAACGGCGCGACCTCGACCGGGCCGCGCGCCGGCACGAGCGCGGCCGCTGCGGCCTCGGGCAGGAGCGTGACGCCGAGCCCGCCCGCGACCATCTGCACGAGCGTCGGCAGGCTGGTCGCGCGTACCGCCATCGACTCGACCGCGCCGCTTCGGTTGCAGACGGCGAGCGCCTGGTCGCGCAGGCAGTGACCGTCCTCGAGCAGCAGCACGGTCTCGAGCGCGAGGTCGCGCTCGCCGACCGGACCACGCCGCTGGAGGATCGCCGCGCCGCGCGGGGCCGCGAGCAGGAACGACTCGTGCGCGATCGGCGCGGCCGTCGTGTCGCCCGGCACCGGCAGCGCGACCAGCGCCGCATCGAGCTGACCGGCATGGAGCTGAGCGAGCAGCCGCGCGGTCTGATCCTCGCGCAGCACGAGCTCGAGCTTGGGAAATTGCCGGCGCACCGCCGGCAACAGCGCCGGCAGCCAGTACGGCGCGATCGTCGGAATCACGCCGAGCCGGAGCGGCCCGACGAGCGGCTCGCCGCGGCGGCGCGCGGCCTCGCCGACCTCGTCCACCGCCGCGAGCGCGATGCGCGCGCGCGCGACCACGTCCTCGCCCGCCGGCGTCACGAGCACGGCGCGGCGATCGCGCTCGAACACCTGCACGCCGAGCAGCTGCTCCGCGGCCTGCACCTGCGCGGACAGCGCCGGCTGCGACACGCCGAGCGCTCCGGCGGCCTTGCGAAAGCTCAGCTGGTCGGCGACCGCGACCAGGCACTCGAGCTGACGAATGGTGGGACGTTCCACGATACCAGCACCAAGTTATCAGGGGGCTCGTTCCCCCGCTGGGGGCGAGCAGCCGCCCGCGGGCGTCGCGAGATCATCGGTTTGGTCTTCTCCGCGCGGAGAATGTGTATTGCATAGCAACATTCGCGATGCCGGGAGACATCACGGGTATGGAGGACACCGACAGCCATCGGCCGGCGCCGCGGCGTGCCGCGACCGAGCTGGAATGGCCACCGCCACCGCCGGCGCCGGCGGCACCGCCGGGTCCGCGCGCCGCGATATTCCGCGCGGTCACCGAGAGTCAGATCTCGTAGCGCTGGCGACCACACGCGCGATCCATCCGATCGCCGCGATGCCGGCCACCGCGATCGCCGCGAACGCGAGCGCGCCGCCCGCGTGATCGGCGAGCGCGTGCGGCGGCTCGATCAGCGCGACCCGCGGCGCCTCGCGCACGACGATGGCCGCGACGAGCGCGCCCGAGCCAGCGGCCGTCGCGACCGCGAGCGCCGCCGCGCTGCCGCGAATGCGCACCACGAGCCACGCCGCGGCCTCGACCACGAGCACGAGCGCGAGCACGACGAGCCACGCGCGCGCCGGGCTCCCCGCGTCACGAACATCGAAGCCGGCATGGGCGAGCCACAACGCGCCGACCGCCGAGACCACGCGTGACACGAGCACGACCGCGGCGAGCCGTCGGCGCGCG
>DATJXL010000266.1:0-59471 GCA_035500135.1 Kofleriaceae bacterium
GAGGGCCTTGATCGCACGCCGGCAGGAAGGCTCGCGCAGGCGGTTGCGCGCTCGCACGAACAGCCAGTTGATGAATGCCGTGGCTTCTTCGGGATCCGAGATCGCAGGGAGTGCGATCTCGAGCGCTCGCGCGAGGTCGGCGGCCGCGCCGGCGTGATCGACAATCCCCGGCTGGACGTATTCGGCCGCGAGCCCCGCGAGCGCGATCATGATCTCGTTCTCTAGCTTTCGCCGCGCTCTGGCGTCCTCGAGCCAGCTCGTAGGGAATGTCGTGACCCCACCGTACTCGAGCTGGCCGAGAATCCCGCCGTGTGGGACCGCCGATGCGCCGCCGACCCGACGCCTGCACAGATAGGCCATTACTGCATGACCTGCCTCGTGGACGGCGATTCGAGACGCAACCGATTCGCGAGCCGCCGCGCGTTTTCGACGATGTAGAGGCACGTAGCTTGCTCTTGCGTCGAGCATGCCCGCCCGCAACAAACGGCCGAACAACCGGCGAGGGACTCCAAGCAAGCTCGATCCTGCGCAACAGGCTCGCGCAGCCAAGCGTCGGCGTCCATCCGGCATCGGGCTGGACCGCAGCACGGAGGCTGTGATCGAAGCCGACCGGACCTGGATGAGACCTGCACCGCCCGGTGCATTACCGGATCGGCGTACGACCGAATCGCGGCGCCGCAAGAGGCCCGGGCCTTGAGCACATCGAGGTGCTCCGCGCGCTTCGCATCCTGATCGCGGTCACCGTTCGTGCGCGCGGACGAGGAATCTGCGCGCGTTCTCGGCGAACCTCACGGTGCGCCTCGACCAATGCGTTGACGCTGCTGGCCGGAAACGTGCCACTCGAATCGCGCGCACCGGCGCTGCGGCCCGTGAGTGCGATCGCTACGCCGGTCTCACCGACCGCGAACACGTGAACCGCCGCTCGACGACCGCAGCGATCACGTCCTTGCACAGCGGAGCGCCCGAGCCCGCGGGAGCGTGCGCTATACGAGGAACTCCGCGTGCTCGAGAGCCAACGCGCACAGCGGAAGACTTGTCGCCCGAACTCCCGGCGGCGGCGTGCTGCTAAGGAGCACGCGTCATAGCCTATGCGGCCTTCGCTCGCTTGCGCGGCTGGCAGATTGCCGCGAGCGTTTGGATGGCGCGTGTGAAGCCATCCTTGATCCGGCTCCCCGGTCGCGCCGCCTCGCGCGCGAAGTCGTTCATAGAGATCATGCCGACCGGCTTGTCATTCGCGTCGACGATTGGAAGTCGGCGGACCTGGTGCTTGACCATCAGCAGCTCGGCAAGCCCGATGTCCGAGTCGGACTTGACCGAAAACACCTGCTTCGACATCGCCTCCTCCGCACCGATCGCATTCAGCGGCCGTCCCCGCGACCACGCGGACATGCAGATGTCACGGTCGGTGAGGATCCCGATCATGCGCCCGTCTCCGCCGACGACGGGGAGCACGCCACAATCGTTGTCCCACATTTTCTGCGCTGCGACGCTCAGGGACTCTTGCGCCTGGATCGTCACCGCAGGCTTGGTCATCAGCTCTTCGACGTTCATCGCGATCTCCTTGTAAGCTTGCGGGTGGCGGGAAGCACGCGCGATGCCAGCTCGACGCCAATGCAGTGGCTCCTCGAGCGACGGGCACATCGCTTGCGAGCCCTGCGAGCATGATGACCTTCTTGATGCTGACGCGTCTCGCGCCCGGTACCATGCGTTCGCCCCGCGAGCTCGAGGTGCTCGAGCGCGACGTCGTGAAGCGGATCCGCGCCGAGTGCCCGGAGGCCGAGTGGCTGCAGAGCTTTGCGGTGCTCGGGCCGTACGACTACGTCGACGTGTTCACGGTCCCGAGCATCGAGATCGCGACCAAGATCTCAACGCTGGTCCGGACGTATGGTCACGCCACGACGGAGCTGTGGCCGGCGTTGCCGTGGGCACACTTCAAGAAAGTCGTGCGCGGCATGTCGGCGCCGAATCCTGTGGAATGGGACGTTCCGTGATCTCGGGGCGAGTGCGCAGCGGGTGCGGGCGCGATCGGTGGACACGCAACGATGAGGCGGTCTCCACCGACCGTCTTCCCGCCGAGCTCGGGTTGGGCTTGTTTCCCGCGGCCCTTCGCCTCGAGCTGCATCCCGCAGATCGGACACCGCCCTGAATGCTTGCGCCGGATCTCCGGATGCAGAGGACACGCGAAGACCTGATCGGTCGGCTCGGTCCGCTTTCCGCGATCGGCGAAAAATCGGTTCACGACAACTCGTTCTCTGCCGCTCAGCGTGGCCGACGCGAACGCGCTTCTCGGAGATCTTGCTCGAGGCGGCACATCGCATCCCAGATCGACAGCGCAGCGTCGAAGCCGGTGGCGACCGCCTTGGTCGTGTAGTCGGCATCGTGAACGGTCACGGTCGTCTGGAAGCAGCCCACGGCGGGCATAACCAGTACGATCCAGCGGTCGATATCGCCAAGCTCGCGCTCGATCCGCATTATGCAGTAGCGCGCGAGGGCTACGAGCTCGCGATACCGACGGGAATCGGCGCGTTCGTGAACGAGCCGCAGCTCGATCCGCGCATCTCGTCCATGTTGCTCTCGGAAGGTCGCCGTCATCGTGGTCGCAAAACAGAAGCAACCGCGATGCCTGCGGCTGTACGCGGATTCCCGCATCGCGGAAGGCGCGCGGGTGCAGGTTCGCACCTTGCTTGCTCTTCGAACATGACGACTGCCGCGATCTCGATCGATCAGGAGAACGCGCGCGACGAGAACCGAGTCACCGCCGTGATCGAGCGCCATATAGCGCGCCGCGCCCGCGCCCGGATGGCAAACATGCTCGCCGAGGCCGGTATCCGGGTCGACGGCGCGATGCCATGGGACCCCAAGGTTCATGACGATCGAGTGTTCGTGCGCGTGCTGAGGGACGGAACGCTTGGCGCTGGAGAGGCATACGTCGACGGCGACTGGGATTGCGCCGCGCTCGACGAGCTCGCCACGCGGATCGCGGCATCGCGCTTTGATCGCCAGGCCGGCTCGATCTGGCGAACGCTCGTGACGTCGGCCGCTGCGCGGAGCTCGAACCGTCAACGCAAGCGGGTCGCCATCGCGAACGGCCGGGCACACTACGATCTCGGCGACGACCTCTTTGCCGCCATGCTCGGCAGCACGATGGCGTACAGCTGTGGGTACTGGCGTACCGCCAACAATCTCGACGACGCGCAACGTGCGAAGATCGAGCTTGCTTGCGCGAAGCTCGACCTTCGTCACGGCCAGACGTTGCTCGACGTCGGCTGTGGCTACGGCGAGCTGGCACGTCATGCTGCAGCGGAGCATCACGTCCGGGTTGTCGGCGTGACCGTCTCGCGTAATCAGGCAGAGCACGCGCGGCGACGCTGCGCGGGACTTCCAGTCGAAATCCGCGAGCTCGACTACCGCGATATCCACGGGCGCTTCGATCGCATCGTGTCGATCGGGATGTTCGAGCATGTCGGTGTCCGCAACTACAAACCATTCTTCGAGCGCATGCATCGCTTACTCGCGCCGGGTGGGTTGTTGCTCCTGCACACGATCGGTAATCGATTCGAGACCGAATCATTCGAGCCCTGGCTCGATCGCTACATCTTTCCCGGCGCGATGCTGCCGTCGGCAGCGCAGATCGCGAAGGCCATCGACGGCAGGTTCGTGATCGAGGACTGGCACAACTTCGGTGCGGACTACGACCGCACTCTGCTCGCGTGGCACGCGAACTTCGCTCGCGCGTGGCCGTCGCTCCAGTACTACGGGGAGCCATTTCGTCGCCGGTGGTGCTACTACCTGCTGACGTGCGCGGGCTCGTTTCGAGCGCGGCGCAATCAACTCTGGCAAATCGTGCTGTCGCCCGAAGGGCACCGCGGCGGCTATCGTCGTCCGCTTGTCTAGCCATCAGGTCATCTGGCAAGCTCGAAGCGCCCCGTCTTTTCCTCGACCCGGATGGCGTACACCACCGACTGCCGTGGACTTGTCATCTCGACGCCGGGAACCACTCGACCGGCACCGTGCGCAGGAAGCGCGGTTTCGCTATGCGGTGCGCCATCGAGCCGCGCGACGAGGCGCTGGATCGCGGCATCGGCCTCGTCGCCGTGCAGCTCTTCGAATCGTCCGACGACGATGACGCTTCGCCAGCTCGGCAAGTCACTCAGTTGTTCAACATCGAAGCATACGGACGGGTTCTCGCGCATCATACGAACTTTCAAACCATCGCCGGTATGGCCGTAGATCGCGCGGCCATCGTAGACGTATGTCACCGGGAAGACGTGCGTGTGGCCTCGTGCGTGGCATCCGATCCGCCCGATCGTCTGTTCGCGTAACAGAGTCTCTATCTCTTCGAGACGTAACTCGCCGATCATGCCCCACCTGCATTCACGAGACGTACCGGACGCCTGCCGACGTGCGGCGACGGGACCGTATCGCGCTCCAGTCGCGAGGAACTCGGGTCGCGCGCGGTCGCGGTGACCTGTGGGACGTCACATCGCGTCCGGACGTCCCACCGATTGTCGACGGAGAATACGTGCGTCGGTCGCGACGTAATGCGACTACGCCCGCGGAGGAAGTCGAATCACGAAGCAGGGACCATCGTTGCGGGCTTCGTACGCGATGCTTCCGCCGTGCGCGTTTGCGACTAGGCTGCAAAAGTAGAGCCCCATGCCACGCTTGCCGGTTGTACTTCGTACGTACTTACCGAACAAGTTAGGTCGGATAGCCTCCGGAACTTGTGGGCCAGTGTTGGAGACCGAGATCTCGACGCTACCGTCGGCTTCCTGCCATCGCCGACAGCCCAGCGTGATCGTGCCACCCTGGCGGCAGTACCGAAGAGCGTTGCCGACCAAGTTGTGGAGAACACGCTCGACGAGCCCGACATCGAACACTGCCTCGAGATCGGCCGGACAATCGATCACGAACCCGGTCTCCTCGTACGCGTAGATCAGCGCCGGCCGGATGCCGGACGCACGCATCGCCTCCGCGGTGTCGTCGCGGAGCTTGTCCTCGTCCAGGTCGAAGAACACCGGATCATCCGGCCCCGGCTCGCGGCCAAACTTCGAGATGAACTTCTCCCGCTGCGCCGCGAGCAGGGGATCGAGCTCGGTCCTCGCCTCGCGGTTGAGCGGGACCGACCGCAGCACCTCGCCGGTCTACCTCGTCCACGTAGAAGTGGAACCCCTTCAGGAAGCAGCAGCGCTTGTACTTCTCGCCACTGCCGCACGGGCACCGATTGTTCCGTGGAAAAGGTTTCCGACCCATCTCGCGCAGCCACTTTTCGGCCGCGCCCCAGGTGGTGTGGGAAGTGGTGTGGAGCTACGGGCCGGATCGTCTAACTATCGAGCGGGAGAAGGGATTCGAACCCTCGACGTCAACCTTGGCAAGGTTGCACTCTACCACTGAGTTACTCCCGCGTGGCAGGTGCCTGGTTCTAGCGGCGACCTTCCGGCAAGTCAAGGGCTCTTGCGGGGAGCCTTCTCGGCCTTGTCGGCGCGCAGCGCGGCGTCGACGCGGTCGGCGAGGGCTTCGAGCGTTTCGTCGACGGCTTCGACGACGCCGACGCTCGCGGTCACCGTGCCTTCGCACAGGTTTGCCTCCGCGATCTGCGAGCGGAAACGCTCGGCCAGGATCTTCGCGCCGTCGAGCGCTGTTCCCGGCATCACGATCGCGAACTCGTCGCCGCCCAACCTGAAGCAGGCGTCCATCACGCGCGTGTGCTTCGACAAGATCGTGCCGATCGTGCGAAGCAGCTCGTCGCCGGCGGCCTCGCCGAAGCGGTCGTTCGCCGTGTTGAAGCCGTCCAGATCCAGCAACGCGAGCGAGAACGATTGCTGATACCGGGTCCGGCGAGCGAGCTCGACCTTGACGCGCTCCTCGAACGCGCGGCGGTTCAAGAGGCCGGTCAACGCGTCGTGCGTGTTGTCGTAGCGCGGGCGCGGGAAGCTGCGCGTGCGATGCAGCGGGATCGCGATGATCTGCGCGAGAATGCGCAGCGTCTCGACGTCCTCTTGCGTGAACTTGCCGGTCTTCGCGGCCGCGATGCCGAGCGCGCCGACCGCGAACTCGCCGTGCATCAGCGGGGCGCAGGTCTGCGTCCAGTCCTCGGTATGCACGGGACGGCCCTCGGCGACGCAACGACCCGATAGCACCGACTTGCTCGAGCGGCGCAGGCCGAGCTGGTGCGTCGAACCGGCGGCGGCGCGACATACCATGTCGTCGCCCTCGACGAGCTCGACGGTCGCGCTGCTGGCCGCGCACAGGGTCGCGGCGCGGTCGGCCACGATGCGCATGATCTCGTCGGTGTTCAGCGCGGCAGCGGCGAACGTGTTCTGCAGCTCGATGATCGAGAGGAGCCGGGCCGCGCTAGGGACCGCTGTCGAGTCCATGCGGCCATCATACACACTATTCGTCGAGATCCTCGCGGCCGTGCCGCTTGCACTGCCCACCCGCCGAGCCGTGCGGGACCGCGAGCTCGAGCGCGGATAACCGCACGTTGTCGGTGCGCAGCCCGGCCGGCCCGGCCAGCGCCCGTGCCTCGTCGGGCAGCGGGCCGTGCCAGGCGAGCGCGCCGTCGATCCAGACGTAGAGGTCGTCCCCGCGAATCTCGGCGCGCAGTACGTGCGAGCTGCCCGGATCGAGCGCGGGAACCGCGGCATGCCGGGACGCGCGCACCTTCGTGTAGCCCTCCGCGCCGCACTCGTCGTGCGTGCGCTTGCCCGGGTTGTACTTGACCGACACCTCGAGCTCGGGGCGCGGATCGAGCCGCCACATCACGTACACGACGTTGCAGCTATCTGCGGCGCGCAGCTTGAGGCCGAGCTGGCGGCGCAGCTGACCCGACGCGAGCTCGCGCGCGTGCTCGGAGTCGCCGCCGAACGTGAACGTCAGCTGCGCGGCATCGCCGTGCGAGCCGAGCGCGAAGGCGCGCGTGGTCGGCTCGTGGATCTCGCCGCTCGCGATCGAGCCGCGCGTCACGCACAGCATCCCGGGCTCGACCGGATGCAGCGTGACCTCGGGCGAAGCATCGGCGTGCGACGCGCAAGCGGTCATCGCGAGCACGATAGCGCCTTTCACGGCCCGCTCCCCACGATCTCGTGCAGCGCGGCGACATGGGCCTGCAGGTACGCGAGGTCGGCCTTCGCCTTGATCCAGTCGAACCACACGGTCTCGCGATAGCGCCGGCTGTCGTCGCCGGGGATCTTCGCGAGCGACGCGAGCTGGCGATCGAGATCGGCGACGAGCGCCTGCGTCTGCTCGGCGCGCTTGCCTTCGACGTCGATCAGCTCGCGCATCTGCGCGACGGTCGACTCGGCGCCGAGCGGATCGTGGCCGGAGCGGGCGTAGCGGGCGCGCCCGGCCGCGGCGCGCGCGTTGCCGTGCCCGAGCCACAGCGCGCCGAGGTTCACGCCGACCTCGAGCACCGCGAAGTATTCGGCACCCTGGTTCGCGCCCTGCAGGAACTGATCGACGCCGAATCGCACGTTGACGTCGTAGGCGGCGACCGCGCGCAGCTTGCCGTCGGCGGCTTCCATGTCGGCGTCCGCGGTCTGGAACGACGCGAGCGCGCTGGTCAGCGGATGGTCGTCGGGCGCGGGCAAGGTCGCGAGCTGGCGGCGCGCGTCGGCGGAGAGCGCGCGCAGCTCCTCGACGCGCAGCCGCGTCGCGGTCGCGTCTTGCGCGGTCGTGCGGCGCGCTTCCAGGTCGGCGTTGGCCTCGGCCGCGATCCGGTCGGCTTCGCGCTGCGCGTCGTCGAGCACGTGGACGCGCGCCGCGAGCGCACGCGCCATGCTCGCGCCGCGCACCTCGAGCAGCGCGCGATGGCGCCGGCAGTCGGCGTCGCCCTTCGCGGTCGTCGCGCGCGCCGCGTACACGTTGCTGAGCGAGTAGCGCACGCCGACGATCGCGCGCAGGTTGCTCTCGTCGGCCGAAGGCACGACCGCGAACGCCGGCTGCTCGATGTAGCCGAACTGGCCGAACAGCTGCGGGCCGGAGAGCGGCGCCGCGGTCGCGCTCGCGACGCCTTCGACGTAGTCGCAGTAGCCGTCGTCGTCGGGCGCCGGCTGCGCGTGCGCGATCGCCGGCACGAGCGACGCGAGCAGCAGCCACTTCAGAATAGGAGCGGCCGTCCTCCGACGAACAGCACGTCGTCGGTCGCCGCGGCGGTGTCGTCGAGCGAGAGCTCGACCATCTGCCCGCGCAACATCTTGTCGCGGTTCGGATGCTTGAACTGGACCTCGCCGGGCAGCACCTCGAGCACGGTGCCGACGCGGTGGCAGCCCACCATGCCGAGCTTGCAGCCGTACAGCTTCGTGCCGTGCTCGATCTTGCCGAGGTTGTCGTACGGCACGAACGCGACCTGCGCGTGATCGGCGAGCGCGCGCAGGTACGACGTGCGCTTCAAGTCCGCGATCAGCTCGTCCTCGCGCGCGAGCGAGCTCTTCAGCGCGTCGCGCAGGCCGATCGCCTTGTTGGTCTCGAGCTGGCTCCGGTCGTACTCCTCCTTGATCTTGAGCACGTCGTAGCTCATCGGCGTGTCGGACTGCGCGTTCGCGAGCAGCGCCTCGAGCGAGCGCGTCTGCGCCTCGAGGTCGGCGGCCTTGGTCTCGTAGTCGGCCTGACGCTCGGCGAGCGACAGGTTCGAGCTCGCGATCTGCGCGAGCTGGAACTTGCCCGTCAGCATCGCCTGGCGATCGATCAGGCCGGCCGCGTACTCCTGGCCCATGCGGCGCTGCGAGCTCTGCGCGAACGCCGTGTTCGAGCGCCGGATCGCGACGCGCGTCGAGGCGGCGGCCGCGGCGAGCTCGTGCATGCGCGCGAACGACGCGCGCCGATCCGCGAGGTCGCTCTGGATCGCCTTCGCGAACTCGGCCTGAAATGCCTGCTGCACGACGATGCCGCGCTCGGCATCCGCGAGATCGGCGGCGATGCGATCGCGCACGTTCTGGCGCTCGGTCAGCTGGGACTGCAGCGCGAGCACCTTGTCGTCGGTCGGCGACACCGCCATCGGGACGATCCAGCTGTTCGACAGGTAGAAGAACGTGGTCTCGGCGATGTAGCCGACGAGCACGATCACGATGATCGTGAGGATCGCGAAGCCGAGCACGCGATACGCCGACACGACGTGTCGCGACAGCTTGCGCGGATCGAGCGCCGGCGCGACCAGGCCGAGCTTCTCGAAGGGAGCCCAGCGGGATCGGGCTTCCGGCGTCGGGCGTCGGGCTTCGGCCTGAGGGAACGACTCCGGCTCGACGACGATCGGCGTCATCGGCACGGTCGCATCGATCTCGGAGACGGGCGCTGGCAGGTTCTGGCCGAAACCCGGAGCCCGACGTCCGAAGTCCGGACGCAGCGGAATGATGTCAGGCGCTGCGAGCGGCGAACGCGGTCGTGTTGGCATCGGCGAGGGAATGCGCGGCACGACGCGAAGCGGAGGCGCAGGCATGAAGGCAACGCACGCGGTGCAAGACCATCGCCATGACCAATTCGCGCAGCATCGACGAGCTGCATCCGAAATGATCCGCGCGCGCGCGTCGCGTGTGGGGAGCGAGTCACCGCGTGCGGGGTCGCGAGCCACATGCGAGCGCGCTTCGTTTTCCGCAACTGCGCACGGCGATTGCTGCGCGATTCGCGCAACGCGCACGGCATCGCGTTTGCTCGCGCATTGCGATCGTACTCGTGCCGACGTTTCCGATCTTCCTCTTCATCTTCATCGTGTTCTTGAACCGCTACGTGTTCGGGTGGTGGCTCGTGCTCGCGAAGGGCAAGCGCGTCGACGAAACCGTGACGGGCTACGAGCCGACGGTGACGATCGTCGTGCCGATGTTCAATGAAGGACCGTCGATCGCCGACACGATCAAGAGCCTGGTCGCGCTCGACTATCCCGAGGACAAGCTCGAGGTCATCGTCGTCGACGATTGCTCGACCGACGGCAGCTACGCGCACGCCTGCGCCGCGGCGCACGATCTGCCGAACGTGCGGGTGATCCAGAACGTGCACAACATGGGCAAGCGGCGTGGCATCAACCACGCCGTGCGCGAGTCGCGCGCCGAGATCATCGTGTCGGTCGACTCCGACGTGATCGTCTATCCGACCGCGCTGCGCGAGCTGGTCGCGCGGTTCACCGGCCCGGAGGTCGCGGCGGTCGGCGGGCGGGTCCACGTGTCGAACCCGAACCAGAACTGGCTCACCAAGCTGCAGACGATCAAGTACTACTTCGGCCAGGAGCACCTGAAGAACCTCGAGCGCGGGCTCGACTCGGTGATGTGTCTGTCGGGCTGCCTGACCGCGTACCGGCGCAGCGTCCTGATCGAGCTCGAGCCCATCCTCGAGCGCCGCAACATCCTCGGCGTCGAGATCAAGTACGGCGAGGATCGCTTCCTCACCCATCAGATCGTCAAGCACGGCTACAAGACGCGGCTGACGCTCGCGGCGATGTGCTTCACGAAGGCGGCGCCGAACCTGCGCGGCTACTTTAGCCAGCAGCTGCGCTGGAAGCGCTCGAACATCGTCGACTTCCTGCTCGGGCTCACGCACGCGTGGCGCATGCACCCGATCCTGTGCCTGCAGTACCTGTCGATGCTGCTGCTCGTGCTCGTGTACCCGTTCGTGATCGTCACGCACGTAGAGGACGGCAAGTTCTTCAGCCTCGCCGCCGCGCACGTCGTGCTGATCGGCGGGTTCTCGCTCGTCTATTACTTCTCGCCGAGCGTGCGCGCGCTGCCGCCGTGGCTGCGCGTCCATCCGATCGCGTTCCTGCCGATGGCCGTGCTGATGCCGGTCGCGTACCTCCTGCTCACGCCGCTCGGGCTGTTCACGCTCGACAGCTCGAGCTGGGAGACCCGCGGTCACCAAGGCGGTGCCACCCGATGATCGTCGCCGCTCACCAGCCGCACTACCTGCCCTGGCTTGGCTACCTCGACAAGCTCGCGAAGGCCGACCTGTTCGTCGTCATGGACGATCTGCAGTACGAGGCGCAGAACTTCCAGAACCGCCAGCGCATGAAGCTCGCGGCCGGCGCGGCGTGGCTGACCGTGCCGCTGCATCACGGCGCGCAGGCCGAGCGCATCTGCGACAAGCGGATCGACAACGGCGGCGGGCTTCGCCACCACTGGCAGATCCGGCACTGGCGCACGCTCGCCGTGCATTACGGCCGCGCCCCGTACTTCGCGACCTACGCGCCCGAGCTCCGCGAGCTGTACACGCGCCCGTGGGCGAGCCTCGTCGAGCTCGACCTGCACGTGCTCGAGCTCGCGCGCAGCTGGCTCGCGATCAGGACGCCGATCGTGCGCGCGTCGGCGCTCGGCCTGCGTGGCGCGAAGACCGAGCGGCTGATCGACCTGTGCCGCACGGTCGGCGCGCACGCGTACCTGACCGGCAGCGGCGGCTCGGCCGGCTACCTCGATGCCGAGCGCATGGGTCGCGCCGGCATCGGCGTGATCTGGCAGCAGTTCGATCACCCGCGTCACGCGCAGCGCTACCCCGAGCGCGGCTTCGCGTCGCACCTGGGGTTTCTCGATCTCGTGCTCAACTGCGGGCCGCGCGCGCGCGACATCCTGTTCGATCGAGCGCACCCGATCTACGCGAGGGCGGGCTGATATGAACCGGATGCTCGAAGAACAGGGTGGCCGCGTGCTGGCGTTCGGCGCGCACCCGGATGATCTCGAGGTCGGCGCGGGCGGGCTGCTCGCGCGGCTGTCGGCCGAAGGTGCGGATGTCACGCTCGCGATCGTATCGATTCCGAGCGACGTCGAGCGCCGGCGCGACGAGGCGCGCGCCGCGGCCGAGCTGATCGACGCCGACCTGTTCGTCGTGTACGAGGATCGCCCGGCGCGCGTCGAGGACATCCCGATGCACGAGCTCGTGCGCCGGTTCGACACGATCGTCGGCGACGTGCGCCCGGATCTCGTCATCACGCACTCCGCGAACGATCTGCACTGGGATCACGGCCTGGTGAACCGCGCGACCGTGTCCGCGCTGCGCCGTACCCCGTGCGATCTGCTCGCGTACCTGTCGAGCCCGGAGATGAACGCGCAGGCGCGCGCGATCGGCAACTGCTTCGCCGACATCTCCGGCTACGTGGAGACCAAGCTGGCCGCGATCTCGTGCCACGCGTCGCAGCTGCCGAAGCTCGATCTCGAGTCGTCGCGCGATCTCGCCCGCGCGATGGGCCGGATCAGCGGCTACGAGTTTGCCGAGTCTTTCGAGGTCCTGCGCGTGCGGGTTTGACCGCGCGTTTCACCGCTCGATCACGCGGGCTTCACGTGCCTGCAATCGCGGTCTCACGCGGCTCGACGTCATCGTCGGGTCATGCTCAAAGCACTGAAGCACCTCGCGAGGTTCCTCGCGTATTCGTGGCACGCGGTCGGGCCGCGGCGGATGGTCGGAGGCTCGCTCCGGCTGCTCGCCGATCCGGAAGCGCGGCGGGCCGATAGCGGATTCGACGACCGCTACGGGACGGACACCAACGCGGGACTCACGCCAGCCGAGGCCGGGATCCCGAGCCACCGGCGCCGCGGCGCGACGATGTACCTGCCGACGCTCGACGTCGATCTCGCGGCGATGCTCGACGCGCTGCCGTGGCCAGCTTCGTTGCGCGAGCGCGCGACGTTCGTCGACCTCGGCAGCGGCAAGGGCCGGGTCGTGTTCCTGGCGGCGATGCTGCGGTTCCGCCAGGTGCGCGGCGTGGAGCTGTCGCCGATCCTGCACGAGGTCGCGCAGCGCAACCACGCGCTCGTCGAGCGCAGCCGCGACCTGCAATCGCCGATCACGCTCGTGCTCGCGGACGCGGCGGCCGCCGACATCCCGGCCGGCCCGTTCATCCTCTACCTCTACCATCCGTTCCGCGAGCCGATCGCCGAGGCGATCATGGCGCGCGTCCTCGCGTCGCTCGCCGAGGCGCCGCGGCCGGCCGCGATCCTGTACGGCCATCCGACGCTCCAGGCTCCGCTCGATCCCGACGTGTTCCGGCGCGGCGGCATGTTCCTCGAAGCGTGTCGAGGGGCGCGCGCGACCAAGAGGTTCCGCATCGGCTGGTCGATCTGGACCAACGACGCCTGGCTGCTCCACGGTCATCTCGGCTCGGGACTGCGCGGCGCGCTCGGAGCCGCGTGATGCTGGCCCACGCGCTGCTCGGCTTCGCGCTCGGAGTCGTCACGAGCTTGCCGCCGGGCCCATGCGGTCTCGCGATCGTCATGACGATCGCGCGTCGCGAGTCGATGCGGCGCGCGCTGGCGACCGCGGCGGGCGGCGCGCTCGGCGACGTCGTGTACAGCTCGCTCGGCATCCTCGGGATCGGCGCGGTGTTCGCCACCCATCCGGCGATCCCGCTAGTGATGCAGCTCGCCAGCGGCGTCGCGATGATCGGATACGGCGCCCTGCAGCTCGACGGACGCACCGACGTCGCGGTCGACGTGCGCTCGCCGCGCGGGGACTCGGTCGTGCACGGCGCAGCGGTCGGGCTGGGATGCGTGCTCGCGAACCCCGCGGCGTTGCTCGCGTGGGTCGTCGTGGTCGCGGGCGCGATCGGCGCGCCCGGGCCGGCGGCGGGCTGCGCGACGGTCGCGGGCATCGGTGCGGGCACGTTCACGTGGTTCGCGATCGTGGCCCACCTCGTGCGCGCCGGGCGCCGGCGCAACATCGCGCACGTCGGCACGATCGCGAGCGGGCTCGTGGTGGGCGGCGGCGTGCTGGCGATCGCCCGCGCCACCTTCGCGCTCGGCGCGCGATGACCGTCTGCGCGTGCGGGTTTGACACGTTTCCACACGATCCGGCACCGGCCGACCGCTCCGACGACGAAACTTCGCGGGCTTCGGCGCTGGCGCGCGCCATGCACCCTCACCGCGGGCAAAGATGTTAGCGTCGGAGCCGATGAAGACTCGCGCGTTCGTTCTCTCCGTGGCGGCGTTCGGTGCAGTGGCTGCGTGCGGAGGGCCGCAAGGCCACATGATGGTCGACACGCCGGTGCTCGCGTACCAGAAGCCGGACATCAGCGACATCACCGGCATCGACGAGGACGATTCGGACGCGGGATCGGACGCCGGCTCGGGCTCGGCGGCCGGCAGCGGCAGCGGCAGTGGCAGCGGAAGCGCCGCGCCGAGCAAATAACATGTGCGGCATCATCGGCTACGTCGGTGCGCGGCAGGCCACGCCGCTGCTGGTCGGTGGCCTGCGCAAGCTCGAGTATCGCGGCTACGACTCGGCGGGCGTCTCGGTGTTCGCGGACGGCACGTCGCGCGTCGTGCGCTGCCGCGGCAAGCTGTCGGCGCTCGAGGCCAAGCTCGAGAAGGAGCCGGCACACGGCACGATCGGCATCGGCCACACCCGATGGGCGACCCACGGCCGGCCGAGCGACGAGAACAGCCACCCGCACAAGGTCGGGCCGATCAGCGTCATCCACAACGGCATCATCGAGAACCACCTCGCGCTGCGCGCCGAGCTCGCGGCGGGCGGCGCGCAGTTCTCGTCGGAGACCGACACCGAGATCTTCGCGCACCTGGTCGAGCGCCAGCTCGCGGCCGGTGCCGCGAACCTGACCGAGGCCGTGCGCAAGGCGCTCGCGAAGGTGCGCGGCAGCTACGCGTTCGTGGTGATGAGCGACAAGGAGCCGGGCACGCTGGTCGCGGCGAAGAACTCCTCGCCGCTGGTCGTCGGCCTCGGCGACCACGAGAACTTCGTCGCGTCCGATGTCACCGCGATCCTGTCCGAGACCCGCAAGGTGATCTTCATCGACGAGGGCGAGATCGTGACGGTGACGCGCGAAGGCGTCGCGATCACCGACTTCGACGGCAAGCCGCGCCATCGCGAGCCGAAGATCATCACGTGGAGCGCGGTGCAGGCCGAGAAGGGCGGGTTCAAGCACTTCATGCTCAAGGAGATCCACGAGCAGCCGCGCGCGGTCGCCGACACGCTCGTCGGGCGCATCGATCTCGAGGGCGACGACGTGCGGCTCGACGGCATCGAGCTCGACGTCAAGAAGATCAAGCGCGTCGTGTTCGTCGCGTGCGGCACCTCGTATCACGCCTCGCTCGTCGGCGAGTTCTTGATCGAGTCGCTCGCGCGCATCCCGGTCGAGGTCGATCTCGCGAGCGAGTTCCGCTACCGCGATCCGATCATCGGCCCCGGCGACCTCGTGATCGCGGTCAGCCAGTCGGGAGAGACGCTCGACACGATGGAGGCCGTGCGCGAGGCCAAGGCCAAGGGCGCGACCGTGCTCGCGATCTCGAACGTCGTCGAGTCGTCGATCCCGCGCCTCGCGGACTTCGCGTTCTACACCCACGCCGGGCCGGAGATCGGCGTGGCCTCGACCAAGGCGTTCACGACGCAGCTGGTCTCGATGGCGCTCGTCGCGATCTACCTGGGCCGCCGCACGAACGCGCTGTCGCGCGAGCGGGCGCGCGCCGTGCTCGGCGAGCTCGTCCAGCTGCCGCAGAAGATGCGCGAGGTGGTCGAGATGGGCGCGCAGCTGCAGGTGCTCGCGCGCCGCTACGGCAACGCGAGCGGCTTCCTGTTCCTCGGCCGCGGCGCGCAGTATCCGATCGCGCTCGAGGGTGCGCTCAAGCTCAAGGAGATCTCCTACATCCACGCCGAGGGCTATGCCGCCGGCGAGATGAAGCACGGGCCGATCGCGCTGATCGACGACCAGCTGCCGGTCGTCGTGCTCGTGCCCAGGAGCGCGCAGTACGACAAGGTGATCTCCAACCTCGCCGAGGTGCGCGCGCGCCAGGGCAAGGTGCTGGCGGTGGCGACTCGCGGCGACCACGAGATCGGCAGCCACGCCGACGACGTCGTGCTGGTCCCCGACACCGCGCCCGAGCTGCAGCCGATCCTGACCGTGCTGCCGCTCCAGCTGCTCAGCTATTACGTCGCCGACGGCAAGGGCACCGACGTCGACCAGCCGCGCAACCTCGCGAAGTCCGTCACGGTTGAATAGGCGAGCACGTGGCTCGGCTGACCCACTTCGATCGCAAGGGCGCGGCGCGGATGGTCGACGTCGGCGCGAAACCCGAGACCGCGCGCGCGGCGGTCGCGAGCGGGGTCGTGCGCGTGCAGCCGGCGACCGCAGCGGCGATCCGAGGCTCGGGCCGCAAGGGCAAGCTGGGCAAGGGCGACGTGCTCGGCGTCGCACGGCTCGCCGGCATCCAGGCGGCCAAGCGCACGGCCGACTGGATCCCGCTGTGCCATCCGTTACGCCTGACCGGCGTCGACCTCGAGCTGGCGGTCACCGGAGATGCGGTGCAGATCACGGCGACCGTGCGTGCGGTCGACCGCAGCGGCGTCGAGATGGAGGCGCTGGCCGCCGTCGCCGCCGCCGCGCTCACGGTTTACGACATGTGCAAGGCCGTCGATCGCGGCATGGTCATCGAGGAGATTCGCCTCGAAGCGAAACACGGTGGCAAATCCGGCACGTGGACGCGAAGCGGGCTGCGGGACGCACGTCGCAGGTCTGCCACGAACCGTTAGCAAAGGGGCTTTACGGGACCCGGCAGACGCGGCGATGCTGGCGCAGATGCGTCGCCTGTTCGTCGGAATCGCTGTTGCCCCGCTCCTGCTCGCCGCGCCGGTCTCGGCGGACGACGAACCGATCGTCGGCGGCACCGCGACCACGGCCGGCGAGTTCCCCAACGTGGTCGTGATCGAGGTCGGCGACGGTCTGTGCACCGGCACGTTGATCACGAAGGACTGGGTGCTGACGGCCGCGCACTGCGTGACGCCGTCGGTGGTCGGCGAGTCGGATCAGGCGGCGCTCACCGCCAGCATCAAGGTCCACTTCGGAACGATCAACCTCGGCACGTCGCAAGGCACGACCGTGAAGGCGCAGAACTCGCTGCCCGATCCCGGTTTCAACATCAACAACCTCGGCCAGTTCGACTCCGGCCTCATCAACCTGGCGTCGTCGGTCACCGACGTGACGCCGGTGAAGCTGAACTTCGTCGCGGCCAACGCGCCGGTCGGCATCATGGTGACCCAGGTCGGCTACGGCGCGACCCAGACCGGCAACCCGCCGGGCGGCAGCGTCGGCATCGAGTTCCAGGTGCCGCAGACGTCGGTGTCGTGCGCGGCCGACATCGGGTCGAACTCGAACCTCTTGTGCTTCGACCAGAGCGACGGCAAGGGCAAGTGCGAGGGCGACTCGGGCGGCCCGTCGTTCGCGATGATCGCCGGCAAGCAGGTCGAGGTCGGCATCACGTCGTTCGGCGATGGCAGCTGCACGCTGTTCGGCGCCGACACCCGCACCGACGCCGAGAAGTCGTTCCTGACGGCGCACGTGCCCGGGCTCGAGTGCATGACCGACGCGGACTGCGGCTCGGGCTACGAGTGCTTCAACCAGGACTGCATCGTCACGCCATTCCAGCCGATGGGCCTGGGCTCGACCTGCACGACGAACAGCAGCTGCGACTCCAACCAGTGCGCGATGGGCGGTGACGGCAGCAAGTGCACGATGCAGTGCACGGGTGGCATGGCGAACACGTGTCCGTCGGGCTTCGACTGCATCTCGGCCGGCGCCGAGGACGTGTGCTGGCCGAGCGCGACGTCGAGCGGCTGCTGCGACGCGAGCGGCGCGGGCGCGCCGACCGCGATCCTCGGCTTCGCGCTCGTCGGGCTCGTGCTGCGTCGTCGGCGTCGTCGTTAGAGAAGAGAATTACCGCCAAGGCGCCACCGCGGAGCGCCAAGACGCCAGCAGAGAGTGGATCGGGCCCGATCCTGATCTCGTGGCGCCTCGGCGTCTTCGGCGCCTTGGCGGTGATTCTGCTCGTCACATGAAGTTGCGCGTGTGCAGCGACGACAGCTGCGCCGCGGCGTCCGCGGTGAAGCCGAGGCGGGACAGCCGCGTGCGGCGGCCGTCGTCCATGTCGCGCGTGAGCTGCACGACCGCGGCGTGACCGCGGCGGAGCGCGGCCGGATCCCACGAACCGGCCGCGAGCAGGACGAGCGCGTCGTGGACTTCTTCGTTGAGGCCGGCCGTGTGAGCGAGCGCGGCGTGGCGGCGCTCGATCGCGGCGGCGAGGCGGTCGCGCAGCGTCGGGTCCTCGCCGACGTGGCGCGCGAGGTGGGCGAGCCCGAACGCGACGTGGCGCGCCTCGTCCTGCGCGGCGAGCCGCGCGACCTCGCGCGTGCACGCGTCGGGCGCGTGCGCGTGCAGGAACCACAAGAGCGCGAGGAAGCTGCCCTCGCCGAGCACCGACAGCAGGAAGCTCGCGATCGCGAAGTCGGGCTCGTCGAACAAGGTCGCGAGCGACGCCTGGCCGCCCGCGGTCGACAGGCCGAGCTCGGCGCGGCGCAGGCACGCGCGCCGCGTGAACACCTCGACATGGCGCGCTTCGTCGGCGGCCTGGATCGCGAACAGCTGCATGACCTCGCGAAAGTGCGGGTGCAGCCGCGCGAGGAAGCGCGCCGGCACGAGCAGCGCGGCCGTCTCGTTCTCGATCAGATACGTCATGACCTGGACGACGGCGTCCTCGACCTCGGGCGGGTGATCGATCGGCGCGTCCCACGGGATCGCGGTCGCGGGATCCCACTGCGCGGCCGCGGCCTGCGCGTACAGCCGCGCCGCTTCGTCGGCCCACACGTCCGCGCGGTCGGCGAGCGGCGCGTCGAGCGCGGGCGCCCCGGCCTCGACGAGGGCGCCGCGCGCGGCCAGCCCCCAGCGCGCCGGCGCGTGGGCCGCCGGCGCGTCGATCGATCCGGCGCGCTGGGCATTCGTCCACCGGCTCGGGCCGCGTTCGATCGCGAAGCCGCCGTCGCGCGCGGCGCACGCGTGGCCGCGCGCGCGGCACCACGCGGGCAGATCGATCGCGAGCGCGGGCGAGCGGCCGCGCACGACGACGTGCGAGGCCGCCGCGAGCGCGCGCTTGACCAGCAAGTGCGCGCCCTCGTCGAGCCCGAGATCGCCGAGGTCAATGTTGGCGGGCAAGCCACGCCTCGATCGTCTGGAAGCGATCGACCGCGCGCGCGAGCTGCGCGTAGCCGGTCGTGCGGCCTTCGCGCCACTGCTTCAGGCCCTCCATGTCGAGCAGCGGGCGCACCGTCGGGTCGTGGTACGACATCGCGAGCAGGAGCGCGCGGAAGCGATCGATGCTCGGCGACGAGGTCAGCACCGTGAAGTTGCAGTGGTCGTACGGCGGCGTCTGGTGGACGACCGCGAGCTCGTTCGGGCCGAACAGGCCTTCGCGTGCGAACGCGAGCCGGTTGCCGTCGATCACGCACGCGGCATCGGCGCGGCCTTCGAGCAGCGCGCGCACCGCGTCGCGCTCGCCGCCGATATGGTCACCGTGCTTGCCGACGTGCACGTCGTGGCGCACGACCTCGATATCGAGGCCGGGCCGAAGCCCGGCCTCGGCGAACGCGACGAGCGGGATCAGCGTCGCCTGCGGCGAGTCGGCGGCGCCGACCGCGACGCGCTTGCCGCGCAGGTCGGCGAGCGCGCGCACGCCCGGCTTCGCGAGCACGACGCTCGTCAGATCGCAGTCGGTGTCGCGCATCGCGATCGCGCGGGCGCGGCCGGGCGCGGCGCGCGCGGTCTCGATCCACGCGAGCGGCGAGTTCCACGCGACGTCGATCGCGCCGGCGAGCTGCGCCTCGACCTGGCGCTCGTAGTTCGAGAACAGCACGTAGTCGAACGGCAGCTCGTGCGCCTCGAAGTACGCGCGAAAGCCTTCCCAGATCGGCACGACCTTGGCGTCGTACGCGACGGCGCCGAGCACGAGAGCGGACTTGTCGGACATGACGGCAGGCTCCTCGCGGCCCGGTCACGCCGAGCCGATCTCACAGTCAGAGGCGAAACACGGGCGCACCGTAGCGAAGCCGCAGCCGCGCGTCCAGCGTATGCTCGGGCTCGTGCGTGCGCGGAGGGCCTTGCTTGGCGCGGCGATCGCGAGCGCATGCGGTCACGGCGACGAGCCCGCCAGCGCACCGCCGGTCCCAGCGCCACCACCGCCGCCGGTGTTTGCGACGCCGGGCGAGCCGCTGCGCCCGCGGCCGGCGCCGCCGGCGGTGCCCGCGCCGAAGGATCCCGCGATCGGGCTCGCGGGGTCGGGCGACGCGACGTGCGCGGTGCGCGCGAGCGGCGCGGTCACGTGCTGGGGCGGCGTGTTCGGCGCGCCGCACGCGGTCGCGCTCGGCGGCGACGTGGTCCAGCTCGTGCTCGATTACGGCGAAGCGTGCATGCGGCACCGCGACGGCCGCGTCGATTGCATCGAATTCGAGGACGGCAAGCTCGACGAGTCCCATCTCCGGTTCCAGCACATCGACGGCATCGCGTTCGCGACCGACCTCGCCGTTGCCGGCGAAGGCTGGTGCGTGCTCGAGAAGTCGGGCGACGTCGCGTGCTGGGTCGGCGACCACACCGCGACGCGAACGCGCCTGCATCACGTCACGGCGATGACGACGGGCACGTTGCTCGGCCCCGACTGGCAGTTCCCGGGCGTCGGGTTCGCGTGCGCGGTCGTCGCCGGCGATCTCGCGTGCGTCGACGTCTACCGCCAGGCCGAGCAGAGCCGCACCGATCCGCGCACGCCGATCGATCGCTACCTCGCGCCGCCCGGCACCAAGCCGAAGCTGTACCTCGGCGCGCCGAAGGTCGTGCTCGCGAAAGCCGAGCAGCCGTTCGTCCCCGACGCGGCGAACGAGGGCACGGTGTGCGCGCGCGTCGCCGGCGCCGTGACGTGCGTGCAGCTCGATCTGTCGCTCACCGCCTCGCCGGCCGAGCTCGCCGAGCAATCGTGCACGACGACCGCGTCGTCGGCGACGTGCACGTTCGACATCGTCGATGCCAGGCAGCCGGTCGCGCTCGATCACCCGGTCGAGGTCCGCAGCAGCGGCGAGCACGCGTGCGCGCGCTACGGCGCGGGTCAGGTCGCGTGCTGGGGGGCGTACGACCACGGCGCGCTCGGCCGCGCCGTGCCCGCGCCGGTGACCCCGACGCAGGTGTGGGGCCTCGACGACGCGATCGACCTCGCGAGCTGGAGCGACGGCGTGGTCGCATTGCGCGCGAACGGTCAGCTCGCGTACTGGGGGCGCGGCGAGGTGGGCGAGCGCCACGACGTGGTTCGCTCCGACGTG
Source organism: Kofleriaceae bacterium (assembly GCA_035500135.1). Taxonomy (GTDB): domain Bacteria; phylum Myxococcota_A; class Polyangia; order Haliangiales; family Haliangiaceae; genus JABFXX01. The sequence continues at coordinate 21,049 of DATJXL010000266.1, forward strand.
CCGCTCACGGTGTCGACGATCCGCGACGCGACGAAGCTCGTCGCCGGCCATTTTCACGCGTGCGTGCTGCGCCGCACCGGCGCGGTCGCATGCTGGGGCATCACTCCGGTCTTCGGCCTCGAGATCGCGACGTCGTTTGCAGACCTGCCCGGCTTGCACGACGTGCGCGAGCTGTACGCGACCGACTTCGGCCTGCTCGTCCGCACGGGCGACGGCACGCTGCTTCACGTCGGTGATCCGCAGCTCGATGCGTCGGCGGCGCCCACCGCGCCGGCGCCGATCCGTGGCGCGGAGCACGCGCACGCGATCGCGATCGCCGGGCACTGGGTGTGCGTCCTGGATCGTTCGCCGGGGCAGGTGCGGTGCTGGGCCGAAACCCGCAAGGGTGCGACGACCGCGCCGATCATCGTCGCCGACGACGTGGTCGAGCTCGCCGGCACCGGCGCGGAGTTCGCGGGTGCGTCGATGGCCGCCAAGCTGGTCGTGCGCCAGCGCGACGGCCACGCGCTCGCGATCGCGCTCGACGTCGCGGACGGCAAGCCGGTCGCGACTCCGGCGCCGCTCGCGGCCGGTGCGCGCTCGCTGCTCGTGAGCCGAGAGACTGCGTGCGCGCGCGGCGCCGACGGCACGAGCTGCATCAGCGCCGAGCGCTCCGCGCCACCTGCGATCGCGCGCGCGTATGACGACGCGCTCGCACTGACCGCCGCGCCGCCGCTGTGCGCGATCGCGCCATCGCATCACGTCGTGTGCTTCGCGAGCACCGACGAGTGGACCGACGGCACGGGCCGCGGCGCCTCGCGCGTGCCCGTCCCGGTCCCGCTCGATTAGGCGCGGCGCTCGAACACGAGCAGGTCGCCGAACAGCTCGTGCGGGCGCGTCCCGCACGCGCTCATGCCGCACTTGCGGATGACCGCGAGCGACGCGTGGTGCCACGGGAACGTCGTCGCGCGCACCGCCGCGATGCCGGGCTGACCGAGCGCCCACTCGACGCACGCGAGCGTGGCCTCGGTCGCGAGCCCGACGCCGCGCGAGCCTTCCTCGATGCCGTAGCCGACCTCGGCGATGCCGTCGCTGGGCAGCCCGTGAAACACGACGCTGCCGATGATGCGCGGCGGGTCGTCCTTCGGCAGCACGAGCGAGTCGCCCCACAGCCGCACGTCGGGATCGGCGCGGATCGCGTCGAGCGAGAACGGAAACGCGCGCGCGATCAGATCCTCGTTCGGCCACGCATCGGGCCAGCGCGCGCCGGCCACGGCCTCGGCCGCCGCGCGATCGCCGCGCACGACCGCCTCGACCATCGGCAACGTGATCGGCACGAGCCGCAGGCGTTCGGTGATCAAGACGGGCATCAGGGCCCCGCCACGCCGATGCGCACGACGAGCGCGAGCTGCTCGGGCCCGAACGCGACCAGCGCGTAGCGGACGTCGACGCCGACCACGAGCGTGCCGAAGTATTGATCGAGCCCGACCGCGGCGGCCGGCCCGACGAACGTGCGATCCGTGCCGTCGACGGGATCGTTCGTGCGCAGGATGCCGGCACCGAGGCGCGCGGTGAGGTAGCGGCGGCGCGTGGTCCACGGCCGGAACCGCACGCCGGCGGTGAGATCCATCTGCACGGTGCGCAGCGGCGGGTTCACGTTCTCGGCCGTGCCGTCGTACAGGCCGCCGAACAGCGTCGACCATCGCAGCGCGACGCCCCAGCGCTTCTCGGTTCTCATCGGCTGCCACGACGCTTCGGCGCCGATGACGTAGCCGTAGCCGAGCTTCTTCGCGTCGGCGCCGGCCCCGCTCGTCATCCCGGCGACCACCTCGATCGACCCTGCGGGAAGCGGCTCGGCGTGCGCCGAGCCGGTGACGACCGCGACCACGACGAGCGCGCGCAGCATGATCAAAACTTCGACGTCGTCGCGAGGAACGTCATCTTGTCGTTCATCGAACGCAGGCGGCGCGACAGCGTGCGCACCCAGTTCCAGAGCAGCTCGTACGCGAGATCGCGGTCGACGAACAGCAGGTCCTCGAGGTCGCGGCGGTTGACGACGAACAGCCGGCACTTCTCGTGGCACACCGCGGTGGCCGAGCGCGGTGCGTCGTCGATCAGCGACATCTCGCCGAAGTAGTTGCCGGGTCGCAACACGGCGAGCGCCTCTTCGCCCATGCCGGGCACGATGCGCGAGATCCGCACCGCGCCCTCGACGATCAGGTAGAACTTGTCGCCGGGCTCGCCCTCCGAGAAGATCGTCGCGCCGCCTTTGTACTGCTCCTCGAGGCCGATATCGACGACGCGGCGCAGGTGGCCGTGCGGCAGGCCGGAAAACAAATCTATCTGCGAGAGGATCTCGAGCGTCGACTTGCCCGCGAGGTCCAGCTCGTGCGGCTTCGCCTCGGCCTCCGACATGCCGCCAGCGTCCCATACGCCCCCCGAAAACGCAAAGAACGGCCTCGGGGCCGTTCTCGCGAACACAGCGTCCAGATCGGGCAGCTCAGGCGCCGACCTTGAACACGAGCAGGAACGCGATCAGCAGCGCGTAGATCGCGAGCGACTCGATCAGCGCGAGGCCGAGGATCATCGGGCCGCGGATCTGACCGGCCGCGCCGGGGTTGCGCGCGATGCCGTCGAGCGCCGAGCCGGCCGCGCGGCCCTGGCCGATGCCGCAGCCGAGCGCCGCCAGGCCGATGCCGAGGCCGGCGCCGAGCGCGATCAGGCCGTAGTTGGACGCGAGGCCCTGCTGACGGACCGCCGCGGCGTCCGCGCCCTGCGCGAACGCGGTCGAGCCGAACACGACCAGGAGGGTGATCGCCGACGAGAGGATCTGGATGGTGCGCTTCATTGGATGGGTCTCCTTACCTTGCGAGCCTTTAGAAATCAATGCTCCTCGTGCTCGATCGCCATGCCGATGTAGACCATCGTCAGCGTGCAGAACACGAGCGCCTGGATCAGACAGACCAAGAGGCCGAGCAGCAAGAACGGCAGCGGGACGACCAGCGGGACGAGGGCGAAGAACACCATCGTCACCTTGTGATCGGCGACCATGTTGCCCATCAGCCGCACCGACAGCGACAGCGGCCGCGCGATGTGGCTGATCGTCTCGATGATCAGCATGAGCGGGGCGAGCGCCGGCACCGGCCCGAGGAAGTGCTTGAAGTACGCGAGGCCGTGCTCCTTCACGCCGTAGTAGTGGGTGAGGAAGAACACCATGATCGCGAGGCCGACGTTGGTCTTGAGCGTGTCGGTCGGCGGCGTGAAGCCCGGGATCAGCGCGAACAGGTTCGAGAACAGGATGAAGAACCACAGCGCGCCGATCAGCGGGAAGAACCGCGCGGCGTTCGCCTCGCCCATCGCGCCTTCGACCATGCCGTACACGCTCTCGGTCATGTACTCGAAGAAGTTGCGCAGGTTCATCGTGCGGGCCGGCACGATGCCGCCGTCCTTGCCCTGCAGGCCGCGGTAGAACTTCATCCCGCCCCAGATCGTGAACAGCACGACGACGAGCGCGCCGAGCACCGGCGTGAGCGTGAAGAAGCTGTCCTCGCCGAACGGCGTCTTCTTCACGCCGAGCGCGTGGTGCAGATGCACGCTGAGATCGCGCCACCAGCCGAAGCGATTCAGGTAGTCGAACCAGGTTCCGTGTTCACCCATTTGGCTTCTCGGGGTCCTCGTCGTGCTCGTCGCGCGCGGGCAAGAGGCTCGCGAGCAGGAGCTCCAACACGATCGAGCAGAAGAACATCGAGTACCCGATCGCGAACGCGAACGGATCGATCGGCAGGAGCGCGAGGCAGGCGATCACGAGCCCGCCGAGCACGAGCATCTTCGGCACGACGAGCAGGCCGGACTTGCTCGGCTTGCCGGCGGCCGCGTCGGCGGTCCACCGCACGACCAGCTTGCGGAGCACGAAGAAGTTCGCGCACGTCAGCGCGACGCCGATCGCGAGCCCGAGCGCGACGCGCTCGCTCTGCGTGAGCGCCGCGATCACGATCGCGAGCGCGCCCAGGATGTAGTTCAGGCGCTCGATGCGCTGGATCGAGGGGCTAGCCACCGCGCGACTCCCTCTCGGCGGCGCGATCCGCGCGCTTCACCGCGCGCAGGACGCCGCGCACGCCGGCCGCGAAGCCGCAGCACAACATCACGATCGTCAGCCACGGCGCGGTGCCGAACCGGTTGTCGAGCCACCAGCCGGCGACCAGGCCGATGATGACCGAGATGCCGAACTCGAGCCCGACCGAGGTGGCCGAGAGCGTGTCGTAGACGCGATGGCCGGTTCGGGTTGCCGGATCCACGTGCTTGGGATGCGTGTCGCTCATGATCGAAGCCTGCGACATTTCGCCGCTTCTGGTAGTACCGGCAGTCATGAGCGGCCGCCCTCGTACCACGCGCATTTAGCCCCGTCAATCGCGTGCGGGGATCGCTGGTAACGGGGTCAGGGCGTCGACGTGAAGGTCGCGGTCGACGACCAGGTCGAGTCGACGTGGCCGTCCGAAGCGTCCGCGAACGCGGGATCGAGCACGCCGGCTTGGTCTTCGAATCGGCTCAGCGTGATCGATGCCGTGCACGAGCTCGCGTCCGAAACGTCGTCCAGCGAACCAGCGGGAAACGTGGCGCTGCCGGTATCGCCGGTGATCGCGGTCTCGGCGTCGATCGACAGATCGATGCACGACTCGTCGCCACGGACGACGAGCTCGTCCGAGTAGCCCGAAGGCGACCACGTGATGGTGAAGCTCTGCGATCGCGACACCGTCGCCGGCACGCCACCCATCACCAGCCCGGGAGGAAACGTGCCGCTCGACTCGAGGGCGGAGCCTTCGCTCGCGCGGCGGAACGCGACCGCGAACGCGTCGTTCGGCGCGGGGACGCCGACGAAGCTGGCGGTGTATGCCGCGAAGGTCGCGTCGGGCGACAGAGGCGGCGTGTACTGCATCTTCGCCGACTGATCCTGGAACGTCGCGATCAGCGACTCGCCGTCTTCCAGCATGTACGGGCTGTCCGTGCTCGAGCTCAGGAGGTCGAACTCGACGGTCACGTCCTGTCCGTCGAAGCTCCCGTGCAGCTGAGCCATGATCTGGTCGGTGGGCACGGACGGAGACGTGCATCCCGCGACGATCAATGTGGCGATGGCGTATCGCATCGGCGCAAGCTGCACGCCCGTGCTGCGCGATGCAAGTAACATTATCCGCCAACCAGGCTGGCTTTCGCCGCCGCGATGACCTGGTCGATGTCATCGTCCGTGTGCGCGAGGCTGACGAACATCGCCTCGAACTGCGAAGGCGGCAGGAAGATCCCGCGCTCGCGCATGCGGCGGAAGAACGTGCCGAAGCGCGTGGTGTCGGCGGTCTTCGCGCTCGCGTAGTCGGTGACCGGTCCGGGCGTGAAGAACAGCGTGCACGTCGAGCCCAGGTGGTTCACGCACGCGGGTACGCCGGCGGCGCGCGCCGCGGCGAGCAGGCCGGTCGCGAGCCGGGTGCCGAGCTGCTCGAGCCGCTGGTACGTGCCGGGCCGCGCGAGGATCGCGATCGCGGCGAGCCCGGCCGCCATCGCGACGGGATTTCCCGACAGCGTGCCGGCCTGGTAGACCGGCCCGAGCGGCGCGAGCTTCTGCATGATGTCGGCGCGGCCGCCGAACGCGGCGGCGGGCAGGCCGCCGCCGACGATCTTGCCCAGGCACGTGAGGTCGGGCGTGATGCCGAACTTCTGCTGCGCGCCGCCGTACGCGACGCGAAACCCGGTGATGACCTCGTCGAAGATCAGCAGTGCGCCATGTTTTTGCGTCGCGGCGCGCAGGCCTTCGAGGTAGCCGGGCGCGGGCAGGACCAGGCCCATGTTGCCGGCGACCGGCTCGATGATGACGGCCGCGACGTCGCCGCCGGCGAGCGCGCGCTCCATGGCCGCCAGATCGTTGTACGGCACGACGATCGTGTCGCGCGCGGCACCTTCCGGCACGCCGGCCGAGCCCGGGATGCCGAGCGTGGCCGCGCCCGAGCCGGCCGCGACGAGCAGGCAGTCGGCGTGGCCGTGGTAGCCGCCGTCGGTCTTGACGAGCTTGTCGCGGCCGGTGAAGCCGCGCGCGAGGCGCAGCGCCGACATCGTGGCCTCGGTGCCCGACGACACCGCGCGCACCATCTGCATCGACGGGTACGCGTCGCGGATCGTCTCGGCGAACCGCACCTCGATCTCGGTCGGCGCGCCGAACGTCGTGCCTTGCGCCATCGCCTCGGCGATCGCGGCCATGATCTCGGGGTGGGTGTGGCCGAGGATCAGCGGGCCCCAGCTGCCGATCAGATCGACGTAGGTGTTGCCGTCGGCGTCGGTGATCGTGGCGCCGTCGCCCTGCGCGACGAACACCGGATCTGCCCCGACCGAGCGGCACGCGCGTACCGGCGAGTTGACGCCGCCGGGAATGACCTGCTTCGCGCGCTCGAAGATGGCGAGACTGCGGGAGATCGACATGGCTTGGCAGCCTAGCATCGGGCGTGGCACCATGGACGGATGGTCGGAGTCGCGTTCTCGATCGCGATCGCATTCGTCTACAACGGCCCGCGCCAGGACATGGCGCGCGACATCGACGCGCTCGGGCTCGGCACCATCGCGCCGGCCGACAGCGAGGGCATCCTCGTCGATCATCTCGCCGATGTCGAACGCCGGGCGCTGCCGAACCTCGAAGGCAGGTCGCGCTCGTTCGACCAGGCCACGCTGGCAGATCCGGACGATCTGCTCGCGCTCGGCTACGCGGAGCTCGCGCAGAGCGCGCAGTCCGAGCGCGTGCTGATCGCAACCGGCTTCGACGATGCCGCCATCGCGCGCGTCCGGGCGCGCGCCGAGCGCGACCACATTCGCGTGCTCGCCGGTCCGCCTTCGCTCGCGCGCGAAGTGCTCGCGCCGGCGCCGCCGGTCCGCCCGCTACGCCAGCGCTGCCCCGAGAACATCACCGCGTTCGCCATCGTCTACAAGCCGCTGAGCGAGGACCAGGACACGTGGAGCGCAATCGCGGCCGCGCTCGCCCTGCTGCTCGCCGCCGCCAGCCTGGCTAGGGTGGCGGCGCGGCCGCGACTGCTCTGAGCCCGCGGGCGAGCACTTCCTGGTCGTAATACTGCTCGGGCGGCGTGCTGCTCGCGCTCGCCTTCGCGAGCTCGTCGTCGATCAGCGCCGTGAACTTGTCGATCGGCAGCGCGCCGGAGAGGTAGCGGCCGTTGATGAAGAAGGTCGGGGTCGCGTTGACGCCGAACGTCGTCAGCTCGGCCTGCTCGTGGTCTACCTCGCCCGGGCACACGCCGGTGAGGTCGGCGCGGTAGCGCGTCATGTCGAGCCCGGCCTGCTTCGCGAGATCGTCGATGTGCGCGTGCTCGAACTCGTGCGTGTCGTACGCCTGCACCCACAGCAGGTCGGCGAGCTGCCGCCACCTGCCTTGATGATTCGCGGCGCACGCGGCCTGCGCCATGTACGTGGCGTACTTCGGGTGCACGACGAACGACTTGTACGCGACGCGCAGGTCCGCGCCGTACTTCGCGCGTAGCTGGTCGACCGTGGTCCACGCCTGGCGGCAGTACGGGCACGCAAACTCGCCGCACATCACGAGCGTGACCTTCGCGCTCGGCGAGCCGTAGACCGGATCGCCCGCGATCGGCACGGCGTAGATCGCGGACGGATCGGGCTTCTCGCGCGCGGCCTTCGCCGCCGGCTTGACCGGCCGGGCCTCGAGGGCGGCGACGCGGTCCTCGAGCTGTGGCCCGGCGGCGAGCCGGCCGCGCAGCTGAGCGAGCTCGGCCTGTTGAGCGGCAAGCTGCTGCTCGAGGACTTCGATGCGATGCGTGGTGTCGGCGGGAGGATCGTCGTGCGTGCACGCCGCGAGCGCGGCGAACAGGATGAGACTAGTCCTCACCTTCATCCTCGCCGTCGTCGCCGTCATCGCCGTCGTCGCCGTCGTCGCCCACGCCTTCGTCGCCTTCGCCTTCGCCCTCGCCCTCGTCGCCTTCGCCTTCCATGCTGTCGTTCGGGATCGTGTCGCCGTCGTCGACCGCCTCGATCGGCGCGCCCTCGGCGATCCCGCTGTCCTCGGGCTCGGCCAGCCGCTCGATCGCGGCGATGTGCTCGCCGTCGTCGACGCGCATCACGCGCACGCCCTGCGTCGCGCGGCCCTGCACCGGGACGTCGCGCACGCGCATGCGGATCAGCTTGCCGCGATCCGAGATCAGGATCAGGTGGTCGTCGTCGGTCACGATCCGCACGCCGGCGACCAGGCCGTTGCGCGCGGTCGTCTTGATCGTGATGACGCCCATGACGCCGCGGTTCTTCACCGGGTAGTCGCCGAGCGCGGTGCGCTTGCCGTAGCCGCGCTCGCACACCGTGATCATCGTCGCCGACGACGTCCGCGGGAACGTGCACATGCCGACGCAGCGATCGCCCGCTCGCAGCGCGATGCCGCGCACGCCGGCCGCGTTGCGGCCCATCGCGCGCACGCGGTCCTCGGTGAACCGCGCCGCGTAGCCCTTCGCCGACGCGAGCAGCACGTCGTCTTCCTTGGTCACGAGCGCGGCGCCGACGAGCCGGTCGCCGTCCTCGATCGTGATGGCCCTGATGCCGCTCTGTCGTACGTTCTCGAACGCAGACAGCTCCGTCTTCTTCACGGTACCTGCCTGCGTTGCAAAGAACACGCTCGTGTCCGCGCGGAACTCCTTGAGCGGGAGCATCGCGACGACCTGCTCGCCTTCCTGCAGATCGAGCACGTTGACGATCGCGCGCCCCTTGGACGTCCGTGCGCCCTCGGGCAGCTCGAACACCTTCTTGTAGTAGACGCGGCCCTTGTCGGTGAACAACAGCAGGTGATCGTGCGTCGACGCCGCGAACATGTCGGCGACGAAGTCGCCGTCGTTCGACTGCGCGCCCGTGATCCCGCGCCCGCCGCGCCCCTGCGCGCGGTACTCGCGCACGCGCGTGCGCTTGATGTAGCCGAGGTGGCTGCGGGTGACGATCGTCTCTTCCTCGTCGATCAGCTCCTCGGTCAGGATCTCGCCCTCGGCGTCGACGATCCGCGTGCGGCGCGGATCGGCGAAGTCGGTCTTGATCTGGTTGAGCTCGTCGACGATCGCGCCCATCAGCTTCTTGTCGTCGGCGAGCAGACTCTCGAGGTAATCGGTGAGCTGCCACAGCTCCTTGTACTCGGCCTCGAGCTTCTCGCGCTCGAGGCCGGTCAACCGGCCGAGGCGCATGTCGAGGATCGCCTGGGCCTGGCGCGCGGACAGGTGGATGAACTGCTTGGCCGCGGCCGCGTCGATCTCGGCCTTGGGCCGGCCGGCGCGCTCGAGGAAGCCGGCGAGCCCGCCGAGCTTCTCCGCCATGAGTCGTTCTTTCGCGATGTCGGTGTCCTTCGACTCGCGGATGATCGCGATGACGCGATCGATGTTCATGACCGCGAGACCGAGGCCCTCGACGATCTCGCGCCGCGCGCGCGCCTCGCGCAGGTCGAACAGCGTGCGCCGCGTGACGACCTCGCGGCGGTGCTCGACGAAGACTTGAAGCGCGCGCTTGAGCGACAGCACGACCGGGCGGCCGTCGACGATCGCGAGCATGTTGACCGCGAACGACGTCTGCAGCGACGTGAACTTGAAGAGGTTCGCGAGCACGACCTGGTCGTTCGCGTCGCGCTTGAGCTCGAACACGACGCGGATGCCGGTGCGATCGCTCTCGTCGCGGATGTCGGAGATGCCCTCGAGCTTCTTGTCGCGGACCATCTCGGCGGTCGCTTCGATCCAGCGCGCCTTGTTGACCATGAACGGTAGCTCGGTGACGACGATCGCCTGGCGGTCCTTGCGGATCTCCTCGACGCCCGCGACGCCGCGGATCGCGACCGCGCCGCGCCCGTTCTTGTACGCGCCGATGATGCCGTTGCGGCCCTGGATCACTCCGCCGGTCGGAAAATCCGGACCGGGCACGATCTTGAGCAGATCATCGTCGGTGATCTTCGGATCGGCGATCACCGCGAGCACGCCGTCGATGACCTCGCCGAGGTTGTGCGGCGGGATGTTGGTGGCCATTCCCACGGCGATCCCCGCTGCTCCATTCACGAGCAGGTTCGGAACCTTCGTCGGCATGACGGTCGGCTCCATCTCCTTGTCGTCGTAGTTCGGGGCCCAGTCGACGGTCTCCTTGTCGATGTCCGCGAGCAGCTCGCCGGCGAGCTTGCTCATGCGGCACTCGGTGTAGCGCATGGCCGCCGGCGGATCGCCGTCGACCGAGCCGAAGTTGCCCTGGCCGTCGACGAGCGGGTAGCGCATCGAGAAGTCCTGCGCCATGCGCACGAGCGCGTCGTAGACCGCGGCGTCGCCGTGCGGGTGGTACTTGCCGATGACGTCGCCGACGATGCGCGCGCACTTCAGGTACGGCCGGTTGAACGTGTTGTTGAGGCCGCGCTGGGCGAACAGGATGCGCCGGTGGACTGGCTTGAGCCCGTCGCGCGCATCGGGCAGTGCGCGCGCGACGATCACGCTCATGGCGTAATCCATGAACGAGCTCTTCATCTCGTTTTCGATCGAGATCGGCGTGATGTTGGAGGGCGGCGACGGCTCGGACATCGAGCGCTTTGTATAGCCGATCGCCGTCGGAAACGTCGCCGATCCAGGGCGCAATCGCGCTATGGATCGCGCATGCCCAATCGCCTCTCGGCAGAGAGCTCGCCGTACCTCCGACAGCACGCGGATAATCCGGTCGAGTGGTGGCCGTGGGGCGAAGAGGCGTTCGCCGAGGCCAAGCGGGCGGGCAAGCCGGTGTTCGTCTCGATCGGCTACGCGGCGTGCCACTGGTGCCACGTGATGGCGCACGAGAGCTTCGAGGACGACGCGACCGCGCGCGTGATGAACGAGCTGTTCGTCAACATCAAGGTCGATCGCGAGGAGCGACCCGACGTCGACTCGATCTACATGAACGCGATCCAGGTGATGGGCGAGGGCGGCGGCTGGCCGCTGTCGGCGTTCTGCCTGCCGGATGGCCGGCCGTACTACCTCGGGACGTATTTTCCGAAGGAGCCGCGGTTCGGGCGGCCGAGCTTTCGCGACCTCCTGCGCGCGATGGCGGATGCGTATCGCACGCGGCGCGGCGACGCCGAGGACAACGCGTCGGCGCTGCTCGACGGCCTGTCGCGCGTCGACGAGCACTACCGGCGCGGCGCGGCCGGCGGCGATCGCGCGCGGCTCGGCGCCGAGATGCTGATCGCGGCGGGCAAGCAGCTCGCCGAGCGCTGCGATCCGAAATTCGGCGGGTTGGGAGGGGCCCCGAAGTTTCCGTCGAGCTCGAGCCACGAGCTGCTCGCGCGCGCGAGCCGGCTGCCGTTCGGCGACGCCGCGCGGCGTGCGTTCGACGACTGGGCGCGCGGCATGGCCGAGGGCGGCATCTACGACCACCTCGGCGGCGGGTTCGCGCGCTACTCGGTCGACGCCAAGTGGCTCGTCCCGCACTTCGAGAAGATGCTGTACGACCAGGCGCAGCTGCTCGGCATCTATGCCGACGTCGTCGCGATGGGCGGGCCGTTCGCGGGCCGCGCGCGCGAGGTGATCGAGGAGACCGTCGCGTTTCTGGCGCGCGAGCTGAGCGATCCGACTGGCGGCCTGCAATCGTCGCTCGACGCCGACAGCGAGGGCGAGGAGGGCAAGTTCTACGTGTGGACGCCGGCCGAGCTGCGCGAGGTGCTCGGCACGGTCGACGCGGTGATCTTCGCCCACGCGTACGGCGTGACCGACGGCGGGAACTTCGAGGGCAAGAGCGTGCTGTCGCGCGTGACGCCGCGCGGGTCGGCCGCGCCGACATCAGATCGACGCTCGTCCTCGGACGAGGAGCATCTGGCCGAGCTGCGGTCGAAGCTGCTCGCGGCGCGGGCCCGGCGCGTGCGGCCCGGGCTCGACGACAAGCTGCTCGCGGCGTGGAACGGGCTGGCGATCACGGGGTTGATCGCCGCGTGGCGCGCGACGGAGCATGCGCCCGCGCTCGAGCTCGCGCTGCGCGCGGCGCGGTACGTGCGCGACCACCTCGTGCAGGGCGATCGCGTGCTGCGCATCGCCGGCAAGACGCTCGACGGCACGCTCGACGACTACGCGTTCTGCGCGCGCGCGTTCCTCGACGTCGCCGAGGCGACCGGCGATCGAAGCTGGTGGGATCTCGGCGCGCGATTGGCCGCGCAGATCCGCGCGCGCTTCGTCGAGGACCAGGGCGGGGTGGTCGTGTTCTACCTGGCTCCCGTCGGCGACGCGTTGCTGGTGCATCGCCCGGAGTCGAACCACGACGGCGCGATCCCGTCGGGCGCGGCGATCGCGGTGCAAGTACTCCTGCGGCTCGGCTTGGTCGCGGGCGACGGCGACGCGCTCGCGCTCGCCGAGAAGTACCTCGCGCAGCGGCTGACCGGTGCGACCGGCGCCAACGCGTGGGCGCAGTCGGCGCTGCTGGCCGCGCTCGATCTGTACTTGAACGCGCAGGTCGTCGTCGTCACCGACGGGCCGGGTCGCGACGAGCTCGCCCGTGCGGCGCGCCGCGCGTTCGCGCCGACCCGCTGCCTCGCCGGGCCGTGGGCGCAGGCCTCGATCACCGACGGCAAGACGCCGGCGAGCGACGGCCGAGCGCGTGCGTTCGTGTGCACCGGCCCGACCTGCTCGCCGCCGGTGACCGATCCGTCGGAGCTTGCGGTCGCATCGCCGGCATGACGAGTCGATGGTAAGTGAAGCGCGCCGTCAGCGGCTGTTGCGCACGGCATACATGAGCAGCAGCACGAACGCGAACAGCGGGATCAAGTACGGGATCACGACGAGCCCGCCGAAATCGAAGTGCGACCAGCCGACGATCTTCTCGAACCACGCGATCGAGCCCGCGATCATCGCGGCGCCGAGCGCTTCGGGCCAATCGGGCTCCATCTTGAGCCCGACCCAGAAGATGAGCGCGCCGAGCAGGAGAAGCACGAGCGCGAGCACGTAGCTCGGCAGCCCGAGGAAGTTCTTGAACGCGCTCTCCGCGCCGCTCGGGTTCTTCCAGACGACGTTGATCGCGATGATGATCCCGACGAACAAGAACGCGAAGATGAGGTACGTCCACATCTTGTCCTTGTGCTCCCACTCGGTCTCGTGCTCGGCCATAGGGCTCGAGCGTAACAGACCGAATTCCTCGGTTCCCGAACCGGAATCGGGAATCAGCGCCGGCCGCGCACGCGCGCCAGCAGAGCGGCCTTCGTCGCCGGCAACCGGCCGTCGGCGGCGAGCGGCTCGAGCACGTCGGATGCGATCTTCCACGCGGTCGTCGCGGTCTTGCCGTCGGAGCGCGCGGCGGCGGCCGCGGCGCGCTCGATCTCGGCCTCGCCGAGCAGGACCGCGGTCGGAACGTTCTGCGGCGCCGTCTGGTGCGCGAGCGCGGCGACGGTCGTGGCTTCGGTGAGCGCGGTTTCGACCGTGCTCGCGTCGTTCGCGGCGTGGGCGAGCGCGGCGCGCGCGAGCAATCCGCGCACGAGCGTCTCCTTCCACTCGTTGTTGATCGGATCGTTGTCGACGAGGCCGCGCGCGCGCTCGAGCCCGCTGGTCACGAGCTCGTCGCCGCGCTTGCCATCGCGCGCCGCGATCAGGCGGCCGAGATCGATCTCGGTCGATGCGAGCTCGTTCTTGAACGCGCCCTCGGACGGCGCACCGGCGACGAGATCGCGCCGGATCGCGAGCGCCTGCTCGTGCGCCTCGATCGCGTGCGCGAGGTCGGCGCTGCTCGCGTAGGCCGCGCCGAGCTTGGAGTACGAGAACGCGACCGAGCGCCGGAACGGCACGCTCGTCTGGTCCTTGTCGAGCAGCTCCTTGCGAATGTCGAGCGCGCGCCGGTAATCGGCGAGCGCGTCGTCGGTGTGGCCGAGATCGAGGTCGGCGTCGCCGGCGCGCGTGTACGAGCGCGAGACGTCGACGCGGTAGCGCGTGCTCTTCGGATCGCGCGCGACCATGTCCTTCTGCAGCTCGATCGCCTGGCCGAGCTGGCCGAGTGCGTCCTTGTAGTGGCCGGCGTCGATCTGGGTGAAGCCCATGTCGGCGAGCAGGCTGCCGCGCTGGCGCTCCCAGCTCGCGTTGCTCGGATCGCGCCGGGTCAGCGCCGCGGTGAGCGGCAGCGCGTGCTCGTACGTCGCGATCGCCGCCGCGTCGTCGCCGACCGCACGCTCGAGGTCGCCGAGCGGCTCCTCGACCTCGAGCACCTTCTCCTGCGCGACGACGTTATCCGGATCCGATGCGAGCCGTTGCTCGCGGTACTTGAGCGCGAGCTTGTACTCGTCGAGCGCGAGGCTCGACTCGCCGCGCAGCTGGTAGATCGAGCCGAGCTTGAGGTGGCTCGCCGACAGCGCGCCGATCTCCTCGGAGACCTGGCCGCCGCCGAGCGCGCGCGCGGTCTCGCGCTCGGTCTTCGCCTCGCTGTACTCGCTGAACGCCTGATCGATCTTGCCCTGCCGGCGCAACAGGTCGCCGAGCCGGTCGTGCGTGTCGGCGGCGCCGAGGAGCAGCTCGCGTTCACGCGGGTGCTCGTCGTGGAGCTGGTCCCATTCACGCTTGGCTTCGCCGAACTGCCGGATCGCGTCGTCGAGCTGGTCGCGCTCCTGGTAGATCTCGCCGGCGTCGCTGTCGAGCTGGGCGAGCAAGCGGCGCATCGTGAACATGGTCGGGCCGGGGTCGGCCTCGACGATGCGCACGATCTTCTCGCGCGCCTCGCGCCACGTCGCGAGCGCGCTGTCGGGCTTGCCGGACTTGTGCTCGGCGTCGCCGATCAGCTCCATCGCCTCGACCATGCGTCGCTCGTCCTCGGGTGGCATGCCGCCGGGGATCTTCGCGAGCTTGTCGTAGTAGCGCTTGACCTCGGCGCCGAGGCTGGCGAGCAGGTCGAGCCGGCCGATCGTCGACAGCTCGGCGCGCACCGAGCCGAGCGTGTAGTCGATCAGCTTCTCGGCCGCGACCCGGCGCGCGTTCGCGACGCGTTCGGCCGCCTGCGCCTCGTTCTTCGCCTGCACGATGTGGCCGATCGCGATCGATCCACCGATCACGAAGCCGGCGATCGCGATCACCGAGATCGTGACCGCGGCGCGGTGGCGCTTGACGAACCGGCCGACCCGCTGCAGCGCCGTGTAGCGGTGAGCGTCGACGAGCTGGCCGGTCAAGAAGCGACGGAGCTCGTCGGCGAGCTCGCCGGCGTTCGGATAGCGATCGTGCGGGCTCGGCGCCATCGCGCGCTCGACGATCGCGCGCAGCTCGAGCGGGACCTTCTTCACGCGCTGCGCGAGCGGCGTGAACCTGCCGAGCGCGGCCGACGCGAGCACCTCGGTCGCCGTGCGCGCCGAGTACGGCGGCTTGCCGGCGAGCAGGTGATAGAGCATCGCGCCGAGCGCGAACACGTCGGCGCGCTGGTCGACGGGCTCGCCGCGCGCCTGCTCGGGCGGCATGTACGCCGGCGTGCCCATGACCGCACCCGCGACCGTCAGCGTCGAGCTGTTCGTGCTCGTCTTCGGTTGCGACGGCCTCTCGACGAACGCGCGCGGCCCGCGCGTCTGCGACAGCGGCGTCTCGGCGGCATCGAGGTCCTTCGCGAGCCCCCAGTCGATCACGACGGTCTCGCCGTACTCGCCGATCAGCACGTTGCTGGGCTTGAGGTCGCGGTGGATGATGCGCTGACTGTGCGCGTACGCGATCGCGTCGCACGCGGCGGCGAGCCGCGGCAGGAGGGCGAGCCGGTCGCCGAGCCTGGGCGCGGCGTCGATCACCTGATCGAGCGGCTTGCCGGAGACCAGCTTCATCGCGAAGAACGGCTCGCCGCTCGGCCAGCGGCCGGCCTCGTACACCGGCACGATGCCGGGGTGCTGCAGCCGCGCGGTGATGATCGCCTCGCGCTCGAAGCGCGTCGTCTGATCGCTCGCTGGATCGATCAGCTCCTTGAGCGCGACCGGCCGGCCGAGCCGGCGATCCTCGGCCGCCGAGATCCGCCCCATGCCGCCGCGCGCGATCTCGCGCTCGGTGCGATACAGCGCCGCGTCGACCTCGGGCAGCGGCGGCTGCTCGGGCGCGATGGCGAGCGTCGCCCCGGACGACTTCGTGAGCGGTGCCGCGACCGTCGCGTCGTCGCCCATCGTCGATCCCGACGCGAGCTTGCCGGGCGTGGGATGGCGCTCGGGATCGGGCGTGATCGTCTGCGCGAAGGCCTCTTCGCCGCTCGATGGTGCGCGAGGCAGCTTCGCGGAAGGATCTGCGTCCTCGGGCCCCATCGGCTACCTCGATGATAGCAGCACGTCGCGGGCTAGTACTGGTCCGCGCCGAGGTCGCAGCCCGTGCTCGGCCGCATGTCGCCGTCGATATCCACCGACACGTCGCCGGTGCACGCGCCGTCGACGTCGACGATCGAGCCCTTCGGCGACTGGTTCGTCAGGTGGAGGTCGTAGACGTCGTCGCGGGTGTCGGCGTTCGCGAAGTGCACGCCGTTGCCGCTGGAATTCACGTAGGTCGGGTTGAGCAGGCAGCTCACCACCGGGCCGAAGCTATTGTCGTAGTACGGCGTTCCATCGTTGCCGGCGATGATGCCCGAGCGCGCGTCGACGAGCGTCGTGCCGAGGTCATTGTTGCACTTGAGCCCTCCGACGCCGGCCGACTGGTGCTGACTGCCGGCCCGGGCGTTGTTGTACGCGATCGTGTTGAACTGCAGCTTGCCGTTGGTGTTGCCTTCGAGGTCGACGGAACCGTCGGTCGTGCCGCTGTTGCCGTTGGCGTAGACGAAGTTGTCGTAGACGTCGATCGTCGTGTTCTCGAAACGCATGCCACCCTGGTTGTTGTCGTGGATGCGACTGCGATCGACGTCGATCGTGCCGCCGGTGGCCTCGACGCCGTACTTGCCGTTCTTCGCGATCTCGTCCTGGCTGAGCACGACCGTGCCGGACTTGCACGACACGCCGTCGTCGTTCGACCCGGTGATGATGACGTTGTCGATCTCGATCTTGCCCGAGCTCTGCAGCGTGAAGATCGGGCCGTTCTTCGACGAGATCGTCGGGGCCGACGTCAGGCTCGACGCCGGCGCGATCAAGACGCTCGTCGTGCCGCCGATCGTGTACGGGCCATCGCTGTAGTCGGCGCTGCTCGACACCAGCTCGATCTCGTAACCGACCTTGTTCGCCACCGCCGAGATCGCGTCCCCCAGCGTGCACGGATCGGCCTGCGTGCACGCGTGCCCCGACTGCGCGGTCGGCGACGCGTACTCGATGTCCTCGGGCGCGACGCACACGTCGTCGACGCACATCGAGCCGGTCGGGCAGTTCAGGTTCGGGGCGAGGCACGTGACGCACACGTCCTGCGGCGTACAGATCTCGGAGACCGCCGTGCACGCGCCCTCGTCGCCGACCGTGCACGGGACGCAGCGGCTGTACATCGTGTCGCACACCGGGTACCCGGCCTTGGTGCAGTCCGAGTCGTGCATGCACGGCGGGCCGGCGTCGACCGAGTCGCCGGGCGGCGGGTTGACCGACTCGCAGTCCGGATCGTTCGGATACTGCGCGCAGTACGCCGGATTCAGCTGTTGTTTGCAGCCGCCCACCAGGCCGGCCGCAGCGACGGCGATCGCGATCGCGGCGCGCATGACCAGATGATCGCAGAGCTTCGCGCCCGGGGAAAGCCCTGCCTCAAAACCGTGTGAGCCAGCCGACGTAGCCGCCGCCAGGCGTGAGCCCGGCAACCGGCGCGGAGCGGTGACCCGACTGGACCAGCCAGACGATCCCGCCCACCGTCGCCCCCAGACCGACCGCGGCGATGCCGATCCCGATCGGCGTGGTCGAGTCGGGATAGATGTACTTCTGGCTGGGGCCGGTGTTCTCGCCGGCATAGATGAAGCCGATGCCGGTGCCGAGCGTCGCGCCGCCGGCGACCAGCAACACGATCGGCCAGAGCTTGCTGCGGTGGGCGAGCGTGACCTGCATCGTCACCTTCGTCGTGTCGTCGGCGTCGATGTCGACGGCGCGCGTGCCGACGGTCGCGCCGTCGTGAACGAGCTGGATCTGGTGCTGTCCGACCGGCAAGTCGCGCTCGAGCGGCGTCGAGCCCACCTGGATGTGATCGATGAACACGATCAGGCCGGTCGGCTGCGAGTCGAGCTTGAGGCGGCCGTGCTCGATCGAGCTCGACGACGCGAGCGCCTCGAGCATGGTGTCGGCCAGGCCTCGCCACGCGTCGCCCTGGCATGCCTCGCACACGCGGCGTTCGCCGCTCTCCTCGTGGCCTTTGACGAACCAGTACGCGCTGAGCGCGACGTCGCCCTTCTTGTTGACCTCGACGTGCGCGTACACGACGCTCGTCGCGCTGGCACGTGCTTCGACGACGCCGCGCGCGCATGCCGGATCGCCGACCGTGAAGCAGTTCGCGATCGTGTCGATCGCGTCGGTCGACAGCGGCGACTCGGCGAGGTCGTGGCCGTGCTCGGTGAGCCAGTGACGGACGTGCAGCGCGAGCTTGGGGCGAAGCTTCGCATCGCCGGTGACGACCACGCCGACCTCGTCGGCGCGCGCGGTCGACCCCGCGAGTACGAGCGCGAGGCCGACGACGACAGCGGGCGGGGCGCGCATGCTTCGCGCGCCATCGTAGCGCAGCTCGGCGCGCCGCGCGCTACTGCGTGTATTCGTCGGCGCCGACGTCGCGGATACTGTCGAACGGCCGCATGTCACCGTCGATATCGTTCGCGAGGGTCGAGTTGCGGTCTGCCATGTCCTTCGCGGGCGAGCCGCTCGTGATGTGGTAGTTGGGCGGCGAGGCGGTAACGAAGCCCGGGTCCGTGATGTTGTTGTCGCCGGTTCCCGACGCAGTTCCGGTCGGTCCGATCAGCGTGTACGTGTAGCTGCAGTCGCCTCCCAGCACTTCCGACGTGTTGGTGACGCTCTCGTTGCCGAAGATCAGCAAGCTGTCGAGCGCGATCGTCGCGCCCAGCGTGCCGCACGTGATGGCGCCGCCGAGCCCGCTCTTGATCTTGTTGTCCGCGAACGTGTCGAACTGCACCGTGTAGGGCATCGCGCCGAGGCTCTGGATCGCGAGCCCACCCGTGCTCGAGGTCGTCGACGACGAGCCGTTGCCGACGATGAAGCAGTTCTCGATGTCGAAGGACGCGCCGTTCAGCGTGATGCCGCCGCCGCTGTTCGAGCTGATCACGCTGCGCAGGATCGTGATGGTCCCGCCGATCGCGTACACGCCGCCGCCGGGGTTGTCCTGCACCGTCACCCGGAGCAGCTTGACGTTCTGCGCGCCGGCGGGCAGGTACACGCCGATGCCCGTCGAGCTCCCGGCGTATTCGATGGTGAGATCGTCGATCTCGACCGGCTCGGTCGCCGTGACCGTCACGAGCGCGCCGCCGTTGCCCGGATCGAGCGTGGCGCCCGGGTCGGCCAGGATCGTCACGCCCGCGGCGATGCTGACCGTGTCGTGGATCGCGCCCGAGACCTTCACGTACGGCAACCCGTGCGTCAACGCCTGGGTGATCGTCGCGCACGGCGCTTCCTGCGTGCACGCGTTGTCGTTCGAGCCCGTCCCGCTCACCCACGCGGTGTCCTGGTCGGTTCCGCACGCGCCGGTCGGCAGGCACGCGCCCATCGCGCCGCAGTCGGAGTGCTTGCTGCACGCCTGGCACGTGTTGTCGGTGCCGCACACCGGCATCGTGCCGGCGCACGCACCGAGGTCGGAGCCCATGCACGCGACGCACGTCGAGCTCGACGTATCGCACACCGGCGTGGCGCCGCTGCACTGCGCGCTGCTCGTGCAGGCAGCGGCGCCGCTGTCGGTGCCGCTGCCGCTGCCGAGCGTGCAGTTGTTGTCGGGTGCACCCTTGCAGTAGTTCGGGTTGTTCTCCTGGCAAGCGCACAGGATCACGAGCACGAGACCGAGCGTCTTCATCGCATCCCTCCGATCAGAACCGGCCGGCCCATCCGACGACCGCGCCGTTCGGCGCGACCGCGGCGACCGGCGCCGACTGGTGACCCGCGCGATACCACAAGTAAGCGCCGACCCCGGCCGCGACCACGCCCGTCGCGAGCAGCGCGTAGCCCGGCGGACCGTAATCGCGATACGTCGGCTGCTGCGGACCGGTCGGGCTCGGCTTGCCGTTGCTCGCGATCATCACGATGCCGGTGACCGCGAGCGCGCCGCCCGCGCCGACGAGGACCTTCGGCATCACCGTGCTGCTGGCTTCGCTCCGATCGGCGTCGGGACGCGCGGTCGCGGTCAGCGCGGCCTCGGGCGCCGGCGCGGTCGCGACGACCGGTGGGGGTGCCTTCGCGGGCGCACCGGCGCTCGCCGGCGGCGGCTCGGCCGCGAGCGCGGTCACGAGATCCTCCGCGGTGTTCGCGAGCTGCTGCGCGTTGCAGTGGCTGCACGTGCGGCGCTCGCCGATCGCATCGTGGCCTTTTTGCAGCCAGTAGCCGATCAGCGTGACGTCGCCCATGCCGTCGCCGCCGGGCGAGACCTCGATGCGGGTGTAGACGATCGCCTCTGACTTCGCGCGGCGCTCGACGACGTTGCGCGCGCACGCGAGATCCTCGAGCACGAAGCAGTCGATCAGCGCGTTGGTGGCGTCGGCCTCGAGCGGAGACGACAACAGCTTGTGGCCGTGCTGGCGCAGCCAGCTCTCGAGCGAGGCCGCGAGCTGCGGCTGCAGCGTCGCTTCACCGGTGACGACGACGCCGATGTCGCCGGCGCGCGCAGTCGCGGTGGCACCGAGCACGATCGCGATGGCCACAGCGCATCGCAAGAGCCCCGGGTGAGGACAGGCGAACTCTGGGGTCAGGTGTGCACGCATGTCATTTCCGTCGGTCGATGGTGAGCGTCTGGTTATCGGTGATCGTGACCGTCACGGTCTCGTCGTGGCCGGTCTCGGCGTTGAACAGGCGAACGGAATGCTTGCCGGCGGTCAGTGGGATCGTGATGGGCGTGTCGCCGAGGGTCTTCTTGTCCACGCTGACCGTGAGGATCGGGAACGCGAGCACGCTCAGCTTGCCCTGTCCCTGCTTCCGGTCGGCCACAGGGTGCGCCGGTTGCGGCGAGGATGCATCTTTTTTGACATTGCTCGCAATGACGGAAGTCGCGTCGGGAACACCGGCGTCGATCGGCGTGGGCCTCGGTACGTCTGCGATCGCGGGTGCTGCGTCCGGCGTCCTGGCATCGATCGTCTGCGCCACGACTCCCGTGCCCGAGCCGGAGCCCGAGCCCGAGCCGGAGCCCGAGCCCGAGCCCGACGTCACCGCGCTGACGATCCCGAAGGCCCCACCGGCCGCGACCACGAAGCCCACGAACGCGAGCGCGATCCCCTTGCCCTTGCCGCGTCGGCCGCGCGAGCCCGGCACGGTCGCCGCCATCACCTGCGCCGCGCCGGTCGGCGTCGACGCGCTCGGCTGCATGGTGCCGGTCTCGGCGCCGCGCAGCGCGCCCACGCTCGGCATCGACACGCCGCCCGGTTGGC
The DNA here is from genome assembly GCA_035500135.1 of Kofleriaceae bacterium. Classification (GTDB taxonomy): domain Bacteria; phylum Myxococcota_A; class Polyangia; order Haliangiales; family Haliangiaceae; genus JABFXX01. Next base: position 42,493 of record DATJXL010000266.1, read on the forward strand.
TCGCGATCGTCGGCTGCATGTGCACCGGCAGCGGCGTCGGCGCGCGCAGCTTGCTCTGGCGCACCGGCGCCTGCTGCGGGAAGCGCTCGGCGAGCGTCTTGATCAGCAGCTCGCGGCCCGCGCGCGGCGCGTCGGCGCAGTCGAGCAGATCTTGCACGGCGAGCTCGGCGCTGGCGTAACGCGCGGGCAGATCGCGCTCGAGCAGCTTCATGACGACGCGCTCGAGATCCTTCGGCACGTCCCCGCGCATCGCGCGCGGCCGCGGGATCTGGCCGAACAGCACCGCGGCAAGCGTCGCGCGCGTGTCCTCGCCGACGAACAGCCGGCGGCCGACCAGCATCTCCCACAGCATCACGCCGACCGCGAACAGATCGCTGCGGCCGTCGAGCCGCTCGCCGTTGGCCTGCTCCGGGCTCATGTACGCGGGCTTGCCCTTGATGAACACCGACGCGGTCGCCGCGCTCGCCGCGCGCGCCTTCGCGATACCGAAGTCCGAGACCTTGACCGCGCCTTCCCACGACAGCAGCACGTTGTGCGGCGACACGTCGCGGTGCACGACGCCCCGCACCTCGTTGCCGACCGGCAGATCGTGCGCGTAGCCGAGCCCGCGCAGCACTTCCGAGATCAAGAAGATGACGAGCGGGACCGGCAGCGGGCCGGTCGAGACCAGCGCGTCCATGTCCTTGCCCTCGACGAGCTCCATCACGAGGAACAGCCGGTTCTCCGCGTCGCGATCGAAGTCGAGCACCGAGACGATGTTCGGGTGCACGAGCTGCGAGCTGATCTGCGCCTCGGCGATGAACATCTGCGCGAACGTCGGGTTGTCGGAGAATCCCGGCAGCACGCGCTTGATCGCGACCTTGCGCGTGAAGCCCTCGATACCGACGGTCGAGCCGAGGAAGACCTCGGCCATTCCGCCGCCGCCCAGTCGGGCGTCCAGGCGGTATTTCCCCGAGATCCCCGACATCGGGCGGTTAAGAGTATAGCGAGACGTGCGATGCTCGCGCGATGGGGCGAGTCAACAGAGTCGTGGCCTGGGTCTGGTTCGGTGCGAGCATCGCTGTCGTCGGCTGCGGCCCGGCCACGCCGCCGCCGCAGACCACCACCAAGCCGGCGCCGCTCGCAGCCAAGGCGGAGACCGGCGCGAGCTGCGCGACCGCGGCGCGCCTCGTCATCAAGGAGATGGGCTTCGGCGCGATTCCCGCGAAGAACCAGGACCGCGCGCGCCGCGCCGGCGAGGCCGAGGTCGAGGCAGCCTGTCTCGACGATCAATGGCCCGACGCGGTGATCCAATGCGCGTCGACGCGGCCGTCGCCGCGGAGCTGCCTGGGCCAGCTCGACAAGTACCAGGACCAGTCGCTGACCGCGCACCTCGACGACTGGCAGCCGAACTTCACGAAGGGCCCGGGCAGCCGTTACGGCGGAGACGCGTACGGCGGCGCGGCGTACGGCGGCAATCCGTGCGGTGGTGCGAACCCGTGCGGCGGGGGCGCCCCGAAGGAGGAGTTCGTGCCGTGCGAAAGCTACGGCGACGTCGCGAGCTACGCGCCCGCGATCGGCGCGAAGATGGCCGACCGCGACTACGCGCTCGCGGTGCGCGAGCGCGCCGTGCACCTCGCCTGCGAGATGACCTGGACCAACGACGACAAGAAGTGCTTCGCGGCGGCCCATGATGCCGGTGCGGTCGCGGCGTGCCGCGGCAAGCTCGCCGAGCCCGCGCGCAACTCGCTCGCGAACATGCTCGCGGATGCCGAGACCAAGTTCCACAAGGTCAGCGCACTCGAGCGAACGCCGCGCGCGATCGAGTGCAAGGCGGTCGCGACCGTGCACTACAGCGACGAGGCGTGGGAGGGCCGGCTCGCCGCGCTCGCGAGCGCCGATCGCAAGGACGTGATCGAGCGATCGCGCGCGCAGCTCGCGACCACGTGCACGGCCGAGAAGTGGCCGGTCTCGCTGCGCGCGTGCCTGGTCGCGATGGCGAACAAGGAGCCCGACTCCGACGAGTGCTTCGGCGGGAAGGACAAAGGCGGGGCATCGAAGTGGGGTTTTCCGGCGGCCGGCGTCATGTACAAGTCGGGGATCCCGGAGTGCGATCAGCTCGCGGCGCTCGTCCAGAAGATCGGCGCGTGCGACAAGCTCGACAAGGACCTGCGCGACGAGCTCGTCGCGTCGTTCGGCCAGCAGCTCGGCATGTGGATCGAGATGCCGGCGTCGAGCCGGCCCGAGCTGGTCAAGCAGTGCGCGGAGACCGTGAAGGTCTACACCGACGGCGCGAAAGAGCGCGGCTGCACGATCTGATCGCGTTATGCTGGAACCGTGCGATGGCTCGTGCTGGCCGGGATCGCGGGCGCCACGCTCGCGGGATGCCGGCAGGTGCTCGGCCTCGATACACCCACGCTCGGGGACGGTGGCCCGAACGGCGATGGCGGCGCGACCGGCGACGGCACGACCGGCACGTCGCCGCTGCACCTCGCGCCGCCCGACGGCGTGGCGGGCACGGCTCCGTGGCAGATCGCCGGCGGCGTCACGATCGACACCGGCACGCTGACGATCGCGGGCGCCACGCTGCCGGCCGGCGATTCGCTCGATGCCCGATCGCAGCTCGGCGGTGGCCCCGAGCTCGCCGTGCTTCACGTCGGGGCTTTCGTCGTGGCAAACGATGCGGTCGTGCAGATCGTCGGCACGCGTCCGCTCGTGATCGTCGGCGACGGTGAGTTCGAGATCGAAGGCCTCCTCGACGCGGGCGGCCACGGCGCGTCGCCCGGCGCCGGTGGATCGAGTCCCGCGAGCGGCAGCGGCGCCGGCGATCCTGGCTCGCACGGAGCCAACGACTCCGATTCCGGCGCCGGCGGGGGCGGATTCGGCACCGCGGGCGGCGCCGGCGGTGCGATCATCGAGAGCTGCGTGGTCGCGGGCGGAGGTGGCGGCGCGGTCTATGGCGATGCCGGGCTGTCGCTGCTCGTCGGCGGTTCTGCCGGCGGCAACGGCAGCGGGACGGTGTGCCCGACCGACCCCGGCGGTGGCGGCGGCGGTGCCATCCAGCTGACCTCGCAAGCCGCCATCGTGATCGACGTCACCGGCGTCCTGGTCGCCGGCGGAGGCGGCGGTGCGGGCGGTACCGACTGCAACATGACCGACGACAACTCGGGCGCCGGCGGCGGCGCGGGCGGTGCGATCGTGCTGCAGGCACCGGTCATCACGAACCGTGGCGTGGTCGCCGCCAACGGCGGCGGCGGTGGTGGCGCGGGCACGACCGGGCAGGGCTCTGGGTTGTCCGGCGAGGACGGCAGCCTCGCGACGGCCGCAGTCGGTGGCGCCGGGCCGGTCGCGGCGGGCGGTAACGGTGGTACCGGCCAGCCGGGGAGCCCCGGTCAGAGTGCCGTGTGTGGCGAGAACGGCGGCGGCGGCGGTGGCGGCGCGGGTCGGATCGCGGTGTCCTCGAGCTACAGCGACACCGGCACGACGAGCCCGGCGCCGGCCGTTTCGCTGCCGTACTGATGTCACGGCGGCAGATCGAAGTTGTCGTAGATGCACTGTCCCGGGCTCGCGGTCGACCCCTGCGTCCCGCCGCCGAGGTTGACCTGGATCGCGCTTTCGAAGGCCATCGTCGCCGTGCTCGCGAACGCGGTCCAGGTGCGGCCGTCGGGCGACGCCTGCCACGTCGTCGTCCCGGCGTGCTCCACGATCTGCCACCACAGGTGCGCGACCGGGTCGTACGGGATGGTCACGAAGTTCGAGTTGCCGATGCGCGCCTCGAGCATGCCGCTGTTCTCGACCAGGCCCACGGCCTGGCTGCCATCGGTCGTGGCCAGGATCAGATAGCACCCGCAGTTGTTTGTCGCGGTGCTCGTGACCGCTTCGATCGTCGCGGCGTGCTCGTGGAGGTCGTTCGTGGTGAGCACCTGCGTGCCGACGTACACGCCCGCGACGTTGGCGGCGAGGTCGAGCACGAGCTGGCCGCCGGTCAGCTGATACGTCGAGGGCGAATCGACATACGGAGTCCAGAACGCGGCGAGCGAGCCGCTGTCGAAGTTGTCGGTCAGGCCTCCGAGCGGCGCGGCCGCCTGCATGCCGTCGCCACCGCCACCGCCACCGTCGCCGCCGCCGTCCGCTGCCGTGTCGGCGCTCCGATCGAAGCCCACGTGACCGCAGCCGGCCGCTGCCAGCGCTACCGCGACCACCCCCCGGCCGGTCATGACTCCAGAGTAGCCCCGATCACCGCCGATCAGCGCGGGATCAACGAGTCGTGCCCGCGCTCGCGCATCTGCTTGCGCCAGGCGTCGATCAGCTTCACGAACGCGCCGGCCAGCTCGGGATCGAACTGGGTGCCGGCACAGCGCTCGATCTCTCCGATCGCGACCTCGTGGCGGAGCGCGCGGCGATATGCGCGATCCGACGTCATCGCGTCGTACGCGTCGGCGATCGACACGATGCGCCCGACGATCGGGATGTTCTGCCCGGACAGCCCGCGCGGGTAGCCGCCGCCGTCGAACCACTCGTGGTGGCACCAGCAGCCGTCGATCAGCCCGTGCAGGCACGGCACCGGCTCGAGGATGCGCTTGCCCTTCTCGGGGTGCTGGCGAAACACCGCGATCTCTTCGGGCGTGAGCTTGCCGGGCTTGTTGAGCATGTCGTAGCGCACGCCGATCTTGCCGACGTCGTGCATCACGCCGGCCTGGACGACGCGGCGGATCTCGGCGTCGGGCAGCTCGAGGCCGCGCGCGAGCACCTCCGAGTACACCGCGACGCGCTCCGAGTGCCCGCGCGTGTACTGGTCGCTCTCCTCGAGCGCCTGCGCGAAGCCGGCGATGGTGTGCTGGAACATCTCCTCGAGCGACAGGTTGGCCTGCCGCAAGCTGTCGTTGGAATCGCGCAGCTCGCCGTACAGGCGCGCGTTGTCGAGCGCGCTCGCCGCGCGCGACGCGAGCACCGCGAGCGTCTTGCGATGCCCTTCGTCGAACTTCTTGCCGGCGGTGAACGAGAACACGTTCAGCATGCCGACCATGTCGCCGCGGACTTGCAGCGGCACGCACGCGAACGAGACCAGATCCGCCGGCGCCGCTTCCTCGGTGAAGAACCGCGCCGCCTTGCCGCCGTGCGCCAGGATCGGCACGCCGTGCGCGAACTGCTCGCCGAGCACGCCGAACGCCGGCGAGGGCAGGGCGCGCGCGGCGCCATCGGTCGCGACCACCTTGACGCGCTCCTCGTAGGTGCCCGAGCGCGGATCGCGCAGGTGCAGCGTCGCGACGTCGGCCTTGACCTCGTCGATCGCGGCGCGCAGCACGACGTCGAGGATGTGCTCGATGTCGTGCGACAGCGCGATCGCCTCGCTGACCTTGTAGATCGTGAGCGCCTCGCGCAGCCGGATGTTCTCGGCCTGGAGGCGCTGGCGGTACAGCGCGCGCTCGACGACGTGGATGACCTCCTCGACCTTGAACGGCTTCAGGAGGTAGTCGTAGGCGCCCTTCTTCATCGCCTCGATCGCGGTCTCGACCGTGCCGAACCCGGTCATCAGCACGGTCAGCACGCCGAGCCGCTCGGCCTCGATGCGCTCGAGCAGCTGCAGGCCCGACAAGCGCGGCATCTTCAGATCCGTGATCAGCAGATCGTACGGACGCAGGCGCAGCTCGGTCAGCGCCTTCTCGCCGTCCTCGACGGTGTGAACCGAGAAGCCTTCGAGCGACAGGAACTCGGCGAGAATCTCGCGGATCACTCGCTCGTCGTCGACGACGAGGATCTTCGCGGCTTCGGCTTCCAAACTACGCGCTCGTTATTGCTGCGGCGCGGGGGCCGGCTCGGGCTGCGCGGCGGGCGTGGGCGCCGGCATCGGCGCGGGCGCGGGAGCGGGCGGCGGCGCGACCGGGCCCGACTTGAGCTCGACCGTGGTCGCGTGGGCGTCGACGCCTGCCGTCGGCAGGCCGCCGTTCATCATCGGATCCCACGCGGTCGTGTTGTGACCGCTGTCGATGTCGGCGCGCTTCTGGATCTCGAGCCACTTGTTGCGTGCGTCGGTCACGTTCGACTTCTCGTGCTCGGAGCGGCCCTTCGCGTCCTGCGTGCGCTTCATGCGGCCGTCGTGCTGGCTCGGGAAGTCGGCGAAGTTCACCTTGGCCGGCGCGATGTGATTGGCCTGCGCGACCTTGCTCTTCGCGAGCTCGTACTGCGCCTCGCGCCAGTACGTGTTCTCCTGCGTGTAGCGCAGATAGCGATGCAGGTAGTGCGCGTAGGCCTCGAGGTAGTGGACGTGCGCCTCGGCCGCCTTCGTGACCTCCTGCGCGGCGTTGAGATCCTTCGTCGCCTGGTTGATGCGGTTGGTATCGGCCGACGCATCCGCGCTCTTCTTCGCGGCGACCGCGGAGTCGACCGACAGCCGGCTCGCCTTGACGTCGTTGCGCGCGATCGCGAGCTGCGTGTTCACCTCGTTGGAGTCGGCTTCGGCCTTCGCCTGTTCCATCTTCGCGATCGACCAGTCGTTCTGCGTCTGCACGACGGACTGCTTCTGATCGAGCGGGATCGCCGCGATGTACATGTCGTCGAAGTGCTTCGGCAACGGCCCCGGCGGTTCGTCGGACGGACCGCCGCACGCGGTCAACCCGAGGCCAAGAAGGACGACAGCGCAGAGCGATAGACTGGTTCCCCGCATAGGTGGCTCCGAGCCTACTACGCCCGCGCCGACGCGGGTAGTCTCACCGGTATGGCGACGCTCCTGGCCGTCGACGTCGGCAACACGAACACCGTGCTCGGCGTGTTCGCGCAAGGGCAGCTCGTCGCGCACTGGCGGATCCAGACCGTGGCGGCGCGCACGTCCGACGAGTACGCCGTGTTGCTCAAGACGCTGCTCGAGCTCGAGCAGGACGCGCCGAAGACGATCGAAAGCTCCGGCTCTGCCGGAGCGCGCAGCGACGCGGAGCGGCGCGGAGTGACGATCGAAAGCTCCGGCTCTGCCGGAGCGCGCAGCGACGCGGAGCGGCGCGGAGTGACGATCGACGCCGGGATCATCTCGTCGGTCGTGCCTCCCGCGGTGTTCGGATTGCAGCAGTTCTTCAAGCGCCACTGCGGCGGCGCCGCGCTCGTCGTCGGCCCCGGCATCAAGACCGGCATGCCGATCCTGTACGAGAATCCGCGCGAGGTCGGCGCCGATCGCATCGTCAACGCGGTCGCCGCGTATGAACAGCTCAAGGCGGGTTGCATCGTCGTCGATTTCGGCACCGCGACCACGTGGGACGTGGTGACGCCGAAGGGCGAGTACCTCGGCGGCGTGATCGCGCCGGGCATCCAGATCAGCGCGGAGGCCCTGTACGAGCACGCGGCGAAGCTCCCGCGCGTCGAGCTGGCGCGACCGGGCAAGGTCGTCGCGCGCAACACGATCGCGTCGATGCAGGCCGGGCTCGTCTACGGCTACGCCGGGATGGTCGACGCGCTCGTCGAGCGCATCCGCGCCGAGCTCGACTATCCGGCGCGCTGCATCGCGACCGGCGGGCTCGCGCCGCTGATCGCGACCGAGACCAAGACGATCGAGGCCTGCGACGAGCTGCTCACGCTCAAGGGGCTCGACATCCTGTTCCGGCGGAATCAATCGTGAGCGTCGAGCACACCGCGCTCGACGTCGGGAAGCTGTCGCCGGCGGCGCAGAAGGCACTCGGGCCCGGCCCGGGCCGGATGATGGCGTCGCGCGGCCTCGTGCCGCTGCCGCCGGCCGAGCAGGCGGCGGTCCTCTACCAGCTCGCGCTCGACAGCGACGCGACGATCGCGACCTCGGCGATGGTCACCGCCGGCGGGTTGCCCGAGAAGGTGCTCGCGGCCGCGCTCGCCGACGCCGCGCTCGATCCGCGCGTGCTCGACTTCTACAGCGAGCGCGTCGCCGGCAAGCCCGCGGCGTTCGAGGCGCTCGCGCACAACACGGCGACCGCGGATGACACGATCGCGCGGCTCGCCGGGCTGGGCAGCGCGCGCGATGTCGATCTGATCGCCGCGAACGAGCAGCGCCTGTTGCGTCACCCGCAGATCATCGCGGCGATGTACATGAACAGGCAGGCGCGGATGTCGACGGTCGACCGCGCGGTCGAGCTCGCCGTGCGCAACCAGGTGCGCGTGCCCGGGCTCGCCGCGTGGGACGAGATCGCGCGCGCGCTCGACAGCGCGCCGCCCGCGACCGCCGAGAACGACGCGCTGTACGCCGCCGCGGTCGAGGCGAGCACGGACGACACCGCGCTCACGGTCGGCGATGCCGAGCAGGTGATCGAAGACACCGCGGTGGCGGCGGTGCAGGAGAAGGCCGACGGCCGCAAGGTCCCGATCGAGCGGATGTCCGCCAAGGACAAGATCCGCCTCGCGCTGACCGGCAACGGCTTCGATCGCTCGACCCTGGTCCGCGATCCGCTCAAGGTCGTCGCGCTCGCCGCGATCAAGTCGCCCGCGGTCACCGAGTTCGAGGCCGCGCACTATGCGGGCAACGCGTCGCTGACCGACGAGGTGATCCGGTTCATTGCCGGCAAGCGCGAGTGGACCAAGCTGTACGGTACGAAGGTCGCGCTGTGCCGGAACCCGAAGACCCCCGTGAGCGACTCGATGCGGCTGATGCCGTTCCTGCGCGACAAGGATCTGGTCAACATGACCAAGTCGAAGGGGATCCCGTCGGCGGTCGTGGCCCAGGCGCGCAAGCTGCTGATGCAGCGCCGCGGCGGCGAAAAGAAATGACGTCTCCCAGCCGCGTGCGCCGGCTCGGCGCCGCGATCGCGAGCCCGCGCGCCGCGCTCGCGGTCGCCGGCGATCGCCGCGAACCTGGGCGCGCCGGCACGGATCTGCTCGCCGCGTTCGGCCTGATGGTGCTCGCCGCGCAGCTCGTACCGATCGCGAGCGCGATCTGGCTCGCCGTCACGGTCGATCTCGGCGTCGGCGTACGCGCGCTGCTCCAGGTCGTCTCGGCGTTCACGCTGCCGCTCGCCGTGCTCGTCGTCGCGGCCGCCGTGATCTTCGCGGGCGCCGGCGCTCGCCGCGACGTCGGGCGCGCGTTCGATCTCGCGTGCGTCGCGGTCGTGCCGCTCGTCGTCGTCGTCGTCGTGCTCGTCGTGCTCGAGCGCGAGCTCGGCATCGCGGTGCCCGAGCTCGCCGCATCGGCGATCGGCTACAGCTGGACGTGCGTGCTCGTCGGGCTCGCCGTGGTCGAGGCGCGCCGAACTGGACCCGAGCCCGAGCTCGCGGCCGGCCGGGCGCGTGCGGCCGGCGTCGCGTTCGTCGCGCTCGCGCTCGCGAGCGCGGCCGCGCAGGCGGTGTGGATCGCGCGCCACAGCGACCAGGTGCGGCCGATGAAGTCGGGCGAGCACGCGCCCGAGCTCGCGCTGCACGTGATCGGCCCGCATGGCAAGCCCGGTGCCGTGATCTCGCTCGCGCAGCTGCGCGGCCGCGTCGTCGTCATCGACTTCTGGGCGACGTGGTGCAACCCGTGCCTGCGCGCGCTGCCGCACGTCGACGCGTTCGCGAACCGCCACCCCGACATCGCGGTGGTCGCGGTCGCGATGGACGATCCCGAGGGCGCGCGCGAGGTGTTCGACCAGCGCGGCTATCGTACGATCGCGCTCGTGCTCGACGACGGCGCGACCAGCGCGCGGTTCGGCGTCGACACGATCCCGCACACGGTCGTGATCGATCGCGACGGCGTGGTGCGCCGGGTGTCGCGCGGCGCCGAGCTCGATCTCGACCAGGCGATCGCGGAGTTGAAGTGAGCAGCTCTCGAAACCAAGCCTCGAGCGAGACCTAGCGATCCGCGGTGGATCGCGGCGCACGCCCGGAGCGCAGCGAGGCGCATGGTGGGCCCGCAGCGCGACGGTCGCAGCCGAAGATCGGTTTCGAGAGCTGCACTAAGTGGATATCGAAGCGCCGGTCTGCTAACCAAGGCGTGGGCCGATGACGAGCTTGGTGTGCGCGACCTGTCGCAAGCTGATCCCGCCGGGCACGTCGGCGATTCGCTGCACGGTCGCGTCGTGCAACACGGGGCGCATGAAGCTGCGGTTCTGCTCGGTCGCGTGCTGGCAGAAGCACGTTCCGACCGCGCGTCACCGCAAGGCGAGCTACGTCGTCGAAGGCGAGTCGAACCCCGCGTAAGAAGAGGTCCGGCCGTGGTATTTTCTGCAGGTGCGACTGGGGACCTGCATCGCGCTCGAGCTGGTCGTCGCCGCGGGCAGCGTTTCGGCGCTGGTCCTGGGCGTCGGCCGCGCGGTCGACGTCGCGGGCGACTACTTCTCGACGCACGAGGCGGCTGCCGCGGCGCCACCGCCGCCGTCGCGCCAGCTCGCGCTCGTGCCGCTGCCCGGCGCCGAGCTGCACGTCGCGGCGCCCGCCGCCGAGCCGACCGTGTTCGACGGCCCCGACGAGCTCCTGCTCGCACCGCTCGCCGCGACGCCGGTGACCGCGATCAAGCTCAACCACGGCGGCACGTCGCTGTCGCTGCGCGTCGAGTTCGCCTCCGGTGCGCGCGCCGCGTTCAAGCCGCAGCAGATCCATCCGCAGTCGGATCCGCGCAAGGAGATCGCGGCGTACCGCATCGATCGCCTGCTCGGCATCGGCCACGTCTCGCCGGCGAAGCCGGTCGCGTTCACGATGGACGCGCTGGTCGCGGCTGCCGATCCGGCCACGCGCGATTACACCGCCGGCCGGCTGCAGGACGAAGCGATCGCGAAGGACGGCATCGTGCGCGGCGAGCTGCAGTGGTGGATCCCCGAGATCCGCGACGTGATGATGGGCGGCTATCGCGTCGACGAGAAAGCCGGCATGGAGATCTGGGAGGCGTACCTGCAGGTCGGCGTGGCGATTCCGCCCGACGTGAGGCCGATGGTCGCGCAGCTCGCGGCGTGCGTGCTGTTCGATGTCCTGATCGACAACGCCGATCGCTGGACGGGCAACAACACGAAGGGGTCGGTCGACGGCAAGACGCTCTACTTCATGGACAACACCCTGTCGTTCTCGCAGTTCACGCTCGGCCATGCGACGAACCTCGCGCCGCTCTACAAGATCCAGGTGTTCCCGCGCGGCCTGGTCGCGCGCATGCGCGCGCTCACCGCCGACCAGCTCGAGCGCGCGTTGTCGCTCGGCGACGATCCGGCCGGCATGGGCCCGCTGCTCCAGCCCGGCGAGATCCAGGCACTGCTCGGCCGCCGCGATCACCTGATGCAATACATCGACGCGCTCGTCGCCGAGCTCGGCGAGAACCAGGTGCTGGCGCTGCCATGACCGCGACCGCGTGCCCGACCTGCGGCAAGCCCGTCGATCCGCTGCGCGCGCCGGCGGTCGGCGTGCGCGACGGCAGGGTCGTCGGGTTCTGCAGCAAGGAGTGCGTCGCCGAAGCGGTGACCGCACCGATCCCGAGAAATCCCCCGCGCGCGGTCTCGCAAGCGGGCGTCGCCGCGAAGCTGAAGAAGACGCCGCCGACCGGCGTGCCCAAGTCGATGGCGGACCTCGACAGCGGTCCGGTCATCGAGATCGTGCACGAGCCGGCGTCGGGGGTGGTCACGAGCTCGGCCGACGCGCGGGTGTCGAACAGCGGCGCGGCGTCGTCGCGCCGCGCCGAGACCGACGGTGCGATCCAGATCGCCGACACCGGCCACGTCGACGACTACATCGAGCCCGACGAGCCGCGGCGCGGCCGCGGCACGCTCGTGTTCTTGCTGTTCGTGCTCGTGCTCGCCGCCGCCGGTGCCGCCGCGTATCACTTCGGTTACCTCGATCGCTTCCTCGATCGCGATCGCGCGTCGGCGGCGACGCCGGCCGCCCGGCCGGTCGCGCCCGTCGAGCCGCCGGCTGCGCCCGCGCCACCGCCGGTCGCGCCGGCCGAAGCGCTCGATCGCGCACGCGCGGTGCTTCGCGCCGAGCTCAAGCCCGACGTGCCGCCGCGCATGCAGCGCCTCGCCGCGACCGCGCTGTCGCGCACGGGCGACGCGCAGGCGATCGCGTGGCTGGCCGGCGCGCTCGCGAAGGAGCAGAGCGCGATCACGCAGCTCGACATCGCATACGCGCTCGCGCGCGCGGGCGACAAGCGCGGCACCGACGCGCTGGTCGCGGCGCTCGGCTCGCCGCGCCGCGACGTCAAGGGCGAGGCCGCGCGCCGGCTCGCGCTGCTCGGCGACACGCGCGCGACGCCGACGCTCGACGAGTTCCTCGAGTACAGCCAGTTCCGGCTCGGCGCGGCCGAATCGCTCGCGCACCTCGCCGATCCGAAGGCGCTCGACATCCTCGACAAGCTGCGCGCCGATCCGAAGGCGATCGCCGACGATCGCGCGGCCGCCGCGATCGCGCTCGGCACGGCCGGCCGCACCGACGTCGCCGATTCACTGCGCGAGCTGCTCGCCGACGCGCGCTTCAACGCGTTCGCGGCGACCGCGCTCGCCGGCCTGCACGATCCGTCGGCGCGTCCCGTGCTCGTCAAGCAGCTCGCGATCCCGTCGCTGCGCGTCGGCGCCGCGCGCGCACTCCGCGAGCTCGACCCCAAGCTCGATCCGGTCCCGCTGCTCGCCCCGCTCGTCGCCGCGCTCGCCAGCACGAAGGACACCGAGCAAGTCCAGGCCGCCGAAGCGATTCTCGTCCTCGCCGGCCCACCCGCGTGGTCGGCGCGGGAATAGAAGAGTTACCGCCAAGGCGCCAGGCAGACGCCAAGGCGCCATCATGACCAAGGTTCGGCCCGTGCCGCTTCGGGCCGAAATCGATCTCTCCTTGGCGTTCTTCCTTGGCGACCTGGCGCCTTGGCGGTAATTCTCCTCCGCCTCGATGTCCCAACGCATCTACTTCGTGTCCCTCGGTTGCCCGAAGAACCAGGTCGACACCGAGCTGATGCTCGGCCAGGTCCAGGCGGCCGGGCACGCGCTGGTCGATGCGCCCGAGCAGGCCGACGTCATCGTGGTCAACACGTGCGCGTTCATCGATGCCGCGAAGGAAGAAAGCGTCGACACTATCCTCGAGATGGCCGAGCACAAGAAGGCGGCCGCGCGCAAGCTCGTCGTCACCGGCTGCCTCGCGCAGCGCTACGCGAGCGAGCTCACCACCGACATCCCCGAGATCGATCACATCCTCGGCTCGGCCGACTTCCAGTCGATCGCGAAGGTGCTGGCACCGGCGCGCGGCAGGACGAAGCTGCCGGTCGTGCAGGTCAGCGACACCCCCGCGTACATCTACGATCACGACGCGCCGCGCGTGCGCATCGGCGCCGGCCACACCGCGTACGTCAAGGTCGCCGAGGGCTGCGATCGGCCGTGCGCGTTCTGCATCATCCCGAAGCTGCGCGGCCCGCAGCGCAGCCGCGCGATCGCCGACATCGTCGCCGAGGCCGCGCAGCTCGCGCGCGAAGGCGTCGTCGAGATCAACCTGATCGCGCAGGACCTCACGCGCTACGGCTGGGACGCCGGCTCCAACCCCGAGACCCGCCCGGACCTCGCCCAGCTGCTGCGCGCGCTCGGCCGGGTCGACGGCCTGCGCTGGATCCGCCTGCACTACACGTTCCCGTCCGCGTTCGACGACGATCTGATCGACGCGATCGCCAGCGAGCCGAAGGTCGTCAAGTACATCGACGTCCCGCTCCAGCACATCAGCGACCCGATGCTCAAGCGCATGCGCCGCGGTCACTCTTCGCGCGTGACGCGGGACCTGGTCGCGAAGCTGCGCGCGCGCATCGACGACGTCGTCCTGCGCACCACGTTCATCGTCGGCCATCCCGGCGAGACCGACGCCGAGTTCGACGAGCTGTGCGAGTTCGTCGCGGAGTCGCGCTTCGATCGCGCCGGCGCGTTCACGTATTCGATCGAGCCCGGGACGGTCTCGGCGATGCTGCCGAACCGCGTCGATCCCGAGGTCGCGAGCGCGCGCCAGGAGCGCCTCATGGAGCTGCAGCGCGCGATCAGCCGCGCGCGCCACGAGGAGATGGTCGGCCGCGAGCTCGACGTGCTCGTCGAGGGCGTGTCGAGCGAGTCCGAATACCTGCTCGAAGGCCGCTGGTACGGCCAGGCGCCCGGCATCGACGGCACGACGTTTCTGGCGTTCGGGCCGGGCGGCCCCGGCTCGAACGCCTCATCGGTTCCGACCTCGGGTGGCGCGGCCGAGCCCGGCGCGATCGTGCGCGCGCGCGTCACGCAGGCGAGCGACTACGATCTCGCCGCGACGCTCGCTACTGGATGACGACCGGCGCGCAGGTCGACACGCCGGCGCCGACGATCAGCGTGGTCGTCGCCTTGGAGTCGACGATCGTGCCGGTCATGCCGCTGACGTGATAGACGGTCGACGTCAGGTCGGCGTCCTTCGCGAGGAACACCCAGAAGTCGCCGCCCCAGAACGCGAACGCCCACGCCGACGGCGTGCCGGCGAGCGAGCTCAGGTTGTAGGTCGTGATCGCGGCGCCGGTCGTCTTGTTGAGCTGCTCGATCTTCGGCGCGCTCGCGTCGGGGAACCAGCCCCACAGCTCGGCGGTCGCCGTGCCGGTCAGCTCGGGCCAGCCGGTCACCTTGTGCACCGTGGTGGCCGTCATCGACGAGGTGTCGAGCGTCGCGAGCGTGGACGTGGTCGGCTCGCCGAGCGTCACTGCCGGGCCGCCGGCGACGAACAGCGTGTCGGTCGAGCCGCCCATCGTGTCGGTCGAGAACCCCATGCCGAAGTTCACGAGCCCGTCGGACTGCGCGAAGCTCGTGCTCGTGCACGCGAGGCCGTTGTTGATGTCGACGTGAAACAGCGAGCCGTCGCTGTAGAGCACCCACGCGATCGTGTTGCGATCGACGCTCATCGAGAACGGCTGGCCACCCGCCGTGTCGTTGCAGTTGAGCGTGCCGATGGTCGTGAACGTCTCCGTGCTCGGGTCGAACTTCCAGAAGCCGTTATCCTCGTCGACGACGTAGACGAGCTTGGCCGAGTCCGAGCAGCCATCGCCGGCGTCCGTGCCGCCGCCGCCACCGCCGCCGCCGCCGCCGCCGCCGCCACCGCCACCGCCGCCGCCGCTGCCGTCACCGCGATCGGCGGGACCGCACGCGACGAGCGCCAGGGCGAGCACGCACAAACTACCGAGCCGCTTCATAGGCGCGACACTACCAACTTCACACACAGTGTGGTTGCGCAAATGTCTGCACGATCGCGTGCTCAGCTCTACCTGCCAAGAACCTCAAGCTCGACGGGCGCGACGCCCGCCTCGATCATGCCGAGCACCCGCGCCGCGGCCTCGGAGAGATCGATGATCCGGCCGTGCGCGTAGGGCCCGCGATCGTTGATGCGCACGACCACACTCCTGCCGTTGCGCTGGTTCGTGACCCGCACCCTGGTGCCGAGCGGCAGCGTGCGATGCGCCGCGGTCATCGCGTGCTTGTCGAACCGCTCGCCCGATGCGGTCATCTGCGCCTCGCCGTACCAGCTGGCCATGCCGCGATAGACGTTCGCCGGATGCGTCGGCGGTGGTTGCTGGCGCGCGCCGCACGCGGCGATGGTCGCCAGCGCGATCGCGATCAGGATTCCGATCGACGCTCGACGGCCGACGCCCGTCGTCCTCACCGCGTGCACCCCGCGCCGAGCGCCCGGCCCGCCTTGTCGAGCGCCGCCTTGCGCAGCTCGTGGCCGGTCGGCCCGTCGCCGAGCTTCTTGCGCAGCGCCTCGCCGTGACCCGGACCGACGATGTCGCGCATGTACGCGTCGTGCTGGAACGTGTCGGAGTGCTCGTGCGTGTGGCATTGCGTCGCGCACAGCTCCTCGGCAGGCCCGCGCCGGATCGCGGGCGGCTTCTCGTCGCCGTGCTTCGCGACGTGGATCGATGCGGGGCCGTGGCACGTCTCGCACTGGATGTTCCTGAGGTTTTCGTTGTGCGCCAGGTTCGTCCCGCCCGGCTGCTCCCAGCCGGTGATGTGGCAATTGATGCACTCGTAGCTGAACTGCTGGCCGCGATCGACGAGCGTCTGCCACGCCTGCGCGTGCACGGTCTTGGTCCAGAACTCGACGGCGTCGTGGTGGCAGTCGTCGCACTTGTCCATGCCGACGTAGCTCGCCTGGCCCTTGTCGACCGGCGGCACCGGCGTGTCGTCGGCGGCCTTGACGTTGGCCTGGCCGGCCGCGAGATCGAACTGCGTCACCGCGTCCTGCACCGCGACCGCGCACGCGAGCCCCTTCGCGATGCGCAGCTGATCGAGCGTGAAGAAGCTGCCGCGCGCCGGCGGCTCGAGCGGTCGAGCCCTCAGCCGGTCGCGCTTCGCGACCAGCTGCGCGCGCTCGCGCTGCTTCTGCGCCACGAACTTCGGATCCGCGGTCGGATCGTGCGCGAACCTCGCGAGGTCGGCATCGAGGTCGGCGATCTCGCGATCGATCTCGGCGGCCTTCGCGGTCGCGGCGCCGGCGCCGATCGCGTCGGCGAACGGCCCGCCGTCGCGCACGTAGACATCGACGCGGCTCACGACCTGACCGCGATTGGCAGGGATCACGAGCCACGCGTCGCCGATCTGGGTCGGCTCGATCTCGACGCGATCGGGCTCGGGCGCGGACTGGCCCAGCCCGGCGACCGCGAAATCGATCCCGCCGATGTCACGCACGAGCTGGACCGCGTCCTTCTTCGAGCTCGCTTGCACCAGCGCGATCACGACGGCGGCACCCTGGCCGCGCAGCTCGGAGACCGCGCGCTTGCCGGCTGCCACCGGATCGGCGACGTCGATGCCCTTCACCGCGCCCGGCGCGATCACGCCGAACGTCCCGACCTTCACGCCGCCAGCCATCGTCACGTGTGCGGGCGCGATCGGCAGGCCCTGATCGGTGACGTTCGCGACCTCGCGGTCGAGCTTGACGCCCGACGCCCCGAGCGCGAGGTCGGCGGGGCCCAGGCCGAGCGCGTCGACCTTGAGATCGCGCTGGTAGATGCTCGCGAGCAAATTGGCCTTGAGGGTCTCCTCGGGCACGAGCGCGGCGGGCAGAGGCGACTGGCTGTACAGCAGCGAGCCGGCATCGACCACGAGGACGGGGCCCTGCGCGCGCGCCTGCTC
>DATJXL010000267.1:0-9485 GCA_035500135.1 Kofleriaceae bacterium
ACTCGCCGACACGACCCGGCGCGCGCTCGAGGAGCTCGAACGCGCGCGCTCGCCACTTGTCCAGCATCAATTGACGACGCGCAGGCTCTTGCGACCCGCCGGCACCGCCGGGTGCGCCTGGTCGTCCGGATCGATCTCGGGTGCGACCGAGACCACGCTGGTCTTCTTGCGCGTCTTCTCCGCGGCCTTCTTCGCGACGTCGATCAGGTTCTTGTGCGCGGCCTCGTGCTGCTTGTCGGCCTGGCCGGTGACGCGGTGGACGATCGCCGTGCGCAGGTACTTCAGCCGATTCTTGCGCGCACCGACCTCGTAGACGAGGTCCGCGGTCGTGCAGCCGGCCGAGTGCGGCGCGCGGTGGAACGCGCTCGCGAAGCTCGGATGCTTCGCGATGTACGCGCGCACCTCGTCCATCGTCATGCCGACGTCGGCGAGCGCCTTGTCGACCTCGCGCTGCGCGAGCTGCTTGGCCTTGAACAGCTGCATCTGGACGCGGCTGTACACGTTCACCGCGCCGTCGCCGTTGGTCTCGATCGGCAGGAAGATGCCCTGGGGATAGAGCTCGGTGATGAACGACTGCACGCCGTCCGACACCGACGAGCTCGGCATGCATCCGAACGGCTTCACCGACAAGGTCATGTTGACCTTCTGGTGCGCCACGTTCTGGATCAGCTTGCCGACCTCCATGTGGCCTTCGCCGCCGCGCAGGTTGTTGTCGTAGAACGCGTGGCTGACCTCGGCGATCTCTTCCATGTCGGGCAGGTGGTAGTCGTACAGGCCCATCGCGTGCGCGAACGTCTGGAACAGGCCGCGCAGCACCTTCTCGCCCGCCCACAGCGACGCGGTGCGCTTGCGTACGTCGACGCCCTTCAGGCTGAACTTGCTGCCACCCTCGGCCTTGGTCGCGTCGTAGCCGCGCAGCTTGCTGCGCTGCTCGGTGTCGTAGCGGCCCTGCCAGATCATGTAGAGCAACCACGCGGTGACGAGCTGGATCTCGGGCTCGGCGCCCTCGGCCTCGAGGAAGCGCTGCAGGCCGTAGTTGCCATCGCCCTCGGTGGTCATCGCCCAGAACTCGCCGATGATGCCGACGCGCGGCTTGACCTTGGTGCGGTCGACCTTCACGGCGCCCAGCAAGTTGCGCACCTTGTACAGCGCGACCGGCAGCGACTTGCCGTGCTCGAACGTGTCCGACAGGATGTGCTTGCACTGCTCGATCGTGCGATCGGTCGCGCCGGCTTCGACCTCGTACGGGCGGATGCGGTAGCCGAGCGCGTTGAGCGCGTCGCCGATCATGATCGCCTTGACGACCGCCCAGAAGAACGTCGGGTTCATCTCGAGGCCGACGCCCTCGCCCGTCGCCTGCTTGAGGCCACCGGTCTGCTGGAACAGCAGCACGCGGAAGCCGTCGAAGCCGGAGTCGCGCAGCGCCTTGCGGTACTCGGTCACGTACGTGCCGAACCGGCACGGGCCGCACGCGCCTGCGGTGACGAACACGTGGTTCTTCACGATGTCGTCCTTCGCCATGCCGCGCTCGCGCATGCCGTCGAGGTACTTCACGAGGTTGCCGACCGTGAAGTACGTCGGGTTGCACTGGCCGCGGTTGCCGTACTCGCGTCCGTACTGGAGCGCGTCGTTATCGGGCACGTCGAGCGCCATGACCTTGTAGCCGATGCCGCGCAGCGCGGCCTGGATGAACAGGTCGTGCGCCATCGTCAGGCCCGACACCAGGATCGTCGTGTGCTCGCGCTGATCCTTGGTGAACGTGCGCGGGACCTCGTCGAACCAGTGCTTCTGGCCCTCGAGCGGAAGACCGAGGCGCTTGCGCTCCTCGTTCTCGAACGCCTTGAGCTGCGCCTCGATCGCTTCGATCGACATCGGATCCATGGTGCCGTTGCTGTCTTTGGTCGTGCTCATGGGATTCTCCTCTACTCGGTCTTCTGCGCGGTCGCGCGGATCACGTTCAAGGCCGCCGGCTTCTTCGCCTTCGGCCGCTTCGCTTCGTCTTCTGCCGCCCACTGCGCCACTTGCGCCTCGAGCGTCTTCACTTCGGTGTCGAGCCGATCGTCGGTGCGCCCGACCCCGGCGAGCTTCTGCTGGAGCGCGCGCATCAGCTCGAGCTTCTTGCCCGCGACGGTGCGATCGAGCTCGACCTTCTTCTGCGCCTGATCCTCGAGCTTCTCGCGCAGGAGCATCAGCGTGTGCGCGTAGGTCTTGACGCGGATCTTGATCGATCCGCTCGGCTTGTTGGCGTCGATGTCGTGCAGCGCCGAGTACGCCTTGCCGGCGCTCGCGATCACGCTGTCGATGAGGCCGTACGTCGGCGCGTCGTGGCCGCACTTGAAGCTCGACAGATCGAGGCACGCGAGGTTCGGGTGGCGCGCCGCGTACTTCGCGGCCCACACCTTCTGCACCGAGTTCGTCGAGTAGTTCTCGGGCCACACGTCGGTGACGTCGAGCCCGCTCTCGATGTGGCCCTTCGCGAGGTCCTCGGCGAACAGGCGATCGAGCGTTTCCTTGTCGCGCGGCAGCGAGCGCAACGACAGGATCGGATAGCCGAGCGCCTGGAACTCCTCGAGCACCGAGTGGTTGAGGCCCGGGTCGTTGTGATACGGGCGGCCGAGCATGACGAGCGCGACGCGGTTCTCGCGCTCGACCTCGCCGAGGATCTCCCGGCCCTTCTTCTCCATCTCGTCTTCGAACGCCCGCACCGCCTTGAACGCCTCGTCGACCGCGAAGTCGTTCTCGTCCTCGGTCATGCCGAGCAGCGGGCCGAACTCGGCGAACATCTGCTGCTTGCACATCAGCGGCTCGTTGAGCGTGACCGCGGTGTCGAGATACGTGATGCCGCGCTCGCCGAAGAAGTCGGTCTCCTTCGTGAACGCCGCGCGGATCACCTTCGGCGTGCCCGACACGACCGGGCAGCTCGCGGTGTCCATCTGGTTCACGATGAACGTCGGGATGTGCGTGATCGCCGGGAAGAAGATGTAGTGGAGCGGCTTCTTCTCGTGATGCTTGAACAGCAGGTTGTGGATGTGCGCCTGGCAGACCTTGCTCGGGTAGCACGGGTCGACCGAGCCGTACTTGCAGCCGGCCTGCCACATCTCCTCGGACGTCTCGTCGCTGAACACGACGTTGCGCGTGTCGAGCCCGATGGTCTCGAAGTACGCGCGCCAGAACGGGCCGGTCGAATACAGATTGAGGACGCGCGGGATGCCGACGCGGACTTCGCGGCGCTTCTCCCACGCCTCCTTGCTCGAGCGCTGGAACGGGCGCTTCACCGGCTTGTGCCGGACCGCGCCGAGCAGCGTCTTCTTGACGACGATGTCGTCGACCGGCGTGCCGTGCTCGGGCATCGCGGCCGGCTCGAAGAAGCTCTTGAACGCGAGCTTGGCCTCGTAGTCGACGAGGTTCGGGTACTGCTTCATGCGCTTCTGGCGCTCCTTGTTGAGCACCTTGAGCGCGTCCATGTTCTCGACCGTGCCCTTCTCGCACGAGAAGCCGCTGATGTAGCGCGCGGTCTTGCCGTCGAGGGTCTTGGTGTCGATGAACGTGCGCGAGCAATTGTTCGGGCAGAAGTTGCAGCGCGTCTTCTCGTCGTTGGTCGACGTGTAGTCGATCTCGATCGCCTGATCCAACCCGACGAACGACGTCTTGCCGCGGCGCCGCGTCACGCGCAGCGCCTCGAACGCGGCGCCGATCGCGCCGGCCTCGCCGCAGTGCGGGTGCAGGTAGACCTCCGCGTTCGGGACGCGCTTCTCGATGTAATCGACCTGCGCCTTGAGCGCGGCGAGGTTCTTCTGCGTGCCGCCCTGGAGCACGAACACGCGGCCGAGCTCGCTCATGCGCGGGATCTGCACGACGTACTGCCAGATGTTCTTCGGCAGCACGAGCGCTAAGCCCGCGAGCAGCTCCTCCTTCGCGTAGCCCTCCTTCTGGAAGTTGACGCGATCGGAGTCGAGGAACACCGCGCAGCCGTAGCTGAACTTCGGCGCGAGCCGCGCCTCGAACGCGACCTCGGCGTACTGCTTGACCGGCACGCCGAACTGATCGGCCATCGCCTGCAGCAGCATGCCGTTGCCGGCACTGCAGCTGTTGCTGAGCCGGAAGTTCTTCACGTCGCCGTGCTGCATGAACATCACCTTGATGTCCTGCCCACCGATGTCGCAGATCACGTCGACGTTCGGGAACCAGCGCTTGCTGCTCATCATGTGCGCGACGGTCTCGACGATGTTGGCGTCGGCGCCGAGCGAGCGCTCGAGGACGTCACCGGCGTAGCCGGTGACACCGAAGCCGGTGACGTCGAGGCTCGCGCCTTGATCGGTCGCCCACTTCTTCATCTCCGCGAACATGTCCTTCATGTCCTGGATCGGGTTGCCCTTCGAGAGCGTGTAGACCTTCTTGAGGATGTTCTCCTGCTCGTCGATGAACACGCACTTCGACGACGTCGAGCCGCCGTCGAGACCGATCACGCCGCGATAGGTCTTGCCGGCCTCGAGCGTCGCGTCGGCGTAATCCGGCGTCTTGTACTTGTCGGAGAACGCGACCGCCTGCTCCTTGACCTCGACGAGGCCGGGGCCGGCGCTCTCGCCGAGCTTCGACTTGCGGCCGTGGCTGATGAACTCCTCGAGCGGATCGAGGCCGCGATACGCGCCGACCGTCTCCGGCTCGTAGAGCCCGAACAGCACCGCGCCGTACGCGGCATAGAGATCGCTGTTCTTGGGGACGAAGATCAATTCCTCGATCGGCTTGGTCTTGTCGTACTCGTAGCCGCGCTCGGCCCACGCCTCGGGGATGCGCAGCCGCCAGCACTGCTGCAAGAACGGCAGGTACGTGTTCGGGCCGCCGAGCAGCAGCACCTTGGCCTTGAGCGTGTTGCCGCGCGTGAGCACGGCGAGGTTCTGGCTGACGATCGCGTCGGCCAGCGAGTTCATGATCTCGTTGCGCGGGATGCCGCTCTTGACGAGGTTGACGATGTCGGTCTCGGCGAACACGCCGCACTTCGCCGCGACGTGGTGGAGCTTGCTCGGATCGAACTGCAGGCCCGGCACTTCCTCGCGCGGCATGCCGACCTTGAGCACGCACTTGTCGATCGTCGCGCCGGTGCCGGACGCGCACTTGTCGTTCATCGACGTCTGCGCGGTCTTGTCGCCGGTCTCGTTGTTCTGCTTGAACATGATGATCTTGGCGTCCTGGCCGCCGAGCTCGATCACGCTGCCGACGTCGGGGTGGAGCTTCTCGACCGCCATCGTGACCGCGTTGACCTCCTGCACGAACTTCGCGCCGAGGTGCGGCGCGATCGGCGAGCCGCCCGAGCCGGTGATGAACGTCCGGATCTGGTCGTTCTTGAGCGCCGGAAACGCCGCGTGGATCTCGCGCAGCATGTCGCGCGTCATCTCGGGCTGGCGCGTCTCGTGGCGCAGGTACTTCGACCACAGGATCTCTTTGGTCGTCGGATCGACGACCGTCATCTTCACCGTCGTGGAGCCGACGTCGATGCCGATGACTACTTTCTCGGGAGCTGCGTTCGCCATGAGATCCTCGTTGGACTGACGCGTCAGTCTAGTCATGGACTGACGCGTCAGTCCAGTCTTAAATATAGGCAAGGTATGATCTCCAAGGCCCTAACTGCCCTGCTCTACTGCTGTCTGTCCAGCTCGAGCTTCGCGGGCCCGCCGCGCTGCGCCGATCCGTGCCTGTTCCTGCAGGACACGCCGATCGACAAGCTTCCCGACGCCTTCAAGGCGGCGTGTCCCGCGGCCAAGGGCCAGGACGCCACGCTTGCCGACTGCGCGGTTGTCGACTACGCGCGCAACTGCATCTACGCGGCGCACGGGGTCGCGTTCAAGAAGAAGAAGTGGCGCGACATGTTCGCGGCCAAGCCCTGGTACCAATCACACGGACTGGACGCCGCCAAGGTCGTGCTGTCCGACGTCGAGCGCTCGAA
Source organism: Kofleriaceae bacterium (assembly GCA_035500135.1). GTDB lineage: Bacteria > Myxococcota_A > Polyangia > Haliangiales > Haliangiaceae > JABFXX01. The sequence continues at coordinate 5,942 of DATJXL010000267.1, forward strand.
CGTCAAGGCATTGGCCCGGCGCGGCCGGGCCTGCAAGCGCGACTTCCGGATCGACGACGCGGACCTGGCGCGCGCGCGGGCGTGGCTCGCGGCCTTGCCCAAGGCACCGATGCCGAAGCTCGTCTTCTTCGGCGGCACTCCTGTCGCCGGTACCGAGCTGGCGAACGGGATCCAGGAGCAGCTCGACCAGCACGACGCGACCGCCGATCCCAACGGTGCGAAGTACGTCAAGCTCGACGCCAAGGAGGTCCCCGCCGCGCTCGTCGCCGCGCTCGCCAAGCGCGCTCCGCGGTCGCGGCTCGTCGAGCTCGATTTCGCGCTCGAGATCGAGGACGACGCCATCATCGACGGCATGTTCATCTGGCTCGCGTACGACGCGGCCAACCAGCTGGTCGCCGTGGCGGCCGACGCCTACCACTAGCTGAACACGCGCGTGGTCAACGAGGTGTCGCAGGGAGCGTAACTGCCAGGATTCGCGTGGGCGCGGGTTGGTCCTCGCGCTGCAATACGCAGCCGGCATGGTGAAGCAATTCCTGGCGCTGGCCCTGGTCGCTGTCTCCGGCTGCACCGCCGACGTCGCGATCGATGACGATTCCGATCTCGCGAACGATCCAGATCTCGAGGCGATGGCCGGCGACACGATGCCGGAGACCGCCGCGGTCGACGTCGACACGGTCGAGCCGATGCCGGCCGTGCACGCCGACGTCGCGTGCGCGCACCATCGCTACCTGCACGTCGCGAACTTCAGCTTCGTCGCGCCGCCATCGCAGTGCGTGAACGGCGTGTGCCCGAACGGCTGCTGGGGCGCGCAGCGGCGCACGAGCGGGTTCGCGTGCGACTACGACGCCGGCGTGCCGGGCGACGTCGCGGAGCGCGACGGCGGCACGACGTTCGCGAGCTACAACGAGATCAAGCCGCTCAACGCGCACGATAACGTCGCGGTCGCGCGCTGCGAGGCCGACTCCGGCCACGCGCCGATGCGCACGTACACGGTGTGGAACGGCGCGGGCTGGGACAGCGAAGGCATTCCCGCGAACATTCACTTCGCCGAGATCTACGGCCCGCAAGACGAAGCGACCACCGAGCTCTGGCCCTGGTACGACGGCTATCGCGACCGCTACGCTCCGCTCGCCAACATCAGCCCGAACGTCGACCTCTCCGCGCTCGACATCAAGCGCGCGGTCGCCCGCATCTGCACCGCCACGCGCGACGGCTGGCTCGGGCTCTACTACTACAACCAGGCCGGCGACTCGATGTCGGACCGGAAGCGCCAGGCGATCATCGAGGGCATGAACTACTGCACGACCCACTGACGCTGGTGCTCGAAGCCCACGGCCTCCGCAGCCAGCGCTTACGCTAATACGCCTCGTAGCGCCAGCACCAGCATCTCGTCGACGACGTGCTCGGTCGCCGGTGGATTCGGCTGCGTCACGAGCTGCTCGACGACGCCGCGGATCATGCCGAGCATCGCGGCGGCGGCGAGCGGGGCCTCGACCTTGCGCACCAGGCCGATCTCCATGCCGGACTCGAACGCGCGGCGGAGCAAGTCGCGCACCTCGGCGAAGAACTGATCCAAACGCTCGGCGGCCTCGGCGTCGGGCGTGTGGCCGGCCGAGAGCAAGAGCATCGCGAGCGCGCGATCGCGCACGATGTACTCGAGCGTCGCGACCACCTGCGCGCGCAGCTGGACCTGCGGCGGCGGCACGCTGGTGCTCTCGACGTCGATGCGGTGGATGCGCGCGCGCAGATCCGCCATCGCGTGATCGAGGATCGAGTCGAACACCGCCGCCTTGCTCTCGAAGTACAGGTAGAACGTGCCGCGCGCGATCTGCGCGCGCTCGATGATCGAGTTGATCGACGCGCCGTGGTAGCCGGCGTCGGCGAACACCTGCTTCGCCGCGTCCATGATCTGCTGACGACGCTCCTGCTTGGGCTCCACCACCGCAGCCACGATCTTACCCGCCGCGCCGGGCCTGGTAGGCCATGATCGCGCGCTCGAGCCCCGAATACGCGCGCCGCCACGTCAGCTTCTGGTCGACGACGCGGCCGCCGTCGAGGCAGTGCATCTCGATCTCGGCCTCGAGCGCGCGCGCGAACGGCGGCGAGTCGGCGTACAGGTTGATCTCGTCGTAGACGCCGTGCGAGATCGGCGTGAAGTTCGCCGAGCCGACGTCGCACCAGCGATGGTCGATCACGACGACCTTGCTGTGCACCATGCGCGGCAACAGCACGATCGCGAGGTTGTCGGGCGCGCCGGTGAGCCGGCGCAGCATGTCGCACGTCGCGCGGTTCGTCGCGCCCAGCACGTCGGCGTGATCGGCGGTCACCAGCCGCACGTGCACGCCGCGCTGGACGGCACGCGCGAGCGCCGCGGTGAACCGGCGGTCGCCGAGGTACGCCATCTCGATCGTGAGCGCGCGCTCGGCGGCGTCGATCAGCGCGAGCCGGTGGCTGATCATCGGGCAAGAGCGCCGGCGATGGGCCTCGCGGCTGTGGACGAGGAAGTCGAGGCCGCGCGACGGATCGAACTCGTCGTGGCCGGACATGCGCTCGCGCAAGCGGCGCACGTGCTCCTCGCCTTCCGCCTCGACCATCACGTCGATCCAGTCGTGGCAATGGTTGTCGCCGATGCCCATCGAGCCGAGCGCGATGACCCGATCGTCGATGATGTAGAGCTTGCTGTGATCGAAGCGCTTGCGCTGGTGCTCGACGCGGATGTTGCCGTGCGCGAGGATGCGCTCGGCCAGCGCGTTGGGCTTCTGCTTGAACGAGCCGGGGGCGCGATACACCGCACCCAAAAACCACGCCTGGAAGCCGCGGATCGGATCGACGCGCTTGTGGAAGAAGCTCTGCTTGTTGCCGCCGGTGTACTCGTACACCGCCGCGATGCGATCCTTGTGGATCGTGACGCGCGCGCCGCGATCGGCAGCCGCGAGCACGGCCTCGGCCATCGCGTTGCCGGCGTCGTCGTCGCGCCACAAGAACGCGCGGATCTCGACCGAGCGCGCGGCGCAACGCACGCGCTCGAGGATCGCGCGATAGGCGGTGTCGCCCGAGCCGAGCACCCGCAGGCCCGACGCATCGACCGGCGAGCTGACCGAGTGCAGCGGGGCCGGCAGCGCGCTGCCCTGCATCTGGCGCACGCGCCGCGCCCGGCGCTTGCCAGGAAACGGTCGAAAACGGCGGCGGGCCATCGAGATCCCTTACGGTTAACCCACGTGGGGTGATCGGTCAACGTTGGGTTTGGCAACCTGCCCCCGGTTGCCAAAGTTGACATCGTCGCCGGGACCCTTGGGCGACGCGGACTTGGGCTGGCGTGGCGCTTGCTCACGCGCGCAGGCGTGTGCGACGTCGAGCTCAGCGGAATCCGCAAGGTCTACGAGGGTCAGGCCCGGCCCGTCATCCCCGACCTCGACCTCGAGATCCCGGCGCGCGCGATGGTCGTGCTGGTCGGTCCGAGCGGGTGCGGCAAGTCGACGACGCTGCGCATGGTGGCCGGGCTCGAGGAGCCGACCGCCGGCACGATCCGCATCGACGGCCGCGA
>DATJXL010000268.1:0-33780 GCA_035500135.1 Kofleriaceae bacterium
ATGGACGCGGTCAAGCAGGTGCCCGACATCGCCGTGATCAACCTCGTGTCGGCCGTGCGCGACGAGTTCGAAGCATCCGGCACGCCGGTGTTCATGACCGGCGAGACGGCGATGGGCTGGAACGGCGACAACCTCGCCGACAACCTGTCGCAGTACCAGCTGATCAGCCAGTACATCAGCCCCGACGGCCTGAACGGCCAGTTCGACTTCGTCCTGTACTACGCGGTGCCGATGAACGTGTTCGCGACGACGACGAAAGGCATGATCCACCTCGACTACTGGACGATGGAGAGCCAGCTCCAGTATCCGCCCGGCTCGATCATGAGCCCGTACATCGGCAGCGAGGACACCGCGCGCTTCATCACGATCGCGACGTACGACGGCAACGCGTCGCTCGATCAGAGCCAGCCGTACAACCAGTGGACGGACATCGCGACCGCGGTGCCGCCATCGAACGTGTACGGCGAGCACCGGCTCGCGCTGACGTGGCTGATGACGCTGCCCGGCGCGCCCATGATCTATTATGGCGACGAATACGGCGAGACCGGCGGCGTCGATCCGAACAATCGCGTCAACTGGCGCGGCGCCTCGGGAACGCTGAGCGGCGACGAGCAGGCGACGCTCGCGTGGACGCGCCAGGTCGGCCAGGCGCGGCGCGCGCTGCCGGCGTTGCGCCGCGGCAAGTATGTCTCGGTCTACAACACCGACGAGAACGTGATCGTGTTCGCGCGCCAGGACACGACGGGCGATGTCGCGCTCGTCGCGATCTCGCGGCTGACGAGCGCGACGCAGGTCACGACCGCGCTGCCGGCGCCGCTCGGGCTCGCGAACGGCACGGTGCTGCACGATCACCTCGGCGGACCGGACGTCACGGTGACGAACGGCTCGATCACGGTGTCGCTCGGCGCGCAGAGCGCCGCGATCCTCGCGCCCTGACGTTCGGGTCTCGCCGTCGTGGGCCGCATCGGCGGCCGCATCACGCGCCGGAAAGCAGCGAAGCGAAGTCGTGATCGATCGTGCTGCGAATGTGGTCGATCGTCGCGCGCCGCAGATACTGCTTGGTCGCGCGGTACGGGCGCGCCGGCAGCGCCGCGAGCCGCGTCGCTTCCTGCTTCGCGCGCGCGAGCACCTCGTCGGCCGGCGCGACCGCGTCGAGAAACCCGGCGCGCGCCGCGTCGTCGGGCGTGTAGATGTTGGCCATCAGCGTCGCGCGCGGCAGCTCGGCCGGCGCGAGGCGATCGCGCGCGAGCTCCATCGCGAGCACCGGCACGGGCAAGCCGATCGAGACCTCGTTGAGCCCGATCTTGAACGCGCCGGTGGCGCCGATCCGCCAGTCGCCGGTGAGCACGAGCAGCGCGCCGGCCGCGAGCGCGTGGCCGGTGCACGCGATCACGAGCGGCACCGCGGCGTCGTAGTAGCGCAAGAGCAGCTCCGACCCGTGCTTCAACAGTGCGGTCGCCTGCGCCGGCCCGCTCATCATCACGCGCAGATCGAATCCGGCGCTGAAGCGCTCGGCGCGCCCGGTCAAGACGAGCGCCTTCGCCTCGCGCTCGGCACGATCGAGGGCTGCGAGCAACGCATCGATCATCGCATCCGACAGCGCGTTGACCTTGCCGTCGTCCATGCGAACGACCGCGAGCGAGTCTTCCAGCGAGTAGCTGAGGGGTTCGGTCACGCCGCGAAATTACCTCGCTTCGCCGCGCATGCGGCTTGCTGTCGTCGTTCGTATGGCGATTTCGGAGCCCGACGGCAAGCGCGCGGTGCAACGCTTGCTCGCCAGGGCACTTCGCCCGTTCACCCGCGTCCGGCCCGAAGAAACCGCAACGGTCGCGCTGATGACGCTGTGCGCGTTCACGTTGCTCTGCGCGTATTACTTGCTGAAGACGGTGCGCGAACCGCTCGTGCTGCTGCACGGCGGCGCCGCGATGAAGCTCTACCTGCGCGCGGCGCAGGCCGGGATCATGGTCGTGGTCGTGCATGCCTACGGCTGGCTCGCACGTCGAGTAGGCCGCGGTCGCTTGCTCGCGATCGTGTTTCTGTTCTTCATCTCGAACCTCGTCGCCTGGACCGCCCTCGCGCGCGCGGGTGCCGCGATCGCGCTGCCGTTCTTCTTGTGGGTCGGCGTGTTCAGCTACACGGTGGTCGCGCAGTTCTGGGCGCTCGCCGCCGACATCTATAGCGACGAGCAAGGCAAGCGGCTGTTTCCGATCATCGGCGGCGGCAGCTCGATCGGCGCGGTCGTCGGCGGGCTGTTCGCGGGCCGGCTCGTGCAGTTCGGACCGGCGATGCTGATGGGCACGGCGGTCGTGATGCTGCTCGGCTGCGTCGCGATCATCTTGTGGATCGAGCGCAAGGCGGCGGAGCGCTCGATCGTGCACGTCGAGACCGATCCCGAAGAGCCGATCTCGGACGAGAACCCGTGGCAGCTGCTCGCGCGCGACCGCTACCTGTGGCTGATCGCATGCCTCGTCGTGTTCCTCAACTGGGTCAACAGCTCCGGCGAGTACCTGCTCGACCGCACGGTCGTCGCCGCGGCGCACGGCATGACCGCCACCGACGCCCAGCGCTTCGTCGGCGAGTTCAAGGCGAACTACTTCGCCTGGTACAACGGCATCGGGCTCGTGCTCGAGCTGTTCGTCGTGTCGCGCGTGCTGCGGCTCGTCGGCGTGCGGCGCGCGCTGCTCGTGATGCCGGTGTTCGCGCTGATCGCGTACGGATCGGCGGTGTTCGTGCCGACGCTCGCGGTGATGCGCCTGGTCAAGATCGGCGAGAACTCGCTGCAGTACTCGCTGCAAGACACGACGCGCAACGCGCTGTTCCTGGTCGCGTCGCGCGTCGAGAAGTTCGTCGGCAAGACCGCGATCGATACGATCGGGGTGCGGCTCGGCGCGATCATGTCGGCGTCGATCGTGTTCCTCGGCACGCATCTCGGCTGGTCCACCAGCACGTTCGCGGCGCTCGACGCCGCGCTCGCCGCGGTGTGGCTCGGTTTCGCGTTCGCGATCGGCCACGAGCACCGCAAACGGACCGGTAAGCCGCGCGATTGAGGTGTATCGTCGCGGCGAAGATGGCGGGCGACAAGCGAGACGAGTCCGCCTCCGCGCACGCCGCCACGCTCGCATCCAGTGATCCGACGGTCGAAGACACGCTCGCGTCGGCGGCCGTCGCCGCGCCGGCCGCGACCGCGCTCGGCGACGAGCGGCCGCTCACCCACTTCGTGCGCGGCCGCGAGCTCGCGCGCGGCGGCATCGGCCGCGTCGTCGTCGCGCGCGACGGCCGGCTCGGCCGCACGGTCGCGCTCAAGCTGTTGCAGCGTCAGACGCCGGCGCTGCGCGCGCGGTTCGAGCGCGAGGCAACGATCACGGCACGGCTCGCCCACCCGGCGATCGTCCCGATCTACGAGGCCGGCGTCTTGCCCGACGGCGAGCCGTTCTACGCGATGAAGCTCGTCGACGGCGTACCGCTCGACGACACGATCGCCAGAGCCGCGGATCTGCGCGCGCGGCTCGCGCTGCTGCGCAGCGCGCTCGCGGTCTGCGAGGCGCTCGCGTACGCGCACGACCAGCGCATCATCCATCGCGATCTCAAGCCGGCGAACGTGCTCGTCGGCAAGTTCGGCGAGACCGTCGTGATCGACTGGGGGCTCGCGAAAGACCTCGACGCGCGCGATATCGATCCGGCAGCCGCGTCGCGCGAATCGCGCGAGTCGAGCTTCGATCGCGAGGTCACGCTCGACGGCGAGGTGATGGGCACGCCGTCGTACATGCCGCCCGAGCAAGCGCGCGGCGACAACGTCGACGCGCGCGCCGACGTGTACTCGCTCGGCGCCTTGCTCTATCACGTCGTGGCCGGCAAGCCGCCGTATCGCGGCCGCACCGCGGCCGAGGTGCTCGCGGCGGTCGAGGCCGGGCCGCCGCCGCCGATCCGCGAGGTCGTGGCGGAGGTGCCCGACGATCTCGCGTCGATCATCGAGAAGGCAATGGCGCGCGAGCCCGCCGCGCGCTACGCGCACGCCGGCGAGCTCGCCGACGAGCTGCGGCGCTACATCGAAGGTCGACTCGTCGCGTCGCATCGCTACAGCGGCGCCGAGCTGGTGCGGCGCTGGCTGCGCAAGCACCGCACGCCCGTCGCGGTCGGCGCCGCGGCGCTCGTCGTGCTCGCGGTCGGCGCCGCGGTCAGCGTACACAAGATCGTCGTGCGCGAGCGCGAGACCGCGCACGCGCTCGCCGAAGCGCGCCTCGAGCAAGGCCGCCAGCTGTTCGTCGCGGGGGATCCGAGCGCGGCCGCGCCGTTGCTCGCGGCCGCGCTCGACGAGCTGCCCGACGACGCGGTCGCGCGCCGGCTCGCGGCCGAGGTGGTGCGCGACGAGCCGCGCCGGCTCGCCGACTTCGACGGCACGACGGCGGCGTTTCGACCGGATGGCCGCGAGCTCGCGATCGGCCGGGCCGACGGCGCGATCGACGTGATCGACCCCGAGAGCGGCGCGCACCTGCGCCAGCTGGCGAAGATCGACGGCAAGATCGTCGCGATCGACTACTCGCCCGATGGCAGGCTGCTCGCGGTCGCGTCGGAGCGCGGTGCCTACGTACGCGATGCCGGCGACGGCGGCCACGTCGCGACCGCGACGACCGAGCGCGCGCTCGACGTTCGCTTCCTGCCCGCCGGCGATCTCGTCGCGATCGCCGACGACCGTGGGATCGTGCTCGTCGATCGTGACGGCAAGCTCGTCGCCGCCGATCGCGACGCGGCCGGCGCGCACGCGCTCGCGATCTCGAGCGACGGCGCCGAGCTCGCCGCGCTCGCCCACGATCACGCGATCGCGTGGCGCGTGCCCGATCTGTCGCGCGCGCTCGACGTGCCGCCCGCGCCGATCGGATTTCGCTTCGCGGTCGCGTTCACCGGCGGCGCACTCGTCACCGCCGGTGACGACGGCGTACGCGCGTGGAGCGCGGCAGATCGCTCGCAACCGCTGTCGACCGCGCGGGCGGTGTCGCTCGCGACGCTCGGCAGCGCCGTGCTCGCCGGCGGCACGCTGATCCGCGACGGTGTCGAGCCGCCGCTCGACCTAGGGCCCGACACCGTGCTCGACGTCGCGTTCGCGGGCCGTTCGAAGGCGGTGACCGTCGGCTACGACCGCCGGCTGCGCGTGTGGGATCTCGACCGCGCGGCGGCTCCGGCGGTCGTGCTCGCGACCGCGGCGACGCCCCAGCAGCTCGTCGCCGACGCGTCGGGCCGCCGCGCCGCCACGCGGGGCGACGCGCACGTCGAGCTGTGGGACATCGATCACGTGCGCGCACCGGCCCGGTCGCTCGCGCTCGGCGCGGCGATCGACTTCATCCTGGGTAATGGCCGCGACGATCTCGCGATCCACGTGCACGCCGGCGCCGTGCAATCGACGCGGCTGGTCACGAGCGCGCTGGAGCCGATCGCCACGCTCGACGGCTGGCCGGTCGGCTTTCACCCCGATCGCGATGAAGTTGTCACCGATGTCGACGGCTCGCTCTCGATCTACTCCGCGCACACCGGCACGTTCATGCGTCGCATCGTCGAGCCCGAGAAGCTGTGGCACTGCGCGTTCTCGCCGAGCGGTACGCTGATCGCGACCAGCTCCGCGCAGCACGTGTGGCTGCGCGACGCCGACTGGCACGCGATCGCGAGCTTCCCCGCCACCGACGTGACCGCGCTCGCCCTCGATGACGACGGCCGCGTCGCGACCGGCCACGAAGACGGCACGGTGCACATCTGGGATGGGCGCGCGGGCACGCTGCTCGCGACCGCCCGCGGTCACAGCGCACACGTCCAGACGCTCGCGCTCTACGGCGACACGCTCTGGAGCGACAGCTGGGATCTCTCGCTCCGGCGCTGGGCGTTTCCATCGGGCGAGTCACTCGGCGTCGTGAAGCAGTTCGATCGCGCGGTCGAGGCTGCCGCGCGATCTCCCGATGGCCGCTGGCTCGCCACGGTCGACGGCACGCGCGCGCTCGCGTTGTGGGACACCGCGCGCGGCCGGCTCGTCGATCGCATACCGACCACCGACGCGTCGCGCGCGCTGGTGTACGTCGCCGAAGATCGCGTCATCGTCGGGGGCGACGGCGGCCACCTCGAGCTCTTCGATCTCGCCGTCGCGCCCACGGCGCGCTGATTCACTTTCGCTCGCTTGCCTCAGTTCTCGCCGAGCTGGTGCAGCGCGTCGCACGCGACGCTCTCGCCGGCCTTGCAGCCGGTGCGCAACAGCTCGAGACCGCGCGCGTGCTCGCGAGCGTTACCACCGACGAGGATCTCGCCCTGCTTGCTGCAGCTGCTCTGGCTGCCGAGCTTGCAGCCGTGCTCGAATCGCGCGATCGCCTTCGCGCGGTCCTTCTCTCCGAACCACGCGACGCCCGCGGCTTCGCACGCCTCGACGTTATCGCCGCTGCATCCGGTGTCGAAGGCGGCGCGCGCTTGCTTCGGATCGGCCGGGACGCCGTTGCCGCCCTGCAGCATCGCGCCGAGCATCACGCAGCGCTCGACCGACTTGCCCTTGCAGCCCGCGCGCAGCATCGCCATCCCGCCGGCGACGTCGACCGGCCCGCCCTGGCCGCGGATCATCAGCACGGCGAGGCTCTGGCACGAGGTCTCGACCTTGCTGTCGCACGCGCGCTGCATCAGGGTGCGCGCCTGCGTTTCGTCTTTCGCGCCGCCGATCCCTTCGATGACGAGCTGCGCGAGGTTCGAGCACGCCAGCTGAGTGCCGTCCGCGCACTGCGCACTGAACAGCGCGCGCACCGCGACGAGCTCGCGACAGCTGCCGCCATCGCCGCCGGTGCACGCCTTCTGCCTCGCGACCAGCACGGCTCCGAATCCGCCGGAGGTCGCCATGGCGAGATCGTAGTTCGCGAGCACGTTGCACGCGTTGTCGTCGTCGCCGTCGCACGCGTCGTGCAGGAGCTTCACGCCGCGCGTCTCGTCGCGGTGCACGCCGATGCCGGTCACGAGCAACAGGCCGAGCCCGCCACATGCCGCGGGATGCTTCGGCGTGCACGCGCGCTCCATCGCCGCGACCGCACGCGCCAGATCCGCCGGCGGCGGTGCGCCCTGCGCGAGCACGACCGCGAGATCGGTACAGCTCGTGAGGTCGCCGGCGGCGCAGCCATCGCCGAGCAAGGCGAGCGCGCGCGTGACCTGCTCCGGCTTGCCGTCGCGCGTGAGCGCGATCGCGAGGTTCTGGCAGCCGCGCGCGTAGCCGGCATCGCATGCGCGCTCGAACAACGTCAGCGCGCGTGCGTGATCGGCGGTGATGCCGCGGCCGGCTTCGACGAGCGCACCGAGGTAGCTGCACGCGGTGCCGAGCCCGGCGTCGCACGAGTGACCGAACAGCTCGACCGCGCGCGGGATGTCGGCGGGCAGCGACTCGCCGCTCGCGAGCAGATCCGCGGTGTGACGGCACGCCATCGCGTCGCCCTGCTTGCACGCGCGCTGCAGGAGCTCGATCGATCGCTTCTCGTCCTTCCCCGCGCCCTCGCCGGCGGCGAGCGCGAGCGCGAGCGTCGTACAGCTCCCGGCGTGGCCGGCCGTGCATTGCTGCTCGCAATCGTGAATGTCGACGAGCCGGCATTGATGCGGACGCGACGACGGCGCCGCGCACTTGTTGTCGCGCCACACGCGCCCGGCGCCGCACGGTGCCAGTGGCACGGCGGCCTCGGTCTCGACGGCGTCGCTGTCGATCTCCGTCACGTGCAAGCGCAGCGGGCCGCTCGCGCCGTCCTCGACGGCCTCGACAAAGTGCGTGGCGCCCGCGCATTTCCCCTGGAGCTCGGCGCGGGCGAGTTGCTTGTAGATCGTGGTCGAACGGCCGGTCACGGTGTCGCCGAGCTGGACCGGGTGCGTCCACGCCAGTCCCGGCGCGTTCGCGATCGCCTCGTCGGCGGTGTCGAGCGACACGCCGAGCGAATGCGGCGTGACCGCGACGTGGCCGTAACGACCGGGCGCGCTGCAGCCATCGACGATGTGCAGCGACCCGCACGTGTACGCGACGGCGACCAGCCCGCGCTGCATCGCGGTGGCGAGCGCCGCGCGCTGCTCCTTCGACCACCCGGCGAGCAGCGGCTCCTCCTGCACGCCGAGCGCGCCGCCACAGCTCGCCGGCGCGGGCTTGTTCGGCGCGGCCGCTTGGCCACCGCACGCCGCGAGCAACGCAAGTCCGACTGCTAGCTTCATGGTGCATGCCCGACGGCGGTCATGATGCCGTTGTTGAGCGCGAATACGCGGCCTTCGTGATCGAGCGCGACTGGCGTGTACGCGGCGCCGATCGCCTGATCGAGGAAGTAGCTGGCGAGCTGTTCGCCGGATGCATCGATGGCGTACAGGTTGCCGTCCTCGCTGTTGACATACGTCGTGCCCGCGGCGTCGATCGCGGGCGCGTTGATACACCACTCGAAGCCGTCGGGATGATCTTGGACGCACGTGACCGAGCCGTCGGGCTGGCGCGTGCAGCTCTGCGTCCACGTGCTCTGGAAGCGCCACACCGGCTGGAGGTGGCGGTCGAGCTTCGTGATGTAGTACGCGCCGTTGTCCTGGCCCTGCGCGTTCACGGAGTAATGGTTGTCCTTCATGACGATCGTGCCGTCGGGCGCGAGCGCGGGCGTGGTGTCCCAGCCGAAGTCGTAACTGGCGACGAAGAAGCCGCCGGCGTCGAGCTCGACGAGATGCCCGCGCCCGTCGTTGTAGCCGGAGTACGCACCGTACAGCACGCCACCGTCGGGAAGTGCGACCGGTGATGACGACGACGCTGAGTCCACCTGGGCGGCCGGAAGCATTCCGGTTTCGGGATCGATTCCGAGCGGTGCGCCGGCGCGGCACAAGGTGTCGTCGTCGGGCACGAGCACTCCACAGCCGTCCGCGAACAACCCACGCAGCGACGTATCCCACTTCGGAGTCAGGTCCGGCGCGATCGCGACGATGTACGAGTAGTACTCGCTGCCTGCGGCCGTCGAGACGGCAAAGATGGTGCCGTCTGCGCTGACTGCAGGCGCTGCGTTAAGGCCAGGAATCTGAGGCCCGCACGGGTTGGTTGGTGGCAGCATCACCGAGCCGTCGGGGTTCAGCGGCGGCCATGGTAGCGGCGGTGCTTGGATGCCGAGGCTGTAGTAGTCGGTGTAGCAAAGGTCGGTCGCCGCCGGCGCGTCGGGCACGAGCGTCGCGAAGTCCACGGTGCGCGTATTGCCCGAGTCGTCGATCGCGACGAGCCAGCCGTGCGATGCATCTTGATCGAACTGCCAGGCACCGTAATAGATCGTGCCGTTCGCATACGTCAGCGCACTGGCGACGTACGCACCGGGATCGGCGTCGAACGGCTGCACGTGAGCCACGACCCTCCCTGAACCGCGATCGATCTCCCAGATCGATCCGTTCGCTCCCGGAAGCGCGATGCGGTCACCTGCAATCGCAGGCTGAAACACGGGTTCGAAGCTCCGGTACGGCGACGGCTTCCAGTCGCTCGCGAAGCTCCACTGCTCGACAAGCGAAGCACCGTCGAAGGCGTAGGCGGTCTCGTTCCAGATCTCGGTATCGAGCCGGTTCAGCTCGTCCGGCTCGTAGCAGTCTGGAAAGTTGCTCACAGGGCGTACGCAGGGCGTGTACTTTCCCGACTTCGTCAACATGTAGACGTCGTCGCCGTCGATGAGCGGCACCTGATAGTGAACCGACAAGCCACCGTCGCCGTCGAGCCACTCCTGCTCTACGAACGGATCGTATCGAACGCTTGCCAGCGTCGTGTCGAGCACCTGTCCCGTCGCGCATGTCGTGCCGGTGTGCTCGGCGGTGCCACCCCACTGCCGCCAGGCGAGACAGTCGGGCTCGATATTGTCGCCGCACGCTGCGACGATGACCAGCCACATCCAGCGCGACACGCCGCTACTATATAATGACGCATCTTGGCGCGCTGGCTGCTCGTGCTCGGGATGCTCGCCGCCGCGCGTGTGGCGCTGGCCGAGCCGCCGGGCGCCGCGATGCTGGCGCGGGGCATTCGCGCGCTCGAGAAGAGCGACTACGAGGCTGCGGTCACCGGCTTCGAGAACGCGCTCGCACGCGGCGGGCTCTCGCGCGCGCAAACGCTCACCGCCTACGTCGACCTCGGCGCCGCGCTCGTCGCGCTCGGCCATACGAAGGAAGCCCAGCGCGCGTTCGAAGAGGCCGCGTTGATCGATCCGAAGTTTGTCGTGCCGCCGAGCTCGGGCCGGCAAGCGACCGCGCTCGCGAACCAAGCGCGGAAGAAACAGGCGGCCGTCGGGCCGTATCACTTCGACGTCGGCGCGCCGGGCGAGGCCAAGGCGGGCGAGAGCTTCAAGGTGACGGTCGAGCTCGACGACGCCCAGGCGCAGCTGGTGTCGTTCGTGCGCGTCGCGGCCGGCGGCAAGTTCCAGACGGTCGAGCCCGCGGCGACGCGTGTCGACGTCGAGATTCCGGGCGAGGTCGCGGCGGCCGGCGCGATGATCGACGTTCGCTTCGAGCTGCTCGACACGCACGAGAACCGGCTCGCGACGCTCGACAAGCAGATCATCGTCACCGGCACGCCGGCGGCGAAGCCCGAGCCGAAGCCCGAAACCAAACCCGAACCCGACACCGAGCCCGAGCAAGGCAGCGCCGCCACTCCGCCCGCGACCAAGCCGGAGAAGCACGAGCCGAAGCCGCCGGAAGGTTCCGAGGACGAGAACGGCGACGAGGAAGGCTCGGGCGCCGGCGACGACACCGGGCCGTGGTCGATCCCGCACGGTTCGAAGAAGTACACGGCGACGCGCACCGACAAGGCGCCGAAGATCGATGGCGTGCTCGACGATCCGATCTGGCAGACCGCGCCGAAAGACGACCGCTTCCTGTCGACGAAATCCAAGCCGTACGGCAAGCCGACGACGCAGCCGACGATCGTGCAGGTCGCGTACGACGCGCAGTACCTCTACGTGGCGTTTCGCTGCCATTACAGCAAGCCGCGCACGCCGAGCGACGCGTGGGCCGGCGACGAGCAGACGATGCTCGACGAATCGGAGTGGGTCGCGGTCGCGGTCGACGCGCTACACGGACACACCGGCGGTTACCAGTTCGCGGTGTCGCCGGCCGGCGTACGCGCCGACGCCGAGATCAGCGACCAGGGCAACGCGCAGAACCTGGACTGGCACGGCATCTGGAACGTCGACACCCAGATCACCGCCGACGGCTGGACCGCCGAGTTCGCGATCCCGTGGGGCTCGATGTACATGCCGTCGAGCGACGACGCGTTCGACATCGGCATCGAGTTCGAGCGCCACGAGCCGGAGTCGGGCGAGGTCTCGGTGTGGACGCTCGAGCCGCCGGCGACCGAGATCTACGACGTCAACTTCTTCGGCCACGTCGACGGCCTACAGCGCGTGTATCCCGACCAGCGCCTGCTGCTGCTGCCCTACGCCGCGGTCGCGTTCGACTCGAACCCGCCGAAGATGCAGTCGCAGCTGACCGACCTGAGCGGCACGAACGCGCAGGGCCGCGTGTACGCCGGCGGCTACCTGCGCCTGCACCCACCCGGTCCGTTCTCGCTCGACGCGACCGTGAATCCCGATTTCTCCGCGGTCAATCCCGATCAAGCGCTCGCGAACTTCGATCGCTTCGAGCTCGAGTATCCGGAAGCGCGCGCGTTCTTCGCCGAGGACAACCCGCGGTTCGCGTTCGGCGGCACGCGCTACTTCTACGGCGATCTCGGCGCGCAGCTGTTCTACTCGCGCCGGCTCGGCATCATCACCGACAAGTCCGGCTTCACCGAGATCGTGCCGATCCTGTGGGGTGTGAAGTCGGTCGTGCGCGACGGCGGCACCGAAGGCGCGATCATGAACGTCGAGACCGTGCAGCCGCAGAACGGCGTCGTGCTCGACGACAACGCGACGGTCGCGCGCGTGAGCCAGACGATCGAAGGCCAGCGCTTCGGCGTGATCGCGCTCGAGTGCGGCGCGTGCGCCGTCGACGCTTCGGGCAATCCGACCGCGTATCAATCGGGCGGCGCCGACGCGAACATCGCGCTCTACGAGCGCCACCTCCAGCTCTCGGGCTTCTTCGCCGGCACGAACACGAACGGCGCGACGAGCGCGAGCGGCGAAGGCACGGTGTCGTGGAAGAGCCAGGACGTGTTCGCGAAGGCGACGCTGCTCGACGTCGGCAAGGACTTCCAGGCGCCGCTCGGCTTCTTCGAGACCACCGGCGTGCTGTCGGAAACGGTGAGCGCCGGCTACACGCCGGTGGTGCGCAGCGATCACGTCCAGCAGGTTTCGCTCGAAACCCAGCTCTCGATCGTGCGCGATCTCGACAGCGGCGATCTGATCTACCAGCGCGCCGCGCTCGGCGGCTCGCTCGAGACGATCGACGGCGCGACCGTGCAGGTCATCGTCCAGCCGTCGACCGAGGTCGTGACGACGCCGTTTCCGATCGGGAGCGCGGCGGCAAACGGCATCACGATTCCCAACGGCACGTACAAGATGACGCAGACCCAGTTCGACCTGAACAGTCCGCCGAATCGCCCGTTCGTGTTCGCGGTGCGCTATCTCGGCGGCGACCTGTTCGGCGGCACGCGCAACGCGCCGGGCGGGACGATCGGCGTCAACCTCGGGCGCTTCAGCGCGCGCGCGAGCTACATGCTCTACATCCTCAAGTTCGACAGCCTCGCCACGCCCGTGCACCTCTACGGCCACGACGTCGCGTTCACCGCCGGCTACTCGTACTCGCCGCTCGCGCGCACCACGCTCGTGCTCGAAGCCGACACCGTCGCCGCGCGCGCCACCGCGCTCGTGACCACGACGGTGCAGTTCGGCAAGCTCAGCGCGCTGACGCTGTCGGTGCGCGGCGCGAGCGGCTCGACGTTCGACACGCCGGCGATGAACACGTTCGACAACGGCAACGTGTCGGCCATACTCTCGCTCCAGCTGGGGGCGTCGCCATTCTGATGATGGACGAACGCGATTTCGAAGGCACGATCGTGCTGGAACAGCTCGCGTCGATCGCCCAGGTCGAGACGATCGCGATCGCCGTCAAGAAGATGCAGGCCGCGGATGGCTGAACGAGCTCCGCGCGCGATAGCTTGTGCGCTGGTCGCGCTCGCGCTGGGTTGCGGCCAATCTCCCGCGCCGCGTGCGCCGGAGAACCCGTCGGTCGTGCGGACCTGGCTCGAGAGTGCGCCGCGGCCGGCACGTAGCGTGCCGTGTGCGATCGAGACGTTGGCCGGTGACACCAACCATGGCGAGTACGACCTGCTCGGCTACGTGGAGATCCACGCGCAGCTGGCCCGTCATTCCGGCGCGGGTGACATGATCGGCGATGAATCGATCGGTCCTGGCCCGGTATTGCATCCCGCGGAGGTCGAGCTCGCACGGCCATACGCCTGCCGCATGGGCGGCGACGCGATCTCGAGGGCCAACCAGAACGAATCCTACGCAACGAGCTCCAGCGACCGAGACACGTTGTACGCGGTCTGGGCCAGGCGCCAGCACTAAACCGGTTTCGGTCTAGCCGGCGGGCGGCACCAGCGACCACACCTGCTCCGGGCGCACCGCGCTCCACGCGAAGCCCGCGCGCGCGAGCACGCGGTCGGTCTTGTCTTGCAGCGTGATCGTCTCGGTGCCGGCGCGCTCGTCGAGCAGGCCCTGATGGAGCAGCATCGCGGTCGCGGCCGGGCCGATCTCCGGATCGCTGACATGCGCCGCGAGCCACTCGTAGAATTCGGCGTCGTCCATCGGCTCGCAGCGGGTGTCGCCGGCGAGGATGCGGTCGACGTCCTCGGGCGCGAGCGCGCGATCGAGGTGGTGCGTCTGATCGAGCAGCGACGTCGTCGACAACAGGCGCACGATCGCCGCCGACACCTCGTCGACCGGGCAGAACGACTGGCACAGCGCGGTCCGCGGAATCCGGCGCAGCGCGAGATAGCTGCCGAGCGTCTGCACGAAGCCGCTGTCGTCGGCGTTGTCCTGGAACGCGAGCGTCTTCGAGTCGCCGGTCAAGAAGCCGACGCGGAAGATGTTGCACGCGAGGCCTTGCGCGCGCAGGGCGTGCACGAGCTTCTCGGCCTCGAGCTTGGTGCGTACGTAGTGATTGTTCGCGACCTGGCCGATGTCGCAGTCGAACTCGGTGAACAGCGCGCGCTTCTTGCCGGCGATGTCGCCGCCCGACACCGACGTCGTCGAGACCAGGTTCAGGTCGCAGCCGGCGCGGCGCGCGAGCTCGATCACGTTCGCGGTCGCGTCGACGTTCGCGCTCACGAACGTCGCGTAGTCGCCGTAGTGCTTCGTGAGCGCGGCCGCGTGCACGATGCAATCGACGCTATGCGCCAGCGAATCGAACGTCGCGCGGTCGAGCCCGAACGCGGGCTCCGCCAGGTCGCCGACCACGAGGTGGACGCGGCGGCGGTGGCGCTCGAGCAGATCCTTGCCGAAGTAGCGCGTGGTCTTCGCGACGAGGCGATCCCATGCCTCCTGGCGGCCTCGCGCGCGCACCGCGACGTGGATCTTCGCGTCGCTGCCGACGAGCAGGTCGCGCAACAGGTAGCTGCCGAGAAAGCCGGTCGCGCCGGTGAGCAAGACGTCGCGATACCCCATCTGGCGGTGCATCGACAGCTGCGCGTACGGCTCGCAGCGCGCGCGATAGCGCGCGATCTCCGGCGCGAGCTCGACCAGCGCGTCGTCGCCGCCGCCGTCGCGCAGATCCGATACGAGCGCGATCAAGCGCGCCTGCAGGTCGCCGCGCTTCATCGGGATCTCGCGGGCGATCGCGCGCGCGGTGCGCAGCCGGAACAGATCGTTCGCGGTGATGCGGAAGTCGCTCGCGAGCGCGGCGACGACCGCGACCGCCTTGATCGAGTTGCCGCCGAGCTCGAAGAAGTCGTCGGTCGCGCCGACGTCGCTGCGGCCGAGCGCGCGCGCGAACGCCTCGACGACGAGCGTCTCGGCCGGGTTCGCCGGCGGCACGATCGTGCGCTCGCGGCGCTCGAGCTCGGGCTCGGGCAGCCGCTTGCGATCGACCTTGCCGCTCGTCGTCACCGGGATCGCGTCGAGCTTCACGAACGCCGACGGCATCATGTAATCGGGGAGCCGCGTCGCGAGGTGCGCGCGGATCGCGGGCACCGGCGCGTCGCCGACGACGTAGGCGGCGAGCAGCTTGTCACCGGCGGCATCGGCGCGATCGATCACCGTGCACGCGGTGATGCCCGCGACCTCGAGGATCGCCTGCTCGATCTCGCCGAGCTCGATGCGATAGCCGCGGATCTTGACCTGGCTGTCGATGCGGCCGAGGAACTCGAGGTTGCCGTCGTCGAGCCAGCGCGCGAGATCGCCGGTGCGATACATGCGGCCGACGCGCGGATCGTGCACGAACTTCTTCGCGGTCAGCTCGGGCGCGCCGAGGTAGCCGCGCGCGAGGCCGGCGCCACCGATGCACAGCTCGCCCGGCACGCCCGGCGGGCAGCTCTGGCCCGACGGATCGAGCACGAGCACCTTCGCGTTCGCGATCGGCTTGCCGATCGGGATGTTCTCGTAGTGGTGGTCGACGACGAACGCGGTCGCGGCGACCGTCGCCTCGGTCGGGCCGTACTCGTTCGCGAGCGAAAACGGCACCGGCTGCCAGCGCCGCAGCTTGTCGCCGCCGACGACGAGCCAGCGCAGCTTCGTCTCGCCCGAGCGCCGGATCAGCTCCTCGCCGAGCGGCGTGGGCAGGAACGCCCACGTGATCGCGTGCCGCGCGAACCACGCGACGAGCTCGTCGAGCGACAGCCGGATCTCGTCGGGCACGACGTGGAGCTCGGCGCCGGCACACAGCGCCGGGAACGTCTCCATGATCGACGCGTCGAAGCCGATGCCCGCGAACTTCGAGCAGCGATCGACCTCGCGGAGCGCGTACGCCGCGATCGTGCGTTGCGCGTACGCGACGAGCGACGCGTGCTCGATCGCGACGCCCTTCGGCCGTCCGGTCGAACCCGACGTGTAGATCACGTACGCGAGATCGGTCGCGCGCGCGTCGAGCGCGGGCGGCGTGGCCGGACCGTCGGCGAACAGCTCGGGGCCGAGCTCGAGCCGCGCGCCGACCCAGTCGAGCTCGCGATCGAGCCCGGACGCCGCGATCAGCACGCGCGCCGCGCTGTCCCGCAGCATGTACTCGACGCGCTCGCGCGGCAGGCGGTGATCGATCGGCAGGAACGCGGCACCGGCCTTGAGCGCGGCGAGCTCGGCGAGGATCAGCTCGGCGGACGGCGGCGACAGGATCGCGACGATGGTGTCGCGCGCCGCACCGAGCCCGACGAGCCGGTTCGCGAGCCGGTTCGCGGCGGCGTCGGCCTGCGCGTACGTGTAGCGGCGGTCGCCGGCGGCGAGCGCGCCGCGCTCCGGGAACCGCGCCGCGGCGCGCTCGAACAAGCGATGCGCCGCGACCGCGGACTCGTACGCGACCTCGGTGCGATTCCACGTGACGTCGACGAGCTCGCGGTCGGCATCGGTGAGGATCGACAGCGCCTCGACCGGCGCGTCGGGCCGCGCCGCGATGTCGGCGAGCAGCCGCACGAAGCACGCGAGGTAGCGCTCGATCGTCGCGGCGCGGAACAAGCTCGTGCGGTACTCGATCGCGAGCGAGATGCCGTCGGCCCGCTCGTCGGCGATCAGCGAGACGTCGAACTTGGCGCCGTGGCCTTCGACCGCCACCGCGGTCAGCGCGCCCGCGCGCGCCTCTCCGCGCGCGTCCTCCGCGTTCTGCAGCGTGAACATCACGTCGACGAGTGGCGTGTGGCCCGCGTGGCGCTCGTCGCCGACCATCTCGACCAGCTCGGCGAACGGAAACGCCTGGTTGTCGAGCGCCTCGAGCGAGCGCCGCGCGACCTCGTCGGCGAGCTGCGCGAACGGTTGCTTCGGATCGACCGACGTCGCGAGCACGAGCGTGTTGACGAACATCCCGACGACGCGCTGCATGTCGGGGTGCCAGCGGCCCGACACCGCGGTGCCGACCGCGATGTCGCTCTGGCGCGCGAGCCGCGCGAGCAACACGTCGAATCCGGCGAGGAGCAGCGCGTGCAGCGACCAGCCGCGCACGCGCACGAGCTCGCGCAGCGCGGCCACCGTCTCGGCCGGCAGCTCGCGCGCGATCGACGCGCCGGCGGGATCGACGACCGGCGGGCGCGGAAAGTCGGTCAGCAAGCCGAGCGCGGGAACGCCGTCGGGGAAGCGCGCGCGCCACACTTCGCGCTGCTTCGCGATCTGCTCGCGCGCCTGCGCGCCGTGCTCCCACACCGTGCACGCGACGAGCGCGGGCGGAGGATCGGCGAGCGGCTGGCCGGCGAGCAGCGCCTCGAGCTCGTCGAGCAAGATCGTCATCGACGCGCCGTCGGTGACGATGTGGTGCATGTCGAAGAACAGATACGCGCCGCGCTCGGTCGTGACCCACGCCGCGCGCGCGAGCGGCGCCCGCCCGAGATCGAACGGCTGCACCAGCTCGGCCGCGACGTGCTCGCGCTCGGCCTCGGTCGTCGCGAGCTCGTCGCAGGTGACGCGCGCGCCGGCGATCTCGCGCAGCCGCACCTGCGTGCCGTCGACGAAGAACGCGCAGCGGAATGCGTCGTACCGCGCGACCAGCGCGTCGAGCGCGCGCGCGACTTGCCCGCGCGTGATGCCCGGCGCGACCGCGAACAAGCCCGGGACGTTGTATGCGGTGCTCGCCGGCTCCATCTGCTGCAACAAGAACATGCGCGTCTGCACCGACGACGCCGCATGCGATTCGGCGGGCGCGACCGGCTCGATCGGCGCGAGCCGCGCGCCGCCGTCGCGCGTGACCCGCTTGGCGAGCGCGCGCGGCGTCGGGTGGCGGAACACGTCCGACACCTTCAGCTCGACGTGGAGGCGCTGGTAGATCTCGCCGACCAGCGCGATCGCCTTCAGCGAATGGCCGCCGAGCTCGAAGAAGCTCGCGGTGGCCGAGACCCGCGCCGCTTCGAGCCCGAGCACGCTCGCGAAGCAGTCGACGACGGCGCGCTCGGTGTCGTCGGCCGGCGGCACGATCACGGCGAGCTCGGTCTCGACCTCGAGCTTCGGCAGCGCGCGGCGGTCGACCTTGCCGTTCGGCGTCACCGGGATCGCGTCGAGCCGGCGGAACCGCGCCGGGACCATGTAGTCGGGCAAGTCGCGCGCGAGCGCCGCGCGCACGTTCGCTTCGTCGACGGCGCCGACGAAGAATCCGAGCAAGTGCACCGTGCCGGCCGGATCGGTCGCGTCGATGACCGCGGCCTCACGCACGCCCGCGACCGCGAGCATCGCTTGCTCGATCTCGCCGAGCTCGATGCGATAGCCGCGCACCTTGACCTGGGTGTCGATGCGGCCGAGGTACTCGATGTTGCCGTCGGGCAACCAGCGCGCGAGATCGCCCGTGCGATACATGCGCGCGTCCGAATCGCGCGCGACGCTCGGTGCCGCGACGAACTTCTCGGCGGTGAGCTCGGGCCGGTTCAGATAGCCGCGCGCGATGCCGTGGCCCATGACGCACAGCTCGCCCGCGATCCCGATCGGGCACAGCCGGTTCCGGCGATCGAGGATCGCGACCTGCGTGTTCCAGATCGGCTTGCCGATCGGGATGTTCTCGTAATCGCGATCGACGTCGAACGCGGCGGTGACCACCGTGTACTCGGTCGGCCCGTACGCGTTGACGACGCGATACGGGACGGCCCGATACGACCGCAGCTTCTCGCCGCCGAGCACGACCAAGCGCAGCGACCTGTTCTCGACGTTGCGCATGAACAGCTCGCCGAACTGCGTCGGCAGCGATGCGACGCGCACCTGCTTGGCGTCGAAGTACGCGGACAGCTCGATCGGCGCGAGCCGCAGCTCGGCGGGTACGATCACGAGCGCGCCGCCCGCGACCGCGCACGGGAAGACCTCCGAGATCGAGGCGTCGAAGCTGAAGCCCATGTACTTCGACACGCCGTCGCCGGGCCCGATCGTGTAGTACGAGGCGCACCACGCGGCGAAGTTCACGAGGCTTCCGTGCTCGACGACGACGCCCTTCGGTTTCCCCGTCGAGCCCGACGTGTAGATCACGTACGCGGCGTCGCTCGCCGCGAGGTCGGCGCGCGGCGCGTCGTCGGCGTGACCGGCGTGCGCGACGTCGAGGCGCGGCCCGGCGAACGCGAGGTCGTCGGCAAGGCCGCCGCGCGCGAGCAGCGCGCGCGCGCCGCTGTCCTCGACGAGGTACTGCTTGCGCCCGACCGGATACGTCGGATCGATCGGCAGGAACGCGGCGCCGGCCTTGTGGACGCCGATGAACGCCGGCAGCTGCTCGGCGCACGGATCGAGCACGAGCGCGACGACGTCCTCGCGGCCGATCGAGCGCTCGCGCAGCCAGCGCGCGATCGCGTTCGCGCGGCGATCGACCTCGCGGTAGCTCCACGCCGTCTCGCCGCACGTGACCGCGATCGCATCCGGCGTCTCGCGCACCCAGCGCTCGAACAGCGACAGCGTCGATGGCACCGCCGGCAGCGCGTGCGCGGTCGCGTTGAACTCGACGACCAACTGCTCGCGCTCGCGCGCCGACACCAGCTCGAGGTCGGCGAGCGCGCGCGACGGCTCGCGCAAGACGTTGCGCACGAGCGTCGCGAAGTAGGTCGCGAGCCGCTGCACGGTCGCGCGCTCGAACAGCTCGGTCGCGTACTCGAGCTCGAACGCGAGCCCGTCCTCGCCTTCGTTCACGATCAGCGTGAGGTCGAGCTTCGCGACGCGATGCTGGAAATCGCGCGGGTGCAGCTTCACGCGGCCCGCATCGATCACGCCCGAGCCCGATCCACCTTCATGCGCGTTGTACACGAACATCGTGTCGAACAGCGGGTTGCGCCCGGCCGCCGGCTTGATGCCGAGCTCCTCGATCAATGCCTCGAGCTCGTACTCCTGGCTCGCGAGCACGCGGAACGAGGTCTCGCGCGTCGCGCGCAAGAAGTCGAGGAACGTGCCGGTCGTCGGCACCTTCGCGCGCCACGGCACGGTGTTGACGAACATGCCGACGAGCTCCTGGACGTCGGGATGAACGCGACCCGCGACCGGCACGCCGACGACGACATCGTCGTGGCCGCCGATCCGCGACAGGAACACGAACCAGCACGCCAGCACGGTCGCGAACAACGTCGACTCGTGCTCGCGCGACAGCCTCGCCAGCGCCTCGAGCTCGTCGCGCGACAGCAGCGCGCCGACGAGGTCGCCGGAAAAGCTGCGCACGGCCGGCGGGCGCAGGTCGTACGGCAGCTGCAGCGGCGCCGGGACCTCGGCGAACTGCTCGAGCCAGAACGCGCGCTGCTGCGCGAGCTGCGCGCGATAGTCCGCGCTCTGTTGCCACACCGCGATGTCGCCCATCGTCAGCCGCACCGGCGGCAGCGCGACGCCGCGCAGGATCTCGACGACGTCGCCGAGGATCACGCCCATCGACCCGCCGTCCGAGATGATGTGGTGCATGTCGAGGACGATGACCTCGTCGCCGTTGCTGCGCCGCACGAGCCACACGCGCCACAGCGGCGCGGCCGCGAGATCGAACGGCTGCAGGAGCTCGTCCATGACCTCGTCGAGCTGCGCGTCGGTGTCGACGTACTGCAGCGCGAACGGCACGGTCGGATGGATGCGCGCGACCGGCTCGCCGTGCACGATGTGGAAGCTCGTGCGCAGGCTGGCGTGGCGCGCGATCAAGGCGCGCACGGCCTCTTCGAGCCGCTCGGCCGAGACGTGGCCCTCGACCGCGAACGCGGCCGGCATGTTGTACGAGACCGACAGCGGGTTGCCCTGGTTGATCGCGAACATGCGGCGCTGCGTCGCGGTCAGCGGATAGTCCGGCTGCTCGGGCGCCTTCGGGATCGGTACGACGCCGTCGCGCTCGTGGACCTCGATCAGCTCGGCGAGGCCGCGCACCGTCGGATGCGCGAACACGTCGGCGACCGCGAGCCGCACGCGGAACGTCTGATGGATGCGCGCGATCAAGACCATGATCAAGAGCGAGTGGCCGCCGAGCTCGAAGAAGCTGCGCGTCGCCGAGATCCGGTGCGCGGGCAGCTTCAGCACCTCGGCCCAGATCGCCACCAGCTGCTCCTCGGCGGGCGTCTTCGCGGTGTCGCCTTCCGCGACGACCTCGAACGTCGGCTCGGGCAGGCGCTTGCGATCGACCTTGCCCGACGTCGTGACCGGCAGCGCCGGCATCACGACGATCGCGTCGGGCACCATGTACGACGGTAACGCGTGCGCGAGGAAGCCGCGCAGCGCGGTCGGCGTGGCCGGCGCGCGCAGCACGACGTAGCCGGCGAGGCGCTTGTCGTCGCCCTGCGTGTGCACGATGACCGCCGCCTCGGCGGCCGCGGGATGGCGCAGCAGCGCGGCCTCGATCTCGCCGAGCTCGATGCGGAACCCGCGGATCTTGATCTGGTTATCGGCGCGGCCGAGAAAGTCGATGCGACCGTCGGGCATCCAGCGCGTGATGTCGCCGGTGCGATACAGGCGGTCGCCGGCGACGAACGGGCTCGGGAAGAACCGCTCGCGCGTCAGCGCGTCGTTGTTGAGGTAGCCGCGCGCGACGCCGGCGCCGCCGATGTAGAGCTCGCCGGGCACGCCGGTCGGCGCGAGGTTGCCGGTCCAGTCGAGGATGTAGACCTTCGTGTTCTCGGTCGGGCGGCCGACCGGGATGCGCTGGCGCGTCGCATCGTCCTTCGTGACGCGGTGGCGCAGCGACGTGATCGTGGTCTCGGTCGGGCCGTACTCGTTGTACAGCGCGTGGGCGGCGGCCCAGCGCGCGGCGACCGGCACCGCGAGGATGTCACCGCCGACGATGATGCGGCGCAGCGGCAGCGTGCGCTTCGGCACGAAGCTCGACAGGAACAGCGGCGCGGTGTGGAAGTGCGTGACCTGCTTGGCGTGCAGGAACGCCTCGAACGCCTCGAGATCGAGCAGCAGCTCCTTGGTCGCGATCACGAGCCGCGCGCCGGTGATCATCGGCAGCCCGATCTGCTCGACCGACGCGTCGAACGTGTACGACGAGAACAGCAGCACGCGATCGCTGGCGTCGACGCCGAGCCGCTGCTGCGACGTGCACAGGAAGTTGACGACGTTGCGGTGCTCGATGACGACGCCCTTCGGTTTCCCCGTCGAGCCCGACGTGTAGATCACGTACGCGATCGTGTCGGGCCGGGCGCGCTTGCCGAGCTCGCGCGGCGTGCGCGTGAAGTCGAGCGCCGACCACGCGAGCACGCCGGGCAACCCGAAATCGCCGCCGTCGCTGACGAGCAGCTTCGCGCGGCTGTCGGCGACGATCGTGGCGACGCGCTCGACCGGCGTGTCGGGCTCGATCGGCAAGTAGCCGGCGCCGGCTTTCAACACGCCGAGGATCGCGACGTACAGCTCGCGCGTGCGCGAAAACGCGATCGCGACGACGTCGTCGGCCTGCACGCCGCGCGCGACGAGCTCGCCGGCGAACACCGACGCGCGCCGATCGACCTCGGCGAACGTGTACGTGCCGTGCGCGTCCTCGACCGCGATCGCGTCGGGGCGCTCGCGCACTCGCGCCTGCCACAGGTCGACGAGCGTCGCGTCGGCCGGATACGCGGTCTCGGTGCGGTTCAGCTCCTCGAGCAACAGCTCGCGCTCGCGCGGCTGCAGCATCACGAAGTCACGCACGCGCGTGTTGGATTCGCGCGCGGCCTGCTCGAGCACGCTGCGCATGTGGCCGAGGAAGCGCTCGGCGGTCGCACGCTGGAACAGCTTGCTCGCGTACACGAGCGCGACGTGCAGGCCGCGCGGCGTTTGCTCGATCGTGAGCTCGAGGTCGAACTTCGCCTCGACGTGCGCGGTCGGCAGCTCGGCGAGCCCGAGCGGCGATTCCTGCGACTCGGGCTCCGCGAAGTCGGCGCCCTGCCAGGCGAGGATCACGTCGAACAGCGGGTTGCGCGACGGATCGCGCGCGACGCCGAGGTCGGTCACGAGATCGTTGAGCTGGTAGCTCTGGTGCTCGAACGCGGCCGCGGCCTCGCGGCCGAGACGCGCGCACAGCGCCGCGAACGGCTCGTCGGCGGTGAGCCGCACGCGCACCGGCACCGTGTTGACGAACATGCCGACCATGCGATCGCTGCCGGCGTGGGTGCGCCCCGAGGCCGGGACGCCGATCACGACGTCGGGCGTGTTGCCGAGCCGCGACAGCACGATCGCCCACGCCGCGAGGAACACGCCGAGCGGCGTGATCGCGCTCGCGGCCGCGAGCTCGAGCAACGGGCCCGCGGCCTCTGGCGAGAGCTCGAGCGTGACGTCGTCGCCCTCGAACGTCATGCGCGGCGGGCGATCGAAGTCGCACGGCAGCTCGAGCGGGTTCGGCACCTCGGCGAAGCGCTCGAGCCACCACGCGCGCTCGCTGTCGCGCTGCGCGCGGCCGCCGTCGCCGCTCTCCCACTTCACGTAATCCGCGAAGGTCGGCGCCGGCAGCTCGCGCGACTGGCCGGCGTAGATCGCTTCGAGATCGTCGAGCAACAGGCGCACCGACAGGCCGTCGACGACGATGTGATGGACGTCGAGCGCGAGCACGCGCCGGCGCTCGGTGCGCACGATCGCCGCGCGCAACAGCGGCGCGCGGGCGAGGTCGAACGGGCGCACGAACCGGTCGACGGTGACGAGCAGGTTCGTGTCCTCGACGTCGAGGTGCTCGAGCGCCACGCGCGCGTCGGGGCGGAAGCGCTGGCGCGGCGTTCCGGAATCGTCGACGAAGAACTCCGCGCGCAACGCGTGATGGCGCGACACGAGCACGTCGAGCGCGCGCGCCAGCCGATCGACGTCGACGTCCGGCGCGAGCTCCCACGCGAACGGAATGTTGTAGGCGGTGCTCCACGTCGACATCTGGTGCACCGCGAAGATGCGCGTCTGCGACGACGTCAGCGGCAGCGGCTCGCCCTCGGGGGCGCGCGCGAGCCCGGTATCGCCGCCGCCGCCATCGCCGGTCCGCCCGGCGAGCACGCGCGCGACCTCCGCGATCGACGAGTGCTCGAGGAACTCGCTGAACTTCAGCTGCACGCCCGTGTGCTTGTAGATCGCGGACAGCACCGCGGCGGCCTTGAGCGAATGCCCGCCGAGATTGAGGAACGTCGACTCGATGCTGATCGTCGCGGCCGGCCGGCCGAGCACCTCGGCGTACCACGCGCGCAGCTCGCGCTCGCGATCGTCCGTCGGCTCGACGACCGGCTCCTGTTCGACGTCGATCTTCGGCAGCCGGTGGCGATCGACCTTGCCGTTCGCGGTCACCGGCATCTCGTCGATCTGCACGACGCGCGACGGGATCATGTACGCCGGCAGGCCATGCCCGAGCGCGGTCTTGATCGTGCCTTCGGTCGCCGACTGCGTCGTGCCCGACGCGACGATGTATGCGACGAGCGACAGGTCGCCGGCGACCACCGGATTCTCGACGGCGACGACGACCGCCTCCTCGATCCCGGGCAGCGCGAGCAGCGCCTGCTCGATCTCGCCGAGCTCGATGCGGAAGCCGCGCACCTTGACCTGGGTGTCGATGCGGCCGAGGAACTCGAGGTTGCCGTCGGGCAGCCAGCGCGCGAGATCGCCCGAGCGATACATGCGCCGGTCGGGCACGAACGGATGAGGAACGAACTTGTCCGCGGTCAGCTCGGGCCGGTTCAGGTAGCCGCGGGCGACGCCGTTGCCCGCGATGCACAGCTCGCCCGGCACGCCGATCGGACACGCGCGGCCGAGCCGATCGATGATGAAGATCTGCGTGTTCCAGATCGGCTTGCCGATCGGGATGTTGTCGTACGCGCGATCGACGTCGCACGCGGTCGCGCACACGGTCGCTTCGGTCGGGCCGTAGCCGTTGATCACGCGCCACGGCACGGGCTGAAACGTGCGCAGCTTCTCGCCGGCGAGCGTGACCGCGCGCAGCGAGCGGTTGTCGACCGTGCGCATGAACT
The DNA here is from genome assembly GCA_035500135.1 of Kofleriaceae bacterium. Lineage (GTDB taxonomy): Bacteria > Myxococcota_A > Polyangia > Haliangiales > Haliangiaceae > JABFXX01. The sequence continues at coordinate 24,938 of DATJXL010000268.1, forward strand.
GCTCGCCGAGCTGCGTCGGCAGGAACGCGACCCGCACGGAGTTCGCCTCGAAGTACGCCGACAGCTCCGGAACTTGAAGCCGCAGCTCGGCCGGCACGACGACGAGATTCGCGCCCGCGACGAATGCCGGCACGATCTCGTACACCGACGCGTCGAAGCCGAAGCCGGCGAACTTCGACACGCCGTCGCCGGGCTGGATCTGCGCGTAGTCGACGTACCAGGCCGCGAGGTTGAGCAGCGACGCGTGCTCGATCTGCGTGCCCTTCGGCGTGCCGGTCGAGCCCGACGTGTAGATGACGTACGCGACGTCGCTGCCGCGCACGTCGGCGAGCACCGGCCCGCGCGGCTCGCGCACGTCGGCGACGTCGATCACCTCGTGACCGAGATCGGGCAAACTCGCCGCCAGCTGGCCGCGCGTCACCAGCACGCGCGCGCCGCTGTCGCGCATCATGTGCAGCTTGCGCTGCTGCGGATACTCGGGATCGATCGGCATGAACGCCGCGCCGGCCTTCATCACGCCGAGCACGGCGACGAGCATCTCGATGCACGGATCGAGCAGGATGCCGACGATCTGATCGCGGCCGATGTCGCGCTTGCGCAGCGCGTGCGCGAGCGCGTTCGCGCGCGCTTCGACCTCGCGATACGAGAGCGACGTACCCGCCATCGTCACCGCCGGCGCGTCGGGCCGCGCGACGACCTGGCGCTCGAACAGCTCGACCACGGTGCGCGCCTCGGGCAGCGCGTGATCGGTCGCGTTGAAGCCGTGGACGACGAGCTCGCGCTCGCCGGCGTCCATGCCGGTCATGTCGGCGAGCGCGAGCTTCGGTTCGGCGAGCACGCGCCGCACCATCTCCGTGAACACGCGCGCGAATCGCTCGGCGGTCGTGCGCTTGAACAGATCCGCCGAGTACTCGAAGCGCACCCAGTAGCCGCCCGAGCTGCGCTCGCGGATCACGACCGCGAGATCGGTGCGCGCGAAGCGATGCGGCAGCGCCTGCTCGCGCAGCACCGCGTTGCCGCAGCGGTACTCGTCGGGCATCTGGCCCTCGTACGACAGCATCGTGTCGAACAGCGCGTTGCGCCCGGGCGGCGGCGCGCGCATCTCGCCGACCATGTCCTCGAACGGCGTGTCCTCGTTGCGCAGCGCCTCGCGGATCTGCGCCATCGCCGCGCGCAGGATGTCGTCGAAGGTCTGGCCGGGCTCGAGCCGCGCGCGGAACACGAGCGTGTTGACGAACATGCCGACGGTGCGATCGAGCTCGGGGTGCGGCCGGCCCGCGCTCGGAAAGCCCCAGCCGACGTCGGCCTGCCCGCTCATCGCCGACAGGAACACCGAGTAGATCGCGGCGAAGAACGCGAACGGCGTCGCTTCGCGCTCGCGCGCGTACTTCGCGACCGCGGCGACGACGTCGGGCGGCAGCTCGAGGCCGAGCTCGCCGGCGGCCTGGTTGCGCGTGAGCGGGCGCCGGAAGTCGTACGGCAGCTCGAGCACCGGCGGCTCGTCGGCGAGCAGCTTCGTCCAGTACGCGTGGCCGGCGGCGAGCCGCTGCTTGGCCTCGTCGGTCTCGAGCCACGCCGAGTAATCGAAGTAGCGCGCCTCGGTCGGCGGCAGCGGCTTGCCCTGCACGAGCGCGAGCAAGTCCTCGAGCATCACGTCGATCGAGATGCCGTCCGACACGATGTGGTGCATGTCGAACAGGACGTGCGTGATGCGGCCGTGCTGCACGATCACGGCGGCGCGAAACAGCGGCGGCGCGTCGAGCTCGAACGGGCGCACGAACGCCGACGCGGCGGTGTCGACGTCGCCGTTCGTCACCTCGATGCGCTCGAGCGCGAAGCGCGGCGCGGCCGCGATCTTCTGCACGATCTCGCCCTCGTGGAAGAAGAACGCGGTGCGCAGCGACTCGTGGCGCTCGATCAGCTGCGCGCACGCGCGGGCGAGCGCGGGCTCGTCGATGTCACCCTCGACCGCGTAGAGCAGCGGCAGGTTGTCGGACGTGTTGTACGGCGCGCCCTGATGGATGACGAACATCCGGCGCTGCACGCTGGTCGCGGCGCGCGTCGAGCCCGGAGCCGCGCGCACGAGCGCGCCTCCCGTCGACTTGTCGCCGATCGCGGCGGCGATCGCGCGGATCGTCGGATGCTCGAAGATCGTCTTCGCCGCGAGCACGACGCCGAGCTTCTCGCGCATGCGCGCGAGCAGCTGCATGACGAGCAGCGAGTGGCCGCCGAGCTCGAAGAAGCTGCGCGTCACGCCGATGCGATCCTCGGGGATCGCGAGCACGCGGCTCCAGATCGCGCGCAGCTCGGTCTCGATCGGATTCGCGGGCGGCACGACGTCGCCGGCGTCGAGCTTCGGTGCGGGCAGCGCCTTGCGGTCGATCTTGCCCGACACGGTGCGCGGGAACGCGTCGAGCTGGACGAAGAAATCGGGGATCATGTACGCGGGCAGCGACTGCGCGAGGTGCGCGCGCAATTCGCCGGCGTCGAGCGAACGGGTCGCGACATAGTGCGCGACCAGGCGATCGCGGCCGAGCACGCTCGCCGCGGCGCCGCCCGCGATGTCGGGATGTTTCTCGAGCGCGGCCTCGATCTCGCCGAGCTCGATGCGGAAGCCGCGCACCTTGACCTGGCTGTCGACGCGCCCGAAGAACTCGAGGCTGCCGTCGGGCAGCCATGCGACGACGTCGCCGGTCTTGTACATGCGCGCGCCGCCGCCCGCGGCAAATGGATCGGCGACGAACCGCTCCTTCGTGAGCTGATCGCGGCCGAGGTAGCCGCGCGCGACCCCGGCGCCGCCGAGGAACAGCTCGCCACGCACGCCGACCGGCACCGGGCAGCCGCCCCAGTCGAGCACGTAGACGCGCGTGAGGCCGATCGGGCGGCCGATCGGCACGCGCGCGCCGAGATCGACGGCGGGATCGACGAGATGGCGGAGCGAGCCGACCGTGGTCTCGGTCGGCCCGTATTCGTTCCAGAACCGGGTCGTGCGGCTCCACGCGCGCGCGATCGCGACCGGGCAGGTCTCGCCGCCGACGACGACCTGGCGCACCGACGGCAACATCGGCGACAGCTCGGCGAGCAGCGCCGGCACGGTGTCGACGTGCGTGACGTGCTCGGCGACGATCACGCGCGACAGCTCGGCCGGATCGAGCAGCAGCTGCTTGCCGACGAGCACGAGCTTCGCGCCGCTGGTCAGCGCGAGCCAGATCTGATCGATCGACGCGTCGAACGTGTACGACGACGTCTGCAGGATCGCGTCCGAGCTGCGGATCGCGAAGCTCTCCTTCTCGGCGAAGATGAAGTGGACGACGTTGCGGTGCTCGACCAGCACGCCCTTGGGCTGGCCGGTCGAGCCGCTCGTGTAGATGACGTACGCGAGATGGTGCGGCTCGCAGCGGCGCGGCGGACGCGGCGCGGCGCGGTCGCGCAGCTCGTCGACCGCGATCACGTGGCGGTGCTCGAGCTCGCCGACGTGCGCGCTCGTCGTGACGACCGCGGCGGCGCGCGAATCCTCGAGCAGGTAGCGCACGCGATCGGCGGGCGCCTCGGGATCGATCGGCAGGTACGCGCCGCCGGCTTTGAGCACGCCGACGATCGCGACGACCATGTCGACCGAGCGGTCCTGCACGAGCGCGACGACCGAGTCGCGCCCGACGCCGACCTCGATCAGCCGATGCGCGAGCGCGTTCGCGCGCGCCTCGAGCTCGCGATACGTGACGCGCTGGTCGCCGAACACGACCGCGGTCGCCTCGGGCTCGCGATCGACGCGCGCCTCGAACAGCTCGTGCAGCACGAAGTGCTGCGGCCAGTTGAACACCGGCGTCGACAGCTCGACGAGCTGCTCGCTCGCGTCGTCGTCGTCGAGCAGCGCGATCTTCGCGAGCGCGCGATCGCCGGGCGCGCGCAGCACGTGCTCGAACGCGCGCGCGAGCCTGCGCGCGTGCTCGGCCGTGAACAGCTGCGCGTCGTACTCGACGGCGTACTCGCCGCCGGCGACGCGCACGTGGAGGTCGCCGACCGGCTCGCCGTCGCCGTAGCCGATGTCGTACAGGGGATGGCGCGCGAGATCCTGCGACGGCTCGAGCTCGGTCACGCGCGCTGCGGACGCGAGGCGATCGGCCAGCGCGGCGAGCGTCTCGTTCGGCTCGAGCTGCGCCGCGACCGCGCCGTGCTGCGTGCCGATGATGACGTCGCGCGTGCCCGCGATCTTGCCGACGAACAGCGCGAACGCCGCGAACGCCTCGGCCTCCGGCCGCGCCGGCGCACGACCGACGACGCGCTGCCAGCTCGGCTGCCGCAACGCGGGCCGCGCGAGGTCGCACGGAAGCTCGATGCGATCGGGTCGCTCGACGCCCATCGAGCCATCGAAGTTACCACTGCCCGCGAGGCCGCGGGTATGATCGCGGCGGTGTCCTCGTCGCGTCGTTCGATCTGGGCCCTGGTCGCGGTCGAGACGCTGTGCCTGCTCGGCGCGGAGGTCGCGCGCTTCGGCATCTCGATCTGGATCTACGAGTCGTCGCGCTCGGTGACCGGCTTCTCCGAGCTGATGCTCGCGAACCTCGTGCCCGGCATGCTCGCGCGTCCGATCGCGGGCAGCATCGTCGATCGCTCGTCGCGCAAGCTCGTGATGATCGGCGCGTCGCTGGCGTCGCTGGTCGGCACCGCGATCGTGCTCGCCGGTGCGCTCGCCGGCGAGCTGTCGATGCCGATCGTGATCGTCGGCGCGTCCATCGCGAGCATCGCCGATTCGTTCCAGTGGCCGGCGCTCGAGGCGACGATCCCGCTGATGGCGAGCGAGGAGGACTTGCCTCGCTACAACGGGTTCATGGAGTCGGGCCGCGCGATCGGCCACTTCGCGGGGCCCGCGATCGGCGGCTTCACGATCGGCGTGCTCGGCGTGTCGGGGCTCGTCTCGTTCGAGGTCGTGACGTTCGCGATCTCGATCGTCGTCGTCAGCGCGCTGCACCTGCCGCGACCGGGCGCCGAAGACCACGAAGGCGAAGGCGAAGATGCAGGCGGCGAGGACGAAGACGACGGCTCGCTGGCCGGCGACCTCTCGCTCGGCTTTCGCTGGATCTTCGCGCGCAAGCCGCTCCTCAAGTTCCTGCTCGTCGCGACGTTCGCGAACTTCTTCCTCGCGGTCGCCGAGGTCGTGATGCAGCCGTACGGGCTCAGCTTCCTCGGCGAAGAAGCGTACGGCGTCGGCAACGCGCTGTTCGGCGCCGGCATGATCGTCGGCGGCCTGCTGTGCGGCCCGCTGTCGGTGCGAATGTCGACCACGGCGCAGTTCTTCGCCGCCGCGCTCGCGATCGGCGCGACGTTCGTCGCGTTCGGGCTCGCGCACACCGCGTTCAGCTTCGCCGCGCTCAACTTCGTCGCGGCCGCGATGATCACGATCGCGAACGCGTCGACGATGACGATCTGGCAAGTGAAGGTCCCCGACGCGCTGCAGGGCCGCGTGTTCTCGGCGATGGGCCTGGTCGCGGATCTGACGACCCCGCTCGCGTTCGTGCTCGCCGCGCCGCTGACCGAGCAGCTCGTGCCCGCGATCTACGGCGCGCGCGCCGCGGCGGTGTGGGGCCCGCCGCCGACCGGCGAGATGGGCTTTCTGTTCTCCGCGATGGGCGCCGCGCTCGTCGTCGGCTTCGTGATCGCGTGGACCGTGCGCGACGTCCGCCAGGTCGCCGAGCTCCCGGCGTGAAGCCGACGCTCGTCGCGCGCGCTCGGGACCTCGACGTCTGGCAGTTCACGTTCGCCGAGCCGCCGGGCGAGCTCGCGCGCGTGCTGTCCGCCGACGAGCACGCGACCGCGGCGCGGTTCGCGTCGGACGCGCATCGCGACGCGTACATCGTGCAGCACGCGACCGTGCGCGTGCTCGCCGCGCGTTATCTCGGGATCGATGCGGCGCGCGTGGCGTTCGAGCGCGGCCGCCATGGCAAGCCGCGCCTCCGCGACGCCGCCGATCTCGAGCTGAACCTGTCGCACTGCGACGACGTCGCGCTCGTCGCGTTCGCGCGCGGCATCGCGGTCGGCGTCGACGTCGAACGCGTGGCCGCCGATCTCGACGTGCGCGCGCTCGGCCGCCTCGTGCTCGCGCCGAGCGAGACCGCGATCGCCGCCGACCGCCGCGGCTTTCTGCGCGTGTGGTGCCGCAAGGAAGCGTGCTTGAAGGCGACCGGCGTCGGCTTGCTGGACGATCTGACCTCGGTGTCGGTCGCGAGTGATCGCGTCGACGTCGCAGGCGACGTCGTCAACGTGCAGGATCTCGCGGTCGGCACGGCACACGCCGCCGCGCTCGCGACGTCGCGGCCGGTCGTGCTCGAGCTCGCGCCTACTTCGTGAAGTCGCGGATCATGCGGATCGACTGGCCCGCGGTGACCGTGACCTCGGTCGTGAGCTGCACGCCCTGATCGGCGTTGGTGAGCGTGACCTCGTGACGGCCGGCCGTCAGCGCGATCCCGCGGCGCGGCGTCATCATGCCGGTCGCCTTGCCGTCGATCACGATCTCGCACGGCGGCTTCGTCGACAGGTCGAGCGTCCCGGTCGCGCCGTGTGCGACCGGAGCCGGCGCCGGCGCAGCATGGGCGACCGCGACCGGCGCGGCGACGTGATGCGTCGGCGCCTGATGCGCGTGATGGCGCGGCGCGGCCTGGACCGCTTGCACCGGCTGGGGCGCGGGCGCCACCGGCACGGCCAGCGCGGGTGCCTCGGCGACGACGAGCGTGGTGCGCGTGTCGGCGGGAAGCGCGGCCGGCGGCGGCGCCGGCTGCTCGATCGGCGTCACGGTGACCGTCGGCGCGGGCGCGGGAGCCGGCGCGGGCGCGACGATGACGGGCGCCGGCGCGGGCGCGGGCGCGACCACGACCTGCGCGGGAACGGCGGAAGCGGCCGCGTGCTGCGCGTGCGAGCCACCGCGGAGCGCGACCGCGCCGCCGATCAGCGTGCCGACGAGCACGCACGCGGACGCGACGCCGATCAGCATCGTGCGACGCGGAACCGGGCGATGCCGCGGAACGCGGTGCGTGTGCATCACGTCCTGGGCCAGGTACTGCGACATCGCCGGCATCCGGTGCGGCATCGCCTGCGGCTGCGGCTGCGGCATCGCCTGCGGCATCGCCTGCGGCATCGCCTGCGGCTGCGGCTGCGGCATCGCTTGCGGCTGCAGCATCGGTTGCGGCACCGGCTGGAGCTGCGGCCTGGGCTGCCGTGCCGGCACCGGCGGCGGAGCGGCGCGCAGCACCGGAACGACCGGCGCCGCCGCGACCGGCAGCGACATCCGCACCGGCGGCAGCGCATGCAGCGCGGGGAGCTCGGACTCGGGCGACGGCGGATTGAAGTAGATCTGCGTCTCGGCGTCGTCCTCGAGCGTGGGGATATCCCATGCGTCTGGCTGCTTGCGAAGTTGGGCGGCTCGCATGGTTCAACCCCCGCTTTGCACTCGCCGATCCAGCCGCACCGTCAGCGAGTCCTGCGGGTTGCGGCCCGCCGGCAAGTCGAGTTGCCGGCTCGTGCAACCGCACGGGCCGGGACGCCGTGCTCCACCAGGGCATACTGGAGCCGTGGCCGAGCCCCAGCTGGACGCGCTGCGGCGCCTGTTGCGCTCGCTCGGCCTGCTCCGCACGCGCAAGTTCGGCACGTACTGGTTCGCGACCCTGCTGTCGAACCTCGGGTTCTGGGCGCAGCAGGTCGCCGAGCCGTGGCTCTTGCTCGACCTCCACGCCTCGGCGTTCGTGATCGGGCTCGACGCGTTCATGCTCGACGGCCCGCAGTGGGCGTTCACGCTCCTGGGCGGCGTGCTCGCCGATCACGCCGACCGGCGGCGCGTGATCGCCGGCTTCCAGGCGCTGCAGATGCTGTGTCCGCTCGCGCTCGTCGTCCTGGTCGCGACCGGTGCGTGCCGGCCGTGGATGGTGATCGTGCTCGCGTTCGTCGTCGGCGTGACCGATTCGCTGTCGATGCCGTCGTACTCGTCGATCGTGCCATCGATCGTCGAGCACGATCGCATCCCCGCCGGGCTCGCGCTCAGCTCGATCCAGTTCAACCTGTCGCGCATCCTCGGCCCCGCGCTCGCCGGCGCGCTACTCGCGAGCCTCGGCCTCGTCGCGTGCTTCGCGGTCAACACCGCGTCGTACGTGCCGTTCATCGCGGTCGCGCTGTGGATCCTGCCGCGCGGCAAGGCCGCGCGCAGCAGCTTCGACACGCGCCATCCGTTCGCGGGCGCGCGCAAGACGCTCGCCGATCGCCGCCTGCGCGGCGCGCTCTTGACCGTGCTCGCGACCGGCATGTTCGCCGGTCCGCTCGTCACGTTCATGCCCGTGCTCGTGCGCGAGCAGCTGCACGGCGGCGCGGGCGCGTTCAGCGTGACGATCTCGGCGTTCGGCATCGGCGGGCTCGCCGGTGCCGCGTTCGTGCTCGCGCTCGATCCCGCGCGCGATCACCGCATTCGCTGCACCGTGCTCGCGATCATCCTCGGCGCGCTCGTCGTGCTCGCCGGCTTCGATCCGTGGCTGTGGACGCTGCCGGCGATCGCCGCGCTCGCCGGCGCCGCGATGACGACGAGCAACACGCTCGCGAACTCGCTGATCCAGCAGACGACCAGCGACGAGCTACGCGGCCAGGCGGTCAGCCTGTACATGCTCGCGCTGCGCGGCGGCGTCGCGGTCGGCGCGGTCGCGACCGGCGCGGCGGTGCAAGCACTCGGCACGCGAGGCGCGATCGTCGCCGACGGTGCCGCCGCGATCGCCGTGCAGCTCGCGATCGCGCGGTCGTGGCACCGCGCCTAGCTAAGGCGTCGGCGGCGGAGTCGCCGGCGGCGGCTCGGTCGGCGTCGGCGGCGGCGT
>DATJXL010000269.1:0-6003 GCA_035500135.1 Kofleriaceae bacterium
CCGTGGATCGGCGCGGCGAGCGTGGCGCGGCCGCCGGTCTCGGCGGTGAGCACCTGCTTGTTGCCGGCGACCTTCTCGGCGAGATCGCCGGGGACCTGGAGCTGCGTCGATTCGGTGCCGCTGACGGCGGCGGCGACGGGCGCGGCGCGACGCGAGGTGAGGAGCACGAACGCGCGGTGGGCGCCGAGCGCGGAGAGCGCGGCATCGCACGCGGCGCGCGCGACCGCGTCGCGGCCGGCCGCCGACTCCGCGCGCAGGCGATCGCCGAGCTGCGCGAGCGCGGCGAGCTGGCGGCGGGCGCGATCGTCGCGGCCGGTCAGCGCGTAGAGCTGCGCCGACGACACCTCCATCGTGACGCGGCTCTGCGTGCTCGTCACCGCGATGCCGTCGACCGGCAGGTACGCGAGCTTGGTGGCGCCGAGCACGATCTCGTCGCCGGCCTCGAGCCGGTGCACCGCGGCCTCGGCGCCGTTGACGAGCGTGCGCTTGTCGGCGACGTACACGAGCGCGCCGTCGCGCAGCTCGATCGAGCCGTGCTGCCGCGACACGGTCGGATCGCTCAGCTGGACGAGGCAATCGTCCTGGCGGCCGACCTTGCCGCCGCGGAGCGGGAGCTCGAACTCGCGGCCCGCATCGGGGCCCTCGAGCACGATCAGGCGCGCGAGCGACACGCGCACATAATATTGTAGATTGCGTCCATGGTGCGGCTCGCGATCGCGCTCGTCGTGGCAACGGCGTGCGGAGGCAAAACCAAGGACACGGCCACGGCGGGCTCGGGCTCGGCGCCGGCGCTGTACGCCAAGAAGCTCGCGGTGTCGTGGGGCATCTCGGCGAACGGCGCGACCAAGCAAGACGTGTTCTTGCAGACCACCGACGACACCGGCCAGCAGCAGAGCTTCCCGCTCGGCACCTACGACGGCACGTGCCAGGTCATCACGCCGGCGCCCGAGATGAAGGCGCAGACCGCGGTCGCCTGCACGAACAACGGCGCGGGCGTCGAGCTCGATGCGGTCGTCGATGGCGAGGAGATCATCGTCCTGCGCGGCCAGACCACGGCCGGCGCCGCGCCCGATCCGATGTCGCGCGTCGAGGTCACGCGCGTGAAGGCGCCGGGCGGCGCCGCGGTCCAGGTCGGCACGTAGCGACCGTTACCGGCGAGTCGACGTCACTCCGACGCGGACACCTTCGCCGCGACTTGCGCCTCGCTTACCTTCATCGCCAGCTGGACCAGCTGATCGCCGGTCATCGCGAGGCTGAGGATCAGGTCCGAGCCGTCCGCGGTGACATCGAATTGATCGAAGTACCGGTCGACCGCGTCGCGCGCCTCGGGCTGGCTCATGTGGTCCTGGATCGCGGCGACCAGCTTCGCGACGGTCTCGGGCGTGCCCATGCGGAATCCGGCATCGACGGCCAGCGTGTCGCTGACCTGGAGCGACACGTACGTCGTGCCGACGCGCACCGGCGCATGCTTGGCGATCTGCGCATTGATGTGGGCGAGCACCGGCGAGCCTTCGCCCACCATCAGCCATAGCGACGCGTCGGTGTTGACGTACTGGAGCGCATCGGCGAACACGCTCGAGGTCGGCACGCCGCCCTTGCCGGCCGCCGCGCGCTCGACGCCTTCGCGCGTCGCGGCCCCGGGGCCGAACACGATCACCGCCGTCGTCGGGTCGATGAACGTGGCGCCGACGCGCTGGTTGCCGCTGGCATTCCCGAACAGCACGACGTCGCCGTCGGTCTGGATCTCGATCGTCGAGGCGTGCGGTGCGAGGTGCCGACCGGCCGCGCGCGCGAAGCACGCCATCGCCCTGGTCTTGTCGAAGCCGTGGACGACGAGCACGCCGCTCGGAGACTCCTCGGTGCCGACGTGCTTGACGCCCAGCGAAATCGAGCCGAGCGACGCGAGCGGGTCGAAGCCGCACTTCGCTTCGAAGTCGTGCGTTCGGGTGATGGTCGCGAGCTTCGGCGCGACGAAGCGCTGCCATAGCCCGCTCTGCCGAAGCTGGGCGAAGTCGAGGCCGATCACGACGTCGGAGTCGGCTGGCAACAACGCCAGGTCCGCCTCGGCGATCGAGCGCGAAGGTATGGCGCGCGGCGCGGCCGTCGGGCCCAGCGTCGGCGCGTGCGCGAGCCCGAGATGGCCGCCGCCGTAGTGCAGCGGCGAGGGCGTGACGCGCGGGGCGGAAGCAGAGGCCGGCGCGACAGGCGAACCGCTGCGCGCGTACACGAAGTAGGTGGTCGTGCCGAGCGCGGCGACGGCCGAGGTTGCAAGAGCGAGCTTGAGCATGGTCGATCCTTTCGGTGTGGAGGCATCGACACGGGGGGCCACCGCGAGCGCGGCGAGCGCGGCGATCACGGCCGCGACGAGATCGCGGCGCGGCCGCTTTTCCTGCAGCGAACGCTCGACGAGCTCCGTGACGCTGTCCGCGAGATAGCGCCGGCCGCGAGACAGGCGCTGCATGACCGCAGCCTCGCTCGTGCCGAGCGCCGCTGCGACCTCGCGAATGGATCGGTCCTCGCGATAGTAGAGGACCAGCACCTCGCGATACGCGTCGGGAATGCCTGCGAGCGCCTCGCGCACGACGCGTTCGGCTTCACCGCGCGCGGTCGTCTCGAAGGGGCTCGCGTCGGGCGCGACGTGCTCGTCGGGGTCGACGGGCTCCTCGCGACTCCGTCGCTTTCGAGCGTTGCGTGCCAGATTGCGCGCGATGCCGCACAGCCACGGCCGCAGCCGCACGCTATCGCGCAGACAATCGAGCTGGCGCCACGCGGCGATGAAGGTCTCCTGCGTGACGTCCTCGCTCAGACCATGATCGCCGGTGGAGCTGTACGACACCGCGCAGACCACGTCCTGATACCGCTCGACCAGATGCCCGAAGGCCTCGTGCTCGCCGCGGCGGCTGGCTTCGACCAGCTCGACGTCCGTTCTCGCGATGGCTCCCATGTCGACCCTATGTAAATCGGCGAGCCCCAGACCTGACAGGAAATCGTGCGGAGCCGCAGATCGCCGTAGTCACGGCAACTTCGGACGTCGGACGCTACTCGAGCTCGAGCGCGGCGGCGATCCGGCCGTTCTCGACCCAGAACGGCACGGGCGAGATCGGCTTGTTGCGCGCTTCCTCGTACATGACCTCGACCAGCTGCGCGAGCACGCCGTCGTGTTGCGACCCGGTGTACACGCTCGCGATCAGCGTGCCGCGCGTCGGCACGCCGACGAGCAGCTTCGCGCCGGGAGCGCCGAGCCGATCGGCGGCCGCGCGCAGGAACGCGGGATCGAGGATGCGCTCGGCCGCGAGGTAGTCGTCGTTGCACATCGCGACGCGCGCGCCGCTGGCGACCTCGAGCACGGACCACGACGCCGGCCGGCGCGCGACGTTCGCGTACGCGACGCGCTCGAGCTCCTCGGGCGTGACGCCGAGCCCTTGCGCGCGCTCGCTGCGCACCCACGCGATGTTCGGCATGTTGTTTCCGGGCGTCGGCACGAGATAGACGAGCGCGACGTCCGGGATCAGGCGCAGCTTCGTGCCCGCGTACAGCGTGCGCTTGATCTGGGTCGGCGCGTGCTCCCAGTCCTCGGGCATCAGCATCGGGAACAGCGGCAGCGGCTGGCCGGGGGTCACCGCGGCGGCGTACTCCGCCGAGTACGGGCTTCCGGGCGTGCAGAGCGGAGCGAACACGAAGTCGGGCACGTGGCGATGCTACAGCGTCTTCAGGTACTCGATCACGGCCGCCGCGCCATCGCCGAGATCGGCGAGGAATGGATGCCCCGCGTTGGACAGCCCGGGCCGTGCGGCGTCCTGCAGGTACTCGCCGGCGCCGAGCGCGGCGCCGGGCGCGCGGGTCGCGACGCCGACGGCGCCGAGATCGTACGGCGCGTCGAGCGCGAGCACGACCTGCCTCGCGCGGCGCTCGGGCGGCGTGGCGAGCACGGCGAGCGACGGCCACTGGCCGGCATGGCCGTACGGGGCGCGTGCCCACACGTCGACGAGCACCGGCGGCACGTAGCCGTCGGTGCGCACGAACTTGGTGTAGCCGAGCGTGAGCGCGGGATCGTTCGCGGCGCGCTCGAAGCTCGCGGTGGCGGCCTGCGCGCGCGCCGGATCGGTGCCGACTTCCTCGAGTGACACGACCTGCTCGTCGTAATCGATCACCACTCCGCGACGCTCCGCGTCGCTGGGCGCGCTGGAGCCGGAGCCTTCGAGCGCGCGGCCATTGCCGTAGTGGCCGTGGCACTGCGCGCAGTGCTGGTCGAACAGCGCACGGCCGCGCTCGGCGAGCGCGCGATCGATCGTGCCGGGGAACGCCGGTCGCGGCTCGGGCTGGCGCAGGTACGCGCCGAGGCTCGCGCCTTGAAACGGATGGTGCTGCATCCACTCGACGCGCACGCCGGCCGCGACATCGGCCTCGACCGCGAGCAGATCCATCGGGCCTTGCCCGCTGCCGTCCCACGACAAGGTCGTGCGCTGCGCGAAGCCGATCACGTCGGGCACCTTCGCCCAGCCCACGGTCGGCGCGTAATCGACCGGCTTGCCGGTGAGCTGCGCGAGCACGAGCGCGAACGACTCGATCGTCGCGACGCGGCCGGGCGGCCCGCCGGCGACGCGCGCGTGCAGCTCCGCGCGATCGGCCGCGCGCTGGCGCAGCGAGGCGATCGTCGCGCCGACGATCGCGTCCCGGTACGCGTCGGGCCACGCGACGTGATGCTCGCCGGCCGCCTCGCTCGCGAGCCGTCCGAGCCTCTCGGCGGAGAAGCCCGGCTCGCGCGTGATCTGCGCGAACGCGGCATCGTACGCGTGGATGCGCACGCGCTTGTTGCCGAGCCCGATCACGGTCGCCTCGCCGCCGGGCCAGCGCAGGCGCTCGGCATGGCACAGCGCGCAGTTGGTCACGACGAACGGCACGTTCGTGATCGGATCGGTCGTGAGGTGCATGCCGAGCGGCAAGCCCTCGCGCACGTCGAGGTCGGCGCTCGCCGGATCGGCGGCGCGCGAGACGAACCCGAACCTGTGCGCGAGCTCGTCGGTCGTCGCGCCGAGCGTCTTCGGAAACGCGCGCAGCAGGGCGAGGAAGATCGGGTACGGCACGCCGGTGCGATACGGGTCGCCGATGCCGGTGCGCGCGAAGATCGCCTTGCCGGCCTCGCGCGAGATCCGCGCGATGTCGTACTCGCCCGGCGCCGACATCAGCGGCGTCGGCGTGAAGCGCGGCGTCGGAGCGGCGACCGGCGTCGCCGAAGGCGCCGCTGCAGCGGAGCAGGCGGCGAGGGCAGCGAGCAGCGCGGCACGCATGCCGCGCACTATACGCGCTACCGTCGGGCGTAGTCGGTCAATCCGACGCGGTGCCGCTCGAGGATGAAGAAGTTCGAGTGCACGCGCAGCGGGCCGAGCGCGTAGTACGCCTTGCCGAGATAGATGTCGCGATCGATCTGCACGAGGTAGTCGCGCAGCCCGCGCGTCGGATCGAGCGGCTTTCCGCCCCCGCGCGAGTAATCGAGCAGCACCGCATGCAGGTACGCGTTGTCGCGCGCGGTCGAGTCGACCGGCGCGACCTGGTAGAAGCCGAATCGCCTCGGCGCGACGTCCCAGCGCCCGTCGAGCGCGTTCTGCGCGACCGGCGAGTTGTAGCCGAGCACGCGGCCGTCCTCGTGGCGGAACATGCCCTTGCAGAACTTCTTGATGCCGGCGAGCCGCGGCGTGTGGCGCGAGCGGAACAGCTGCGTGTTGATGCCCCGGAACTCCCAGCCGACGAGGTCGGCGAGCTCGGGCGTACCGCCGTCGACGAACTTGCACTCGAGCTCGTCCCAGCTCGCGCGCTCGAGCGCGAGCGCGGCGGACGACGGAAACGGGGGCAGCGGCCGCGGCGCGGTAGCGATCCCCCGTCGAGGGATTCGCTCCTCCTGAGGTGAGCTCGCGCTCGCTTCGCTTCGCACTCGCTGCGATCCAAGGTTGTCGCTCACGATACATACCTCCGAGCGTTGTCGATGACGTGGCCGGCGGCTCGCGT
>DATJXL010000270.1:0-18264 GCA_035500135.1 Kofleriaceae bacterium
ACTACATCGAGGTCTTCTACAACCAGCGCCGCCGGCACTCGACACTCGACTACGTGAGCCCGGCGCGGTACGAGCGTGACCGCATCACAGAACTTCAGATGGCAGCGTAAGCAAACCGTCTACGGGAGCGGATCAAGCCCAGTCGCGAGCTTCGAGCTATCCGGCGAGAACACGGCGAGCAGCGCGGCATCCGTGTGACCGCGCAGCGTCGCGCCCACGGCGCCGGTCGTGGGGTCGTAGACCTTGACGTCGCCGGTCCGGTACGCGACGGCGAGGCTCTGGCTGTCCGGTGCGAACGACAGACCGCTTGGTGTCGGAGCTTGGTCGCGCGCCTGCGCGCCGATCGGTCGCCCGGTGGGCAGTTCGAACAGCCGCACCGCGAAGTCCCAACCCGCCGTGGCGACGGCATCGCCTTCCGGTGCGAGCGCGACCGAGTAAACCGGCCCGAGGTGGTCGGCGATCACGCGGCCGGACGGCCACAGCCGGATCGTTCCATCCCAGCTCGAGCTGAGTAGTCGGCCAGAGTCCGTGGGGTGAAACGCGACCGCCAAGACGACGTCGTCGTGCTGGAATGGTCCAATCACCGCTTCGCCCGTCGTGACGTCCCAGACGATCAGTGTGTGCTCGTGGCTGCCGGTCGCGACGAGCTTGCCATCGGGCGACATCGCCACCGAGTGGCGCGCACCGGGACGACGAAGCATCGATTCGAGCGGGCGCGCGAGCCGTCGCGGCTCGACGAGCTTGTAGCCGGCGCGGCGCCACAGGATCGCGCTGCCGTCCTCGCTCACCGACGCGAACACGTTCTCTTCCGGATCGTTTGCGACGGCATAGACCCAGCTGGTGTGCGCGGCCGTCTCGCCGAGCAACGTTTGCGTCTCGCAGCTCCAGAACCGGATCGCACCGTCCTTGCCGGCGGTCAGTAGCGAACCGTCGCGCAGGAACCGCGCGACGAACACGGCGCCCTTCGCTACGGACCATTGCTTGCCCGTTGGCTCGTGCGTGCGCGCATCGACGAGCACGACCGTCCCATCGCGGCTGCCGGACACCACGACCGCGCTGTCACCACGATACGCAACGGCGAAGACGTGACCCATGCGTGGATCGTGCAGTGTTATCGGTCGCCCCTGCGGCCACGCATCTCGGCCGCTCCAGAACGCGATCGAACCGTCGCGATTGCCGGTGACGATCGAGCGGCCAGCGGGATCGTACGCGACGCATTGCACGCGAAAGCTCGGCTCGGCATTTCTTTCATCGGTGCCACTGCGACCACGACCGCCACCGCGACCACCCCCACCGCCACGACCACCACCACCGCCGCGACTACCGCCCCCTCCGCGCGGGCGCTCGTCGTGGGGGTCGTTCATGCGATGACTGTACCGCTTAGTGCTCGTCGAACGGGATCACGTGCAACTGGTCATGCGAATCGGCGCCTTTGAAGTGCTCGACGAAAAACAAGCGACGACCCGAAGTGTCGAAGGCGAGCCCGCGGACTTGCCCGAACCCGCTCGCGATCGTCGTGACGTTGCCTGCCGTGGTGATGCGATAGACGGCTCCGCTCGCGCCGCCCGTGACGAGGTCGCCGTGCGGCAAGAGCAGTAGCTGGTCACAGCTCGGCGGTTTCGCGATGCTGGTCGTGGTGCCATCGGCGAGCGTGATCGCGTCGACCTGGCCCGCGCCCTGATCGCACGCAAACAGCGAGGTCGCGGTCGCAGCAATGCCCACGACCTTGTCGAGCGTGACCGTTGTCTGGATCGGCGTCTCGGTGGCGTTGGCACCATCGAACGAGACGCGCGCGACGCCGCCGGTGTGCTTCTTGTCTTCGCCGACGACGAAGTAGCTCTCGTAGACTTGTCCGTCCGGGCCAATCGCGAGCGCGATGCGTCGGCGCGCGGGATCGAGGCCAGCATATGCGAGCGACTTGCCATCGCCCGCGAGCGTGAAGATCGTGCCGTCCTTGCCGAAGCCGAACGAAGGCACGATAAAGGAGCCATCCGTGCGACGAACGATCGCGCCGAGGCCGATGCCTGCAGGAGAAGTCGGGAACAAACCGACGGGATGAAAGCCGGCGGCATCCGTCCACTCCAGCAATTGATCGTGCGAGTCGTCGGTGACGTACAGAGCTCGCGCGCGATCGTCCCACAGCAATCCGTTGCTAGCGCCAGGGAGCGGATACGTCTGCTGCGCCATCGCGTGCGGAGTCGCTGCCGCTGGCGCGCGATGTTCGGTGTTGCCGCAACCGAGAACGAGCGGACCGAGCGCGAACACGATCGATATGCGACGCATGGCCGGAGCTTAGGCCAGCTCGATCATGACAGCTCCGTTACACGTCGATCGGCATCGTTCGTAGATCGCCACTCCTCGCAATGCTCGTTACAACACCATGATCGCAACGTTTCACTGTTGTTACGGGCGGTGAATCGAAGCCCCACCACCATGGATCAACGTCGAGGGGTCTTACGTGCAGTCCCGTCCCTGGATGAACCCCAAGCTCCGGGCGCTGTCGCAGGCGGCAGAGGCGGCGGCGCGGAAGAACGACATGGCGAGCGCCGTACGCAAGTTCATCGTGGCCGGGGACTACGCGGTCACGCTTGATCGCTGGCGGAGCGCGGAACGCAACTACCGCGCTGCGCTCGAGCTCGACTTGCTTTGGCGCGAGCCAGTCGCACGGTTATTGAAGATCGCGGATCGTCTCGGGCACGAGCGCGACTGGCGCGCGTACATCCACGCGCTCGAGGGCCCACGCAGCTGGCCCCACTTTGGCTGCCGTTCCGCCCGAGTCGTTGCGAGCGATACCGGAGCCATCGTCGAATGCAACGTGGCGGGTCCACTTCTCGAGCTGATGATGTCGAGGGTCGATCTCGTGGAAGCGCATCCTGTCCCGCGGTTTGCGAACATGCCGCTAGCGATGGCGTTGCTGATCATCCGGCGCGCCTTATGGATCGCACCGCGCGCCGAGACCACAAGACCTCATACCGTGCGTGTCGTGTACGGCGGTCACGAGCCCGTGTGGCTCGACGAGCGAGGCGATTGGGGTCCCGACTGATCGGCTACACTGATCGGCTACGACGATGGACGGGTCATCGCACGCACGCGCGCCGCAGTGGCTTCCTGCAGCGTAGCAACGTCTTGCATCCGGTGCGCAGCGACGTGAACGCGGACACCGTTGGCGATAGGCGCGTAGGTCACGCGTGTGTCGGCATGAATGATCGGGCAGAACCCGATCGAGCCGGGCCCTCCATGCTCGCCCGTGTGTTGCGGGACGCGTGCGAGCGGGTCGCGTTGCAGGCTCTGCAGCACGGCGCGAACGAGGATTTCGCGCTGCGCAGCAGGATCTGGCGACGTGATCGTCAGGTCGACGCCATCTGCCGTCGGTGTCGCTTGGGTCGTGGCCGATTCCACTCCACTTGGACAGTTGCGCATGTGGTGAGGAGTCTTGCCCGTGAGCAGCGCTTGGGGCCGGGACGCGGCCGGCTGCTCGCGTTGAGGCTGATCAGACGAGCACGCCGCGAGTGCAATGAGCACCGAAAGCAGGACCTTCATACTCATCTACATCTGCGTAACGCGTGCCAGCATCTCGACCCGTTCGCGCGCACATTCGCGCAGCGGGTGCATGGCCGCTTAGATCCGCTGCACGCCGCGCGCGATTTCGCGGCGGGATATGCTGCGGGAATGGCAGATGGCGGGGCACGCGCGATCGTCGCCGCCGGAGTGGCCGGGATTATCGTGTACGCGTTCCCGGGGTACCTCAGCACCGACTCGATCGATCAGCTGGCCCAGGCACGGGCGGGTGAATACGGAGACTGGCATCCGCCCGTGATGGCGGCGCTATGGCACGGCGTCGAGATCGTCGTCACCGGGCCGCTCGGCATGCTCGTGCTTCAAGTGACGTGCTTCGTCGTCGGCGCCTACCTGCTGCTCGCGCGCGTGCTCGCTCCACGCACGGCCGCGTTGGTTGCCGTCGCGATCGCGTGGCTGCCGCCCATCGCGTGCGAGCTCGCAGTGATCTGGAAGGATTCGCAGATGGCCGGCTACGCGCTGCTCGGCGTCGCGTTCGTGGGCGATTCTCGCCGCGGCGCACGTGCTGCCGGGCTCGTACTGCTCGGGCTCGCATCTGCCATGCGCTACAACGCGGCTGCGCTGACCCTGCCGATCGTGTTGCTCGCGTATGCGCCGCCCGTGCACGGCGCACGACGTCTCGCGATCGCGACCGTGATGTGGGTCGCGATCACCGGTGGCGCGGCTGCAGCGAATCGGCTGCTCGCCGATCGACACGAGCATCCGTGGCAGCAGAGCGTCGCGATGATGGACCTCGCCGGGATTGCTCGGTGGTCTCACGCCGACGATCGCGAGCTCGCGGCCGCGCTGGAAGGAACGCCGCTTCGCGACGCTTCACAGATCCGCGAGCGAGCGCAAGCGCGGTACCGGCCGCACTGGATGTGGAGCGAGATCTGGGACGACGGCGGGCTATTCCGTCCGGCCCGGGACGACACCGAGCTGGATGCGATCACCCGTGCGTGGCGCGAGCTCGTGGTCGCGTACCCTCGCGCCTATCTGCACCATCGCTGGCGGATGACTCGAGAGCTCTTGCAGGTACCAGGGACGTACGCGTCGGACTCCGCATATGTATGGTTCACCGACGTGCAAGATCTGGCCGGATCGGCACGGCGGAGCAAGCACGACGCGGCGCCGTCGCGTGTTCAGCAGCTCTTGCAGCCGGCCGCGCTGTGGCTCGGAGACAGCGTCTGGTTCGCGCCGTGGTGGTATGCAGTTCTCTCGCTCGTGATGCTCGTGTTCGCGCGGCGCGATCGCACCGCGTTCGCGTTGCTCGCGGGCGGAGTGCTGTGCGAGCTCACGCTCTGCTTCGCAGCGCCGACGCCGGACGCGCGCTACTCGCTGTGGCTGTTCGTCGCGACCGCGGTCGGCGGGGCGCTGGTCGTCGCGCGCCGAGTGAGGCCCGCATGATGGACCTCCGCGAGCGCGCGAACCGCGTGCGAGCATGGCTCGCCGCGCGCACGCCGCGCCAGCTGCTCCTCGCAGGATGGGTCACGTGCATCCTGCTGTGCTACCCCGGTTATCTCAGCTTCGACTCGATCGAGCAGCTCGGCCAGGCTCGTTCGGGTCACTTCACCGACGCGTACGCGCCCGTCATGACGGGCGTGTGGTCGCTGTGCGAGTGGATCTTCGCCGGCCCGTTCCCGATGCTCGCGCTGCAGACCGGGCTGTTCGTGTTCGGAGCGTACGGCGTGCTCAAGCGCGCCCTCTCTCCGCGCGCGGCAGCGGTGGTCGCTGTCGGCGTGCTGGCGGCACCACCCGTGTTCGCGCCGATGGCCGTGATCTGGCCCGATTCGCTGATGGCGGGCGCGCTTCTCGCGGCCGCGGCGGCGCTGCTCGACGAGCGGCGCGCGATGAAAGCAGCCGGCGCCGTCGCGCTGGTGATCGCTGGCGGTTGCCGCCCGGAAGTCGCGCCAGCGACGATCCCGCTCGCGATGCTCGCCTTGCCCGCGTCGTTGAGCGGGCGCCTTCGACGCGCGGGGCTCGCAGTGGCCCTCGTCGTCGCCTGCTCGGGGGTGGCACGGCTCGTCGGTTGGATACTCGTCGATGACGACACCTACGCCTGGCAGCAACGGCTCGAGTGGATCGATGTCGTCGGCACGCTCCGGCGCGCGCACGCCGACGATCCGATGCCGGGCCTCACCGTGGTCGATCGCGCGCGCTTGCTCGAGGGCCACGACGCGTACGACGCCTACGTGCTGACGCACGGCCCGAAGCGCGTCGCGGAGCCGATCGCCGACGACGCGCAATCGGAGGCACTGTCGGCTGCGTGGCACGCCGCGATCGCCGATCACTTCGGCGCGTACGCGACGCATCGCGGCGAGCTCATGCTCCGCCAGCTCGGAATCACGCACCCGTGGCTCCCCGTATTCGACGACTTTGGCGATCCGGATCATCTCATGCTGCTACACCACCGCGCGACGCCGTCCGATCTCGAGATCGCGTGGCGTGCGATCGTGCACGTGGTCGCACTCACGCCGCTGTTTCGTCCGCTCCTGTACGTCCTGCTCGCGATCCCGGCGATCGTGCTCGCGCGGCGCCGGCGAGAGCTCCTCGCGCTCGTTGCGAGCGGCGTCATGTACGAGATCATCCAGCTGCCGCTCGCGAGCTCGGTGGACTATCGGTTTTCGCACTGGCTCGTCGCCACGGTCTGGCTCGTCCTCGTTGCACTCGCGGTCGCGCGCAAGCCGGCGTGGCGCGCATCGTGATCCGCCCGCGCGCCATCCTCGGAGCGGCGCTCGTCGTATTCGCCATTTACGCGTTCCCCGGCTACATCGGCTGGGACACGGAGGCGCATCTGCTGCAGGCACGCAGCGGCATCTACTCCGACGCGCACCCGCCGGTGATCCCGGCATTGTGGCGTCTCGTGGAGGTGTTCGTCTCGGGTCCGCTCGGCATGCTCGCGATCCAAGCGCTCGCGTTGCTCGGCGGATTGACGCTGATCTTTCGCAACGTACTCGGGCCGCGCACCGCGGCGATCGCGAGCGCAGCGGTCTTCCTGTTCCCACCGGTCGCGGGTGTCACGGCGCTCGTCGTCAAAGACGCCCTGATGGCTGGCTTCCTCGCTCTCGGCGCCGGCTGGCTTGTGGCAGGCCGCACGCGCCGCGGTCTGGTCGCATGCGCGCTCGCGAGCGCGATGCGCTGGAACGCGCTGGCCGCGACGTTGCCGATCATCGTCGCGCTGCTGCCTACACGTGCGCGCGGCATGCGTCGGATCGCGATCGCGTGCGTGGCATGGCTCGGCATCACGGCTGCCGCGTTCGCGACGAACGCGCTGCTCGCCGATCGCCACGCCTACGCGTGGTACGGCGGCTACGCGTATCAGGACATCGCTGGCACGCTGCGCTGGATGGAGGACACACCCGATGCCGACGCACGTGCGCTCCTCGCCGGCGTGCCGCTCGCGATCGATCACGGCATCCAGGATCGCGCGCGAGAGACGTACAACGCGCTCGATTATCGCCAGCTGACGAGCGGCACCACGCCGCTGTTCGATCTGCCGGACACGGCCGCCGAGCGGGACGCGATCGCGCACGCGTGGCGACGCATCGTGCTCGGTCACCCGGGTGCGTATCTGCGGTATCGCTGGGACAACTTCCGCACGCTGATCGAGATCGACCGCCCGCACACGTTCGCGCAGGTCTACGTCTGGTTCACGATCATCGCCGCTCCCGAAGAGACTCCGCGCCTGCAGCACGATGCGGCGCCGTCGCGAGTGCAGGACCGGATGCGAATCGGCGCGATCGCGCTTTCGAACTCGCCCATGTACTGGCCGTGGATCTACCTCGCATTGTCGTGCGTGCTGCTCGTGGCGTGCCGGCGCATGGCGGTCGTCGTCGCGCTGCTCGCGAGCGGCATCTGCTACGAGCTCGCGTGGTTCTTTCTCGATCCGACGGGTGACTTTCGCTACTCGCAGTGGATGGTCACGTGCTGCGCGATCGCGGCAGCCGCGTGGATCGGCCGTCGTTACTCGAAAGAGACGATGCGACCGAGCGCGCAGCGCACGGAATCGCAAGCGATGATCGCGAAGCTCGCGCCGTGAACGAGCGGTAGGACGTATTCGCCGTCGACGCGCGCGAGGCGCTCCGTCGTGCCGACGCCAAGCGCGATCGCCCATACTTCGTCGGGCGTGCCGGGAACGCAGAGGCGTGCGCCGCCGAACTCGTACCGCGTGGCCGGCACCGCATCGTACGCGTCGATCGCGAGCCGCTCGATGCGATCGCCGTCGAGCCAGGCCGCGAGGACAGGCGTGCCTGTACGCGCGGGCAGCTGCATCCCCCGCGCCACCAGACGAACGTCGCGTAGCCCATGCGCTCGCGCGGTTGGAAACCCCTCGGCGAGCTGATCGCGCGCTGTCCCCAGGTCGGCCGAAAACCAGGTCGGCAGTTTCGCGATCGCGTCGCCGGGACCATCGGCGTCGGCGCGCAGCTCGATGGCGGGCACCGGCTCGACACCGTATTCCAACGGCTCGATCGCGATACCACGCACACCGAACATCATCGTCGCGACGCGATCGCGCAGCTCGGACTCGTGCAGATCCTCGCCGAGCAAGTAAGGGGTCGCGCGGAATCGCCGCAGCGGGGGCACACGCGCGATCTCGCCGGGCCGTGTGTCGCGCACCACCGCGAGCCGTTTCTTCGCGTCGCCGTGGGCGATCGCTAGCTCGTGGAGCGAGCGCCATGCGATGAGCGCGTGCGAGAGCAGCACGGCAGCCACCGCAACCTGTCGCACGCGGCGATCGGCCGCGAGACGAACGATCACGGCCGTTGCGGCGACCGCGATCGCGACGCCTGCGGGAAACATCGAGATCGCATCGGGCCGCGGAGATAGCTCGACGACCGCGGCGACCGCGATCGCGAAAGCCAGCGAACGGCCCGAGATCGCGAGCGTGGTCTCGAGATCCGGGCGCAAGTCGCGCGCTATCTGGACGAGCACGGCGAGGATCACACTGCAGGCGACCACGATCGGTGCCCGTAGCGCGAACACCACGTCGTGCAGGTAGCGCGTCGCGCCGCGTTCGACCAACAGATCGAGGCGCGCGGCTGGTGGCGCAGTCCATACGAGCACGGCACCGATTACCAACCCGATCGCGGCTGCAGACGTGACCGCATCGCGTCGCCGTGAAGCGTACAGAGTGGCACCGATCGCCGCGACCGTGCCGACCTCGCGCGACGTTGCGCCGACGAGCAACCCCGCTAGAAGCGCTAGCAATGCGAACCATCGCGGCGCACTACGCTGCAATGCGACCACGAGCCAGACGGCGCCACACGTGCCGTACAGATCAGCGACCGCGCTCGCGCGATGCGCGAGATCGACGCCGGTGCGCGCAGACGATAGCCAGATCGCCGCGCTCGCGATCGCGAGCGGCAACGCGTCGCGCACGGCGTCGACGGGGCGGCCGAGTGCGAGCCTGCAGGTGCCTACGACGAGCGCGATCGCAACGAGTGGCGTCAGCACGACATGCGTGAGCGGTAGCCGGACCAGCAATGTCAGCAGCGCGTCGTGTGTCGTCGGTGACAGCGGCTCGACGAGCACGCGCCAGTCGTCGCCGGCGATCGGGAACAGCCACGCCATCGCGCCAAAGTGCAGCCATAGCGCAGCAAGGACGAGGATTCCGGTGCGCGCTTTCACCAGTACCGCCATGCGAGCCAGCACTCGCTCGCATCGCACAGGTAGATCGTGTGGTTGCCGGCGCACTGATACCTGATCGAGACACGTACTTCGCGATCCGTCCTGGCGAGCTCGCCCGGCCACGCGCGACCACAGGCTTCGATCCACGCCTCCATCGGTTCGATCGGGACCTGGCGCCGGTCTGCCCATGCGTATGGCCAGCCTTGCGGATCCGAACGTGTGTGCGCATCGATGCGTTCGAACGCGCCGCCATGCCACGTGACGAGGTGGATCCGGCGGTTGCCGGGCAGCGGCACCATCGGAGTCACCGTTGCGTCGATCGCGCGCAGCTCGTGTCCTGGCAGCGAAGAAAGCTCGGTCCAGACTTCGCGCAGCTCGCGCACCATCCAGGCCCACTGCGTGGGAGGGTCTGGCTCGAGTACCGAGACCGGCTCGAAGAGTGGTGGATCGAAGTCGAAGCTCACGTGCGTGGTCTCGAGCGGATTCGGCTGTGACCACGCTGGCGCACCCGCGAGCTCGATCGCACGCATGTCGAACACGCGATGAGAGAGCAGCTCGCGGAGGTACGCGTAGCGCAAGTCCTCGCCGAACTGCCAGTGGTCGCGCTCCCAGCCCGAGGCAGGCGCAACGCTCGCGATGGCTTCGGTTCCGGTGCGTTCGAAGGTGGCGATCCGATCCTGCGTGCGTTCGGCGACCTCGCGGTAGGTTAGCGCGAAGCCGATCGCGTTGATCACGACGACCGCGGTAGACCCGGCGACCAAGGCCTTACGTGCACGCGGTTCTTCCCACGCGACGCTCGCCCCCATCGCGAGCGCGATCGCGGTGACCACGCACGGCGCGAAGAACAGTCGATCTTCGACGATCGGCGAAGCGAACATGGTGGCGACGATGCCGACCGCGGCTGCGATTGCGAGCGCGATGCGAATCGCGATCGCCCGCGACAAGACGGCTACCGTTTCGCGACGCCGCGCGACCGCGCAGAGCCCGGTGATCAGCACGAGCGCGACCCCGGGTGCCACTTCGACGAGATAGTCGCCGAGGAACTTCGCGTTGCCATCGATCCCGCGGGCGAGCATCGTGCGAAACGGATGCGTGCCCGACGTGAGACCCGCGTACCGAACCGACTGACCCGGCGCCAGCACGAGCAGCGCGAATCCGATCGCGAGCCCGATCACGCCACAGATCATCCACGCTCGCGCGCGGTGCCACCTCCACGCCCACGCGGCAAACGCGATCGCCGCGACGATCGCAGTGGGACCGGTGTGCTCGTTCCCCATGCCGGCGAGCACGCCCCACGCGAGCGTGATCGGCGCGAGCCAGGCGCGCCTCGGCGCATCCGTCCGCGTGAGCGCCAACCGAAACAGAGCCAGCAGTGACAGCTGCAAGCACGTCGCGAACAGGTAGTTCGCCGTGTACGGGCGATAGAAATAGATGACGCCCGGAATCGGGATCACGAGCCAGATCAGCGCCTGCAGCCCGATCAGCCGCGCGAGGTCGCGGGCGGTTGCTCGTGGCCATGCGCCGTGTGCGAGCACGAAGCAGGTAACGAGCAATCCGAGCTGCAGCGCAGGCGTGATCACGCAGTGCAGGATGCGCGGCCCGTTCAACACGAGCAGCAACACCTCGCCGATCCGCGGGTTGTAATTGTGGAAGTTGTAGCGAGCGAGGTCGACCACGCTGGCGAGGCCGAAGCCGTGGCGATCGATCCACGCGACTTCGTACCAGTCGTCGAGCTGTGGCACGGCCCAGCTCGCCATCACGACTAGGTACCCGGCGAAAGCGGCCGCGACCGAGCAGAACAGCAAGGCCTCGCGACGTCGCCCGGCGCTCAACCTGACAAGGATGTAACAGCCGCCCAGGTTGGTGGTTACAGGCGCGTTACTCGCCGACGAGAAAACGGGTGGCGGATGACTCTTTCGCGAATGTGTTTTCGGAGAGTGACACGATACGATGAGCCTCGTGGACGCGCGCGCGGGCACGTGGGTCGTGGTCGCGGCCTACAACGAGGAGGCTGCCATCGCAGCCGTGGTCGGCGACCTCGCGCGGGCGGGTTGGAATGTCGTGGTCGTGGATGACGGCTCGCACGATGACACTGCATCGTCCGCAAGCACGGCCGGCGCGATCGTGCTGCGGCATGCGATCAACCGCGGTCAAGGCGCGGCGCTGCAGACCGGGATCGATTTCGCGCTCGCTCGGGGCGCGAAGCGATTGGTGACTTTCGACGCGGATGGTCAGCACGACGCGGGAGACTTGCCCGCGCTCATCGCAGCCCTCGACGACGCGGACGTCGCGCTGGGCTCGCGCTTTCTCGGATCGATCGTCGGCGCGAGCCGACGGCGGCGCGCGTTCTTGCGCGCGGCGACGACCGTCTCGAACCGTCTCGCCGGCCTCCCGCTCACCGACGCGCACTGCGGGCTGCGTGCGTTTCGCGCCGAGGTCGCGACGCACCTGCGCATGACGCAGGACCGCATGGCACACGCGTCCGAGCTGCTCGCGAACCTCCGGCGCAGCGGAGCGCGGTGGGTCGAGGTGCCCGTGACCGTCCGCTACACGGAGCATTCCGCGCGCAAAGGTCAGCACGGTCTACAGGCAGTGCGCGTGCTGTTCGACTACTGGTTCCGCTCATGATCATCCGAGTCTTGCTCCTCGCGGCGCTGGCGTTGATCGGCTGGCGGTTCTTCGTGCGGCGCAGCAAGCTGCCGATCCACATCGCGCTCGTCTGCATCGTCCTCGGGCTTGCAGCTCTCGCGGTCGTATTTCCGGAATCGACGAACGACATCGCTCATGCCGTGGGCGTCGGACGCGGCGCGGACCTGATCACGTACCTCGTCGAGGTCGGTCTTCTGTTCGTGACCGTTCACTACTACACGAAGTTCGTCGAGCTCGAGGGCCAGATCACGCGACTCGTGCGCGAGCTCGCGATCCTGCGCCGCGAGCTCGACGAGCGTACCCCCCAGGCCAAGCGCGATGACCGCACCTAGCCTCGAGCGGCTCGTTCCCGACGAGCTCGACGAAGCTGGCACGACGGGGCGTGCGACGCTCGCGCTGCACGTCGAGCGCTACGAGCTCGCGGCACGTCACGCGCGCGGCCGCGTGCTCGACCTCGCGTGCGGCGCGGGCTACGGCACGCGCCTCGTGGCCGATCGCGCGCGCGAAGTGACGGAGGCAGTCGGCGTCGACATCGCGGAGGACGCGGTCGCGTACGCGCGCGGCCGCTACGCGCGCACTGGCGTGCGCTACGAGTTGTCCGACGCGCTGGCGTTCCGCGACGCAGCGGGATTCGACACCGCGATCTCGCTGGAAACGGTCGAGCACGTGCGCGAGCCCGGCGAGCTGATCGCACACCTCGTGTCGCTGCTGCGTCCGGGAGGCGTGCTCGTCGCGTCCGTCCCCACAACGCCCTCGGTGGACGTGAACCCGCACCATCTGCACGATTTCACCGAGCGCTCGCTGCGCGCGCTCGTCGCGCCGCACGGCCTCGTGGAGATCGACTGTCTGCGCCAGATCCAGCGGTTCTCGCCGATCTCGGCGTTGCGGCGCGAGGAGGCGCGCATGGCCGACATGCGCCGCGGCATGGTCGGTTACTACATGCGTCACCCAGGTGCGGCGTTTCGCCGACTTGCCGCGACGATGCGCTACGGGTTCACGAACCGGTACGCGACCTTCGTCTGGCGGCGACCAGCCTGACCGCAGCGATCGCGGTCGTCGCGACCATCCACTGCGAATACCGGTAGTCCGCGGTCGGCGCGAGCGGCAGCCAAGCGGCCTGATAGCACAGGCCCGAGAATAAGAGCGCGAGCGAGAGCCGATCGCCACGCGCCAGCGGCAAGAGCAGCAGCGCGAGCAACGCGTACGGGTACGGGTAGAACAGAGGCGTGCGGCTCGCGAGGCGCATGCCTTCGAGCAACACGCGCTGGATGCGTCCCGCCTCGACGTCGTGCTGGACGACCGGCTGATCTTCGTGCCAGCGCAGCGCCATCGTGATCGGCGCGTTGTCGTAGACGTGATGATCGAGTCGCATCAACATCACGAAGTTGTCCCAGCGGTAGCGCAAGTAGGCTCCGGGGTTGTCCTCGAGTACGCGCTTCCATGCCCGCGCAACCGCCGCGCGTTCTTCCGCCGTCTCGGGCGCCATGAATACTTGCTGGTCGCCGCGGTCGAGGTGACGGAAGTCCACCGGCTTGTAGATCTCGCGCAGGCGTGCCTGGATGTGATCGTCGATCGCGAGCCGTACGCCTGAGAGCTCGCTGCGGATCTCGTCGTCGGAGTAATCGCGAGCATTCGCCAGCGTGTCGGCGATATCCATCAGCGCCTGCGTGCGATACCAGTAGTAGCGATGTGTGTCGGCGAGCGTCACGTCGACCGCGAATGCGGCGCAGCTGATGGCAACGTATACGCCGACCGCTGCGGCATACCGCCGCCAACCCACAAGCACGCCAGGTCGGTAGAGCAGCACGACGATCGGCAGCGTCGCGAAGATCGCGTTGTAGCGCATCGCGGTTCCGACGCCGAGCGCGAACAGGCCCGATCTGCGATGCTCGGTCACGAGCAACGCTGCACCGACCATGACGAAGGTCGCCATGACCGAGTCCTTGTACACGGCGGCGGTGACCGTGCCGATCGGCGGAAACCACAGCAAGACGACGGCCGCGATCGCCGCAGCGCGGGGGGAGAGCCTGTCGCCGAGGAGCCGGCGCGTCGCGAGAAGGAACAGGACCGAGCACACGAGCATCATCGGTAGCGGTCCGGTGACGACAATCTCGAACACACGCCACAGCGCGGCCATCGCCGGTGGATGGTCGTCCGTATAGACTCCGCGGCGCGCCTGCGCGAGCTGCGTCATCGCATCCCACGACATGTACCCGGGATACGCGTACAGCGCGAACGCGCTCCAGCCAGCGACCAGGATCGCGCGCGGGGACAGCTCAGCAATGCGTGCCCGCCAGGTCATTTCACGATCTCGAGCCGGTATTTCCATCGCCGTGACATCGGCCTTGTCGATGGTATCGCCGATGCGACGCTGGTCGCGGCAATCTCGTCAGGCACGAACCACCGGTGGTTGGGGTGCTGCGCCTACGGACGTGGGATCGTTCCGTTCGCTCAAGCAGATTCGATGTCGTTGCGCGTGTTGTAGCTGGAGAAGATCGCTCGATGGCGGATGGACCATTCACAGTTCATGAGACGTCCTTGTATTGCTCGGCGGCTTCTCGAAGCTCGCGCGCCACTTCAAGCACGAGCTCCCGCGGCTCGAGCACTTTCATGTGTGGACCCCACTCGAGGACCCACGAAGTCAGGGGCGCGAGGTTTCGGCACCAGAACGAGACACGGATACCGCCGTCGCGCAGCTCTTCCATCTCCTGCGTGCGATGCCACATGCGGCCGCGTGCATACGAGGCGCGCGCCTTGCTGAACTCGACGACCACTCGCTGCGCGGGGCCCTTGCTGACGTGAACGCCGGACATGTCGTCGACGTGATCGTCGAGCTTGAACGTCGGCGGCAGGACGAACGACGTGTTTCGGAGCCATTCGGCTTCGGTGAAGCGCTCGACGGCCCAGTTCACGACGTCGCCGGAGTCGAGATCGGCCGTCTCCACTGCGCTCGACACGTTCTTGCCGAGCACGTAGAGGCCGTGTTTGTGCAACAGCATTGCGAACGGCGCGAGAGTTCCGCGTTGCGCGCGACCGCGCGCGCCACGGTACGCGTAGCGGACGAGCTTGCGTGTCAGTACGCCGCTCAGAAGCGCATCGATCACGTCCTCTTTGTCGCTGAACACCTTCGTGCCTCGGTCGGGGACGTACGCGAAACGCTCGCCGAACGTCGCGTGCTCGGTGCGCTCGTCCATGGTCATGCGCTGTTCGAGCTTGCGCAGCACCGATTCGACGTCCTCGGCGAACGACGTGCCCTTAAGAACATCGAACATGCAGCGCACCGCGAGCAGCGTGTAGCGCTCGCGCTTCGTGATCGCGACGTAGCTGTAGGCGCGATCCTTGAGGCGTGCGGCGGCTCGGCCGTCGATCGGGGCGCGCGTGATGTCGATTCCGGCGTCTTGCAGCGCTTCGAGGTCTCGTTTCACGGTGCGCTCGCTCATTCCGACCTCGAGTGCGAGCTCGGATACGAGCCGGCCGTGCTTGAAACCGCGGAGCGCGTCGAGAATCTTCAACGCGCGCGCGGCCTGACCGACGTCACCGCGGCGATACACGGCCGTTTTCGCGGGGTGAAGGGCGGGGAAAAGCAGCCGGAAAGGGGGGCACGAAGTGTTCTCCGGCGCTTCGGGCGGGCTTGTCGGCGAGTTCTTTCAAAGTGGTTCCGTTTCGTAAGCTCGCGATCCTGCACGAGCAGATCCCGGCTGGCAAGGGTTGTCCATCCGATGCCCTAGCTTGGGTTGCATGACGATCCAGAACAGCTCAACCCCGCTTTCGAGCCCCCAGCATCCGCCGCTCGCGCACGACGCGCAGGGCTGCAAGGTCGCCGTTCCGCCGGGAACGGCGCACTGGCGCATCCAGCGCTTCACCGGCGGCCGTCCCAAGACGCTCCTCGGACGGTTCGATCTCGAGCTCACGCACGACCAGTTGCTCGAAACGTTCGGCCCCGGGAAGTACCGCATCGAAGCCCTCGACGAGTTCGGACGGCCGCTTGGCGAGATCGCCACGGTGCAGGTCGGATTGGCCGGCGAGGCGGCGCCTACCGAGCTCGCCGTAACCCAGAGCTTGCGCGCCGTTCCGCCGACCACCGACGCGCGGTTCATGCTCGAGACGCTCGCCAACATGTCGCGGGCGCATTCGGAGTCGCTCCAGTCGCTCGCGAACGCGCAGGCCGACTGGATCAAGACGCTTGCCACCGCCAAACAGATTCCTCGGAACGGGATCATGTTGCCGCAGATGACGGCATCGACCGCGACCGAGCCGCCGGAACCGGAGCCGTGGTGGGCGCACTTGCTGAAGCCGCCGGCGCTTGTCGCGCTCGGTGGCGTCGCACGCAACTTGATGTCGTTCCTTGGACCCAAGCAGGACACGTCCGAGTCGCCCAAGCGCCGGAATTCGGCGCTTTCCCAGATCGCAGATCGGTCCGCTGTTCCGAAGCAGCCGGAAGCACCGGCGACCTCGAATGGCGATACCGCCAAAGCGTTCGAGCTCGCCTACCAGCAGATCTTCGGAAAGCAGACCGAGCAGCCACCGAAGGACGATGAAGGCACGCCCGGGACGGAGAAATCGTCGTGAAGACCGCGTTAGCCAAGCGACAGGCCAAAGAGACCGGAACCGTCGAGCCCGAGGTGATCGTCGTCGACGGACGTGCGAGCCGGAAATTCATGCTCCAGGTCGCCGCCGCGTCGCTACGAGCAGCGATCGAAGTGATCAAGGCGAAGATCGAAGAAGGGGCCGGCGTCGGTCCCTTACCGCTGCCAGCGGCGCTACCGCTCGCGGCGACGGGCACGAACAATGACGTCATGACCGCCGACGAAGTCGCCTCGTTTCTCGGCGTCGATCGCAACACGGTCTACGAATACGCCGGCCGCGGCGTGATCCCTCATCAAAGGTTAGGGAAGCGCATCTTGTTCCGACGAGGCGCGCTGGTTACGTGGTTAGATGCGTCATGCAAGGCCACGTCGACTCGGAAAGGTTAGCTATGCCGATTCGACGTACACCCGACGGGCGTTGGCGTTATCGCCACGTCGTCCACTATCCGGACGGAACGCGCGAGCGCATCAGTGGCTCGGCGCCCACCCACATCAATACAAAGGCGGCAGCGGAGCAGGAGATGCTCGATCACATCGAGCGTTGCTTGCACCCGGAACGCGTGCCGTCGCGGAAGGAGTGTCCGACGTTCAAGGAATGGTTTCACGGTCGGTTCTGGAGCGAGTGGGTGATCGGTCGCAAGAACAAGCCGAGCGAGCAGCGCGAGAAGACGGTCATCTATGACTGCCATCTCGGGCCCCGTTTCGGTGAGATGTCGCTCGACGAGATCACCGTCTCCGAGATCGCGCGGTTTCGTGCTCACCTCGTAGCGAAGAAGCTGGGCGAGAAGCGCATCAACAACATCCTCGCGGTGTTGTCGAAGGCGCTCCGCTATGCGGTCGATTGCGAGCTGATCGCGAAGTCGCCGAAGATCGGCATGTTCAAGATCGAGCGACCGGAGATCGTCGCGTGGGATTTCGAGCAGTACCCGCGCATCCTCACCGCCGCGAAAGCCGAGGGCGAGGAGTGGTACGCTGGCGTGTGCCTGGCTGGGGAGGCCGGGCTGCGCGTCGGCGAGGTCAAGGCGCTCCGGTGGCGCGAGGACGTGGACATGATCGCGAAAACGATCACCGTGAACCAGCAGACGTGTCGCGCGATGACGGGCACGCCGAAGGGCCGTAGGCGACGCACGGTGCCGATGACGACGACGCTCTACGAGGCGCTCAAACGGATCTCCACGGTCCGCGAGGGCTTCGTGGTGCGAAATCTCGACGGCACCGAGAAGAGCGACGACGAAGCACGGCGCGCGATCGAGCGCATCTGCCGCAAGGCAGGCTTGGCGGTTCGCCAGTGGCACACGCTCCGTCACACCTTCGGGACTCACGCCGCGCTGTTCGGCGTGAACCCCTGGAGGCTGCAGACGTGGCTGGGCCACAAGCGGATCGACGAGACGATGCTCTACGTGCACGTCGCCGAAGCACACGCTCGCGAATGGCCGGAGCCGGTCCACGAAGCCGCGCAGAGCGAGATCGATCCGGACAAGCGGATCCTCGCGATGCTCGGCGCTCGTGGCAAAGCCGTGGCAAAAACCTCGGCGGCTCCGAACACAAAGGCAGCAAGAACCGCTGCTTGAGTAGTGAGGGCAGAAGGACTCGAACCTGGCATCGCGTGAGCCGAGACGAAAACGATTTCGCGTCTCTGCAATGACCACGAAGGCTTACGCGATGGTCGGGTTCCGAGTGCTCCCGGTTGCTCCTGGTTGTTTTGGTTCAGCGTGGCAGCCACGACTATGTAGTGGCGGTCGTGTCAAGCGCAGACCTCTCCCGCCCGGTTCGCCGGTTCTTCAAAGAGCATGCAGCCCGGCGCCTCTGCCCAAGAAATGGTGACGGTCTGTCTCAGTCGACTATT
>DATJXL010000271.1:0-18906 GCA_035500135.1 Kofleriaceae bacterium
TGCACCTTGAGCCCGCGGTGCTTCGCGAAGCTCTCGGGCGAGACCGAAGCCGTCACCAGCGCGATCGGCACCTTCGCGAGCGCGCCCTTCTTGCACTTCTGGAACACCCGGAAGCCGGCCTTCTCCGGCTCCTCGACGCCGATCACGATCATCGCGGGCGGATCGGCCGCCGCGAGCTGCACGCCCGCATCCGGATCGGGCTCGGCCACGACCGTGATCCGGTAGCGACCGAGCTCCGCGGTCAGCGTGCCCTGGAACTCGGGATCGGCATCGATCAGCAGGACGCGGCGGTTCATGCCCAGCCGCGATGATATCCGACTCGCGGGCCGGCTTCCTCTTTACGTGCCGTGCGAATCCCTCGTATCTACTGCCAGCTACGGGGCCATCCGGCCGACGATATAGAGCAGCTCGTTCGCGGTCAGCTCGGGCGCCGTGAACGCGTAGCCGACGTGGCTCGTCGGGTCGACCGCGGTCACCGCGACGCGGCCGTCCTGCTCGACCACGTGGAGCACGTGGCCGTTGACCTCGACCTCGTCGCCGTCGCTGAGATCGCCGTCGCGGACGTCGCGGATCATCACGACCGAAAGCATCGACGGCCGGCCGCCGAGCTCGAGCTGGTACTGGACGAGCGCCGCGTCGTGGCCGTTCACACCGCGCGGCAGGAGCCGCGCGCCGATCGGCCAGCCCTGGTCGTGCGCCTGCGGCAGCTCCAGGCTCGCGTTCTGCTCGAGCCACTGGCCGGTGCGCGGGCCCTGGACCTCGAGCGGCAGCATCCGGGCTTGCTGGCGCACGGCGTCCTTCACGACCGCGCCGCGGTGCTCGCTCGCCGGCATCTGCACGCCGACGAACACGACGATCGCGGCGGCCGCGGCGAGCATCGACGAGCCGGGCAGGACCCAGCGCGTCCACCGCGTGCGCCCGGCACGCGCGGCCTCGGCGTCCTCGGCGTCGAGCACGCGCGACAGCTTCGCGCGCAGGAGGTCGGGCGCGGGCGGCGCGACCAGCGCGCGCCCGAGCAGCTCGTGCTCGGCGCGCTCGGCATCGAGGTGACCGCGGCAGCTCGCGCACTCGTGAAGGTGCAGCTCGAGCTCGCGGCGCTCCTCGCCGGCGAGCTCGTCGTCGAGGTAGGCCATCGAAAGGGTATCGATACTCTCGCACACGCTCATCGCGAACCCTCGCGCGCCGCACGTTCGGCGCGATACTTCTCCAGGTCAATGGTCTGGCTCTTGGCTTCGGTCGCCTTGACGTAGCCCTCGGCCACCGCGAACTCGCGCAGCGCGGCGGCGAGGAGCTTGCGGCCACGGAACAGTCGACTCATCACGGTGCCCACCGGGCACTCCATGATCTCCGCGATCTCCTTGTACGACAAGCCCTGCATGTCGCAGAGCACGACCGCGGTGCGGAAGTCGTCGGGCAGCTGCTCGAGCGCGCGCTGCACGTCGTCGGACACGCTGTGCTCGAGCAGCAGGCGATCGGGCGACTGCTTGTCGTTCGCGGCCGCGTGCACGAGCACGCCGTCGGTCGCATCCTGCTCGGCGGTCGCGGCGTCGAGCACCTCGCGCGACCGCTTGCGGCGCGTGTACTCGTTGATGAACGTGTTCGTGACGATGCGCAGGAGCCACGCCTTGCAGTTCGAGTCCTGCTGGAACGAGTCCCAGAACCGGTAGGCGCGGAGCAGCGCGTCCTGGACGAGGTCCTCGGCGTCCCGCGGGTTGCGCGTCAGCCGGTAGGCGGCGCCGTACATCGCATCGAGGTGCGCGAGCGCGGTCTTCTCGAACTCAGCCCGCTTGGCTCGTACCGCCTGCATTCGTGGATGCTTACCGGTGTCCACGCGCACATTGTTCCCGATTTCTTCGAGATCGCAACCCCGCGAAAATCCTGGGCTTCGAACCGGCGTCAGGCCTTGAACGCGGTGTGCGCCACGCCGAGCGCCTCGGCGACCGCCGGGTGCGGGACCGTGCCCTTGTACGTGTTGATGCCGGTGACGATGTGCGGGATCGCCGCGACCGCCTTCTCGAGGCCATGGTCGGCGAGCGCGACGACGTACTTGATCGTCGCGTTGGTCAGCGCATACGTCGACGTGCGCGGCACCGCGCCGGGCATGTTCGCGACGCCGTAGTGGATGACGTCGTGCACGAGGTACGTCGGGTTGTCGTGGGTGGTCGGCCGCGCGGTCTCGACGCAGCCGCCCTGATCGATCGACACGTCGACGATCACCGAGCCGGCTTCCATCTCCTTCACCATCTTCTCGGTGACGAGCCGCGGCGCGCGCGCGCCGGCGATCAGCACTGCGCCGATCACGAGATCGCTCTCGAGCACCGCGCGCTCGATGCTGAGCGGGTCGGAGTACTGCGTCGAGATCCGCCCGGCGTAGATATCGTCGAGGTACGCGAGCGTCTTGAGATTGACGTCGAGCACCGTGACGTTCGCGCCGAGGCCGACCGCGATCTTGCACGCGTTCGCGCCGACGACGCCGCCGCCGATGATCGTGACGCGGCCGCGCCGCACGCCGGGCACGCCGCCGAGCAGGACGCCCTTGCCGCCGCGCTCGCGCTCGAGATACGTCGCGCCGGCCTGCACCGCCATGCGGCCCGCGACCGCGCTCATCGGCGTGAGCAGCGGCAGGTCGCCGGGCGTGGGCTCGAGCGTCTCGTACGCGACGCCGTTGACGCCGCGGTGGAGCAGCTCCTTGCCGAGCTCCTGTGCCGCCGCGAGGTGGAGGTACGTGAACAGCAGCAGATCCTTGCGCATGAGCGCGAACTCGGGCGCGATCGGCTCCTTGACCTTCACGACCATGTCCGCACCGCCCCACACTTCTTCGCGGGTCGGGAGGATCTTCGCGCCGGCCTTGACGTACGCCTCGTCGGGGATCGACGAGCCGACGCCCGCGTTCTGCTCGACGAGCACGGTGTGGCCCCGGGCGACGAGGATCGCGACGCCGGCCGGGGTCATGCCGACGCGAAATTCTTGAGTTTTGATCTCTTTAGGAACGCCGATGCGCATGGATGGCGCGAGCATGGTCTCGCGCGCGAGGAAGATCAATCGCCGGGCTGCTGCTAAAACGTCGCTGACGCGCGGCGTCAGCTCGGCGGGTCCTGACACGGGCCGGGCACGCCGGCGCAGCTGATCGCGGTCGTCGTGATGTCGTAGTAGCCCTCGAACACGTCGCCGAACAGGATGTTGTAGTAGTGGCCGTCGCCGTTGCCGAACGGATCGAGGATGTGAACCGGATCGTCGGGCCGATCGATCTCGTAGATCGCGCTCGCCTGGTCCGATAGGTCGTGCAGTCCGGGGCCCTCGAACGAGTAGCCGAGGATCAGCTCCGGAACGCCCGACGCGACCGTGAGCGGCGCCGTGGCGATCCCGCCGCTGTCGGCGAGCGGGCCGGTCGTCTGCTCGATGGTCGGCCGCTCGAGCGCGAGATACTCGGCGACCGCGCCGCCCCAGCTGTGCGACGCGAACACGACGTCACGCGGCGCGCTCCCGGGATGCGCGGCGAGCCAGGCGACGACCGCCGCGTTCAGCGCGGTCGCATCGGTGTTCGCATCGGCGACGCTGTAGTTCCCGAGGTTCTGGTAGATGCCGCCGGCCGCGCAGGTGTTCTCGCCGCCGAGCACGTCGACGTGGATGTGGAAGCCTTCGAAGCTGATGTACTCGAAGCCGCTGACCGTCGTGATCCCGGTGCCCCAGATCCCGAACGACAGCGCGCCGCCTTCGAGCTCGTCACCGGTGATCCCGGCGCGCTCCGCCGCAGCGATCGCTTCCTCGAACACCACCGCGTCGCTCGCGACCTTCGGAACCGATCGGACGTCGACCACGGGATCGGCGCCGGGCAGGGCCTGGATCGGCTGGGCGAGGTAGCCGTACGAGCCGGTTCCCGGCACCAGCACCATCAGGTCGCCGGGCGAGATCGCGGCCCACGTGCCGTCGCCGGGCGGCTGGAACGACGGCTGTGAATCGGGCGCGCTCGTGCACGCTGCTACGAGGAGAAACGACCCGGCCAGGCGCATTGCGCGCGCGTTACACGCAGTGTTCGTGCCAGCGGCGGATTGCGCAGCATCCGCGAGATGCGCGTGATTTCGGCGGCTGATCGATCCGCCACGGCGATGTCAGCTGCCGTCTAACGGGGAGGTGGCAGGCCAACATGCTGTTCGACATGCACGAGGCGGTCGTCCAGATCGTCGAGCCTGCCGTCGATCACCATGAGCCGCAGGTCGATCCGATCGAAGTTGCGCTGCACGCGCGCGGCAAATCGCTCGACGCGTTCGTCCAGCCTGTCGAGACGAGTCTCGATCCCGTCGATTCGTCCCGACAGCTTCGAGTCGAACGCATCCATCCTCGCGTTCAGGCCACGGTCCATTGCCACCATCTGCTGCCAGATGTTTCGCAGCATCTCGGTCTGCTCTTCGGTCGTCATCGCGCGCACGCCTCCAGTGTGCCCGACCCGAAGAGCACGCGCGATGCCAGGCATAACTGCGGAAAAACGTTACTCCCCGCGCGCGGCCGCCCGATTCGAGTCGCCGCCCTTTTCGCCGTCCGCGCCGCCACTACCACCTGCCGAGCCGCCACCTTCCTCGTCCTTACCGTGGCACTTCTTGAACTTCTTCCCCGAGCCGCACCAGCACGGATCGTTGCGGCCGACCTTGGGGCGATCGCGCTTCACTGGCGCCGTGACCTGACCCTCGCCGGCGACGCGCGCCGCGCCGCGCCGGGCGGGCGCCTTTTGCTGCTGGTCGTCGCCGTCCTCGCTCTTGTCGGCGACGCCCTTCTCGACGGTCTGGCGCGCCTTGGTCTCGATCGACGGGATCGCCTCTTCCTGCTTCTGCATCTGCACGCGGAACAGCTTCTGGACGACGTTGGCCTGGATCCGGTCCATCATCTCGGTGAACAGGCTGAAGCCGGCCTTCTTGTATTCCTTCTTCGGATCCTTCTGGCCGTAGCCCTGCAGGCCGATGCCTTCGCGCAACGCGTCCATCGTCTTCAGGTGCTCGATCCACTGCTGGTCGATCTCCTCGAGGAAGAAGTGGCGCAGGAAGTACATGAGCCACGCGCGCTCGAGCTCCTTCTCGCGCTCGCCGAGGCGCGCCTCGACCTTCGGCCACACCGCGGTCGCGACCTCGTCGGGCGTGCCGTGCTGGAGCGTGAACTTCAGGTTGAACTGCTCCTCCAGCGCGTCGTGGAGCTGATCCCAGTCCCACTCGTCCTCGATGACATCCGGCGACAGCACCTGCTCGATCACCGCCGCCATCTGCGCGTGCGAGAGATCGTACAGGCGCTCGCGCTGCTGGATCAGCGACGCGCACACCCCGGTCGTGCACAGCTCGATCAGCGCGTCGCGCTCGCCGTCCCACGGCTTCTCGACGTCGAGCAGCGCGCCGAACTGGCGCCAGACCTCGGCGCGCAGCACGCGCCAGCCCGGCCGCGTGTCGGGATGCGACTCGCCCCGCGCGAGCGCCTCGTCGCGCTCCTTCACCTTCTGCTTCAAGACCTCGATCATGTTCGTGACCGTGGGCTTGATCTCCGGCTGGAGCGCCTCTTGCGTCCAGTCGCCGCTCGCCTCGACCGGCGGGTGCACGATGCCTTGCTTCGCTTCGTCCTCGGTCGGCTCCGGCTGGTAGCGGCCCTCGAGGATCTGGCGGCGCAGCGCGTAGATCGTCTTGCGCTGCTGGTTCATCACGTCGTCGTACTCGAGGACGTTCTTGCGCTGATCGAAGTTGCGGCCTTCGACCTTCTTCTGCGCGTTCTCGATCGACCTCGTCACCATCGGCGACTCGATCGGCACGTCTTCTTCGAGGCCGAGGCGCTCCATCAGGCCGGTCATGCGATCGAGGCCGAAGATGCGGAGCAGATCGTCCTGCAGCGACAGGTAGAACCGCGAGCTGCCCGGATCGCCCTGGCGGCCGGCGCGGCCGCGCAGCTGGTTGTCGATGCGGCGCGACTCGTGGCGCTCGGTGCCGACGATCTTGAGGCCGCCGGCCTCGAGCACTTCCTGGCGCTCGGCCTCGCACTGCTTCTTGTACTGCTCGAGCAGCTCCTTGTAGCGCTTGTCCTCGTCGAAGTCGGGCTGGCTCGACCCGCGATACGGCGACTCGCCGGCCGGCTCTTCGCCCTCCGCAGCCACCCGGGCGCTTGCGCCCGGGCTTGCGATCGTCGCCTGGCTCGCCTCCTCGGCGAGCTTCTGCTTCTCCTCGGCGAGGTGGTCCTTCGCCATCGCCTCGGGGTTGCCGCCGAGCAGGATGTCGGTGCCGCGGCCGGCCATGTTCGTCGCGATCGTGATCGTGCCCTTGCGGCCGGCCTGCGCGACGATCGACGCCTCGCGCTGGTGGTGCTTCGCGTTCAGGACGTTGAACGGCAGCCCCTTCTCCTTGAGGATGTTCGCGACGACCTCGCTCTTCTCGACCGACACCGTGCCGACCAGCACCGGCTGCCCGCGCTTGTGGCAGTCCTCGATGTCGTTGGCGACCGCGCGGAACTTGCCGGCCTCGTTCTTGTAGACGAGATCGGGGAAGTCCTTGCGGATGATCGACTTGTTCGTCGGGATCACCGTGACGTGGAGCTTGTAGATCTCGAAGAACTCCTGCGCCTCGGTGTCGGCCGTACCGGTCATGCCGGACAGCTTCTTGTACATGCGGAAGTAGTTCTGGAACGTGACCGTCGCGAGGGTCTGGTTCTCTTCCTCGACGGTGACGCCTTCCTTGGCCTCGATCGCCTGGTGCAGGCCGTCGCTCCAGCGCCGGCCCGGCATCTTGCGGCCGGTGTGCTCGTCGACGATGACGACCTTGCCGTCCTCGACCAGGTAGTTGACGTTGCGCTTGTACAGCGTGTGCGCGCGCAGCGCCTGCTGCACGTGGTGCACGAGCTGGATGTTCTTGGCTTCGAACAGGTTGTCGACGGAGAGCAGCTTCTCCATCTGCTCGACGCCGTCGTCGGTGAGCATCGCCGAGTGCGCCTTCTCGTCGACCGTGTAGTCGACCTCGCGCTTGAGCCTCGGGATCAGGCGGTCGACCTTCACGTAGAGGTCCGCCGACTGCTCGGCCGAGCCGCTGATGATGAGCGGCGTGCGCGCCTCGTCGATCAGGATCGAGTCGACCTCGTCGACGATGCCGTAGTAGAGCCCGCGCTGGACCATGCGGTCGGGCGCGGTCTTCATGTTGTCGCGCAGGTAGTCGAAGCCGAACTCGTTGTTCTGGCCGTACGTGATGTCGCAGTTGTAGTTGCGCTGGCGTTCGTAGTCGTCGAGGCCGTGGACGATCACGCCGCACGACAGGCCGAGGAAGCCGTGGATCTTGCCCATCCACTCGGCGTCGCGCTTGGCGAGGTAGTCGTTGACGGTGACGACGTGCACGCCCTTGCCGGGCAGCGCGTTCAGGTAGCACGGCAGCGTCGCGACCAGCGTCTTGCCCTCGCCGGTGCGCATCTCGGCGATTCGGCCGTTGTGCAGCACCATGCCGCCGATCAGCTGCACGTCGTAGTGGCGCATGCCGAGCGTGCGCACGCTGGCCTCGCGCACCGCCGCGAACGCGTCGGGCAGGATGTCGTCGAGCGTGGCGCCGTTGTCGAGCTTCTGCTTGAACTCGGCGGTCATCGCCCGCAGCTCGGCGTCGCTCTTGGCCTTGAGCGACTTCTCGAGGCCGTTGATCCGGTCGACGATCGGCTGGAGCTTCTTCAGCTCGCGCTGGTTCTTGCTGCCGAAAATTTTCTGGATCAGGCCCATGACGCGTTCGGGGTTCTTACCACCGAAACGGGCTGCGGGCTGCGGGCTACGGGCTGCGGCCGGAGGTTTTAGGCCGGGCGCCAGCTGCGCAGGAACTTCCAGCCATCTCGGCGGAGATCGAAGCGCAGGAGGCAGGTCGCGATGCGGCGGTGATCTTCGTCCAGAATCTCGGCGGGCAGGGTGGTGAAGGTCTCGAGCGGCGCCAGCCAGCGGATGTCCTTCTGACCGACCAGCTCGTAGGCCTTGCCGTCGTCGCCGACGAACGACAGCTCGTAGCGGATGATGCGCTGCCCGATCGGGCGGATCACGATCGTGCCCTCGGCATCGACGCCATCGGCCAGCCCGGGAACGTGGATCGTGCCGCGCAGCTCGGCGCGGCCGGTCGTGAGGTGGTCGCGCAGCGAGTCGGCGTGAGCGCGAACCTCGAACCGCAGCGGCTGCTTCTTGCCGGGCTCGCGGTCCCACTCCACCGTGCCCTGCATCGTCTCGGCGAACTGAAAGCCCATGGGTCGATGATACCGCACGCCCGAAAATGCGAAGCGGGCCCAGAGGCCCGCCACGCCGTCACGTCTGTTGGCTCGTGCTTACTGCGGCTTCACTTCGCAGCTGGCGTACGTGAAGGTCTTGCAGGTGCAGCCGGTGTCGCCGGCGACGCAGGCCTTGCCCGAAGAATCGGTGCAATCCATGCCGGTATAGACCGGCAGGCAGTCCTTGCGCGCCGTGCAGTCGGCCTCGTCGTTGATGACCGCGCACGACGGGTTCGCGTCGCACGACGAGATCGCCTCGCAGTTACCCGTCCAGCAGCCGGCCGAGATCGTCGGGACCTGGCCGCTCGGGCAGGTCGGCTGCGCGGTGTTGCACGTGATGGTGCCGGCGCAGCTGCCCGCGGGGTCCGTACCCGGCGCGCACGTGCCGTTGTCGCACCAGCCGTAGCCCTTCGAGACCGCGTCCGCGTCGGTCGAGCACGTGCAGCTCGCCGTGCACTGGCCGGTGCTCGTATCGCAGTAGGAGCCGGACGAGCAGTCGCTGTCGGCCGTGCAGCCGGGCTCGCACGACGACCGGCTCGTATCGCAGGTGTAGCCGGGGCCGCAGTCGCTGTTCGTCATGCAGAAGCCGCCCTCTTCACACGTCCCGTTCGCGCAGTAACAGCCCGCCGCGCAGTCCGTGTTGCTGGTGCACTCGTAGCCGCTGCCCGAACCCGACGATCCGGAGCCGACGGCTCCGCTGCCGCCACTGCCTGGATTCGTGCACGTGGGGCCTACCCAGTTGCAGTTGTCTCCGTTGCACTGGTACTGGCCATCCGAGCCGCAGTAGGACCAGTTGCCGCCGTTGTCGTGACCGAAGTAGAGGTCACAGCCG
Source organism: Kofleriaceae bacterium (assembly GCA_035500135.1). GTDB lineage: Bacteria > Myxococcota_A > Polyangia > Haliangiales > Haliangiaceae > JABFXX01. Next base: position 9,074 of record DATJXL010000271.1, read on the forward strand.
GCGAGCGTTCCGGCGGCCGCGACCGCGACGATCAGACCGAGAGAGTGGAGCAGCTTGTTCATGGGGATCGTTCCTTTTGGCGAGCGGTAGCTCGATGCGAAAGCAGCCCTCATGCCATCACGGAGAAGAGATCGAACCAATGAATAATCCATGAACGTTTCGACACGCGAGTGGGGCGTGTCGAGAATCAACGCCAGGCCTCTGACAAAAATGCCCGAAAAACCGCCAGTGAACGAGACCCAATTCGGAAGGGGGCGGCAAGACCGGTGCGAGTGGTCGAAGGTAGGGGCGAATCGGGAGCGCGAGGCCGATTCGAGAGTGTGAACGGCCAGCTACAGGGGGTGTGGCGCGGGGATACGGCACGAGCGGGCAGATGGCCGCCGCTACAACGGATCTTCGACCGCTCGAATCGTCTCCCGGAGGCCGTGGCGAGCGCGAAATCCGAGCTCGGCGGTGGCCCGGCGGCCATCGACCATGCACACGTAACGGATGAAATCGAGCTCCGCGGTCGGGAAGCTCGAGATCCCGAGCGCGAACGCGGCCGACAGGATCGGTTTTGCCACGGGGTGCGGAATCAGCCGTGCGCGCCTGCCGAGCTCGTGGAGGATTGCCGACAGCGGCACCTCGCCCGGACCGACGATGTTGTAGATGCCACGCCGGCCCGGGCCGAGTGCGAGCGCGATCGAATCGGCGACATCCTCGACGTGGACGAGCTGCACCATCGGATCGAATCCGAGCAACACGGGAGGGCGCTCGATCCGGAGGTAGTTCGACGGCGCGTTGTGGACCGCGCCGACGATGTGCACCGGCCGCAAGATCACGGTGTCGACATCGCGCGCGCGCCACAAGAACGTCGACACGAGATGATCGATCTCGACGAGATCGCGCATCTGGGGGAAGCGCTGCGCGGCGAGCAGCGGCGCGTCTTCGGTGAGGAACTGCGGATTGTCGGGGCGCGGCCCGTAGACGTTCGCGCTCGACAGCAGCACCACCTTCGGGACGTGATAGGCCTGGCAGTACTCGAGGAGCTTCGTCGTGCCGGTGATGTTCCACGAGTAGAGCTCGGCCGGCCGGGCGCGCGGATCGTGCATCACGCCGAGATGGATCAGCGCGTCGACATCGCCGGCGCGGAACACGTCGCGCGCCTTCTTGCTGCGCAGATCGACCTGATGGTGCTCGATGTCCTTCGGCCGGCCCGGCATCGGCCGGCGATCGAGCCCGACGATCTGCCAGCCGAGCTCGTGATGGAGCCGGCGCGCGACGATGCGGCCGAAGCGCCCCGAGATGCCGGTGATGACGACCTTCCGTGCCTCGTCAGAACGAGGCAGCTCGTTACCAGAAGACATGCTCGCGCTCCCGCAGCCCGACGTGGATCATCGATTGGATCCGGTTGCGCACCATCTTCACCTTGTCGTCGAGCACGTCGTCGTCGTCGTCGGGATCGCCGGTGAACTGCATCGGCTCGCCGAAGTACACCCGGTACTTCACCGGCAGCGGCATCGCCGCGATGAACGGCGGGTACGGCACGACCGGCAGCGCGGGCACGCGCAACAGGCGCGCGAGCGGCTTGACGTTGAGCGCGGGCGCTTGCTCCTCGGCGCCGATCACCGCGACCGGCACGATCGGCGCGCCGCTCTCGAGCGCGAGCCGCAGGAAGCCCTTGCCGAACTCGGCGAGCTGGTAGCGCTTCGAGAACGGCTTGGAGATGCCGCGCGCGCCTTCGGGAAACACGAGCACGGCCTCGTCGGCGGCGAGCAGCCGGCGGCAGTTCTCGGGCGTGCCCGTGATCTGACCCCAGCGCGCGAACAGGTACGACGCGAACGGGATGGTCGGCACGAAGAACTCGACCATCGCGCGCACGAGCCGCGGCTGCGGCGGCTCGAGGAAGCAGGCGCAGCCGATCACGAGCGCGTCGAACGGCAGCTGGCCGGAGTGGTTGGACACGAACAGCACGCGCCCCGCGGTCGGGATGTTCGCGACGCCGAACGCCTGCGCGCGGAAGTAGTAGCGATACAGCCAGCGCGCGATCGAGAACGCGGAGCGGATCGAATCGCGCGACAGCCCGAACGGATCGAAGCCGAACTCGTTGCCGTGGACGACGAGCGCCTGCGCGCGCGCCGGGACGTCGTCGGACGGGGCTTGCGAGCGGAGCTGGCGGAGGCGATCGAGGATGCTCACGGCGGGCGGAATGTATACAGGATTCGGATGCGTATAGAATCGCGGGCCATGGCGGACAGCTTCGTCGACGTCACCTATCGCGGCCTCACGCTCGGCAAGCGGCTCAAGCTCGTCGAGCTGCGCCCGACGAGCGGCTACGTCGAGCTGCCGCAGCCGATGCCGGTCGGCACCGCGATCGCGATCGCGACCGACGAGGGCGTCGCGTTCCCGGCGACCGTGATCGCGATCCGCGAGCAGACCGGCGGGTCGGAGCGCCCGCCCGGCATGGTCGTGTCGCCCGCGTTCGAGCACGACGACGCGCGCGCGTGGTGGAAGGAGCGCGTGACGCTGCCCGAGCTGACCAGGCCCCGGCCGACGCCGCCGCCGGTGCCGGCGGGTGTGGTCGTCGTGCAGAAGCGCGTGACCAAGCCCGGGATCGGCGTGCCCGAGCTCGTCGACGACGGCCAGGACACCGGCGTGATGGACGCGATCGATCCGGAAGTCCTCGCCGAAGCCGAATCCAAGATCGTCGACGATGGCAAGCGCACGGTCGCGATGGACGCCGTCGATCTCGCGGCACTCGGGCTCGATCAGGCGGCGACCAGCAGCGGCTCGCTGCCCGCGCAAGACGACGACGACGGCAACGGCAACGGCCGCGCCGACAGCGAAGGCGACAACAAGCCCGACGGCGGCAAGTCGCGCAAGAAGCGCAAGAAGAGATGAGCGCGCGACGGCCACCGCGCATCGCGCGCGGCCAGACCCTCGGCATCGTCGCGCCGGCGGGACCGGTCAAGCTCGACAAGCTGAAGCGCGGGCTCGACCGCCTCGGCGACGCGTTCCGGATCCGGCTCGCCGATTCGCTCACCGCGCCGCGCGATCCGGCCACGCCGAGCTACCTCGCGGCCCCCGACGACGTGCGCGCGCGCGAGCTCGACGCGATGCTGCGCGACCCCGACGTGCGCGCGATCGTGCTCGCGCGCGGCGGTTACGGCCTGACGCGCATCCTGCCGCGGCTCGATCCATCCGCGCTGCGCGCCGATCCGAAACCGATCGTCGGCTTCTCCGATGCGACCGCGCTGCTGTCGTGGGCGTACGCCGCCGGCGTGCGCGGCATCCACGGCCCGATGGGCGTGCAGCTCGGCTCGCTCGGCGACGGCGACGTCGCGCAGCTCGTCGCGCTGCTCACCGAGCCGCGCGCGCCGGGCGTGCGGCCGTGGCCGCTCGCGGCGCACGGCCGCGGCAGCTATCGCGGCCCGCTGCTCGCCGGCAACCTGACGATGTTCGCGGTGCTCGTCGGCACGCCGTGGGCGCTGCCGCTGCGCGGCGCGATCGGGCTGATCGAAGAGGTCGGCGAGCGCCCGTACGAGATCGATCGCTACCTCACGCAGCTCCAGCTCGCCGGCGACCTCGCGCAGGTGTCGGCGATGATCGTCGGCGACCTCACGCGCTGCGTGGACGCGAGCCCGCCGACCGGCGAACCCGATCCGGCCGATGCCGCGCTGACCACCGTGCTCGAGCGGCTGCACGCGGCGGGCACGCCGGCCGCGGTCGGCGCGCCGATCGGCCACGGCGATCGCAACGAGGCCGTGCCGTTCGGCGCGCTGTCGCTGCTCGACCTCGATGCCAGGCACTTCGAGATCCTGGAGCCGGCGGTCGGGTAGTGCCCAGCGGCAAGGTGGGGCGCCGTCATGCGAAGCCGTCGCGGCTCGCCGCGCGGATCGGCCCGTCGATCATCAGTGCACGGCGGGCTCTTCATCCGGGCCGAGCTCGATCCGGCCGAAACGCTCCTCGTAGCGTTCGAGGTTTTTCTGCAGCGCGTTCAGTAACCGCTTGGTGTGCTTCGGCGACGACACGACGCGAGCGCGCACCTTCGCGCGCCCGTTGGTCGGCTGGATGAACGCGAAGTCCAGCACGAACTCGTTCTCGGTGTGGTTGAGCAGCACGAGGTTCGAGTAGACCCCCTGCGAGACGTCGTCATCGATCTGGATCTGGAGCTTCGGCGTGGCAGCGGGATCCTCGGACATGAAGAGCACATTACAGCGAGCGACTGGTGGCCACTCAACTCGCCAGTCGAGAACCGGAGGTGACAGGCTCGGTTGCCATCGCGGCAGGGGTGCGCAACTTGTCCGGCGCTAAGCGTGCGTTTTTCGGGATGCGCGATCCCGAGCCGGCTTCGGCTTGCGCTGGCGCGGAACGTGCTCAGGTTATTGGCAACCAAACGACGTCGACCGGGTTCTAAGGAATAGCGGCGACCCAGTTCGGGTTTGACAACTCAAGAGAATCCCACGCGCGACGCGAGAGCGAACATTTCGACTCGGTGGATGACCGGCGGTCCCTCCCCCTCATCCCGCTAGTCTCCCCCACCACCTGAGGCAACCAGTAACTCTCGCGATCTGCGCCCAAGGCCCTGCAATCCCCCCTGCAGGGCCTTTATTTTATCCGGACCTTGCGCGCGCTCGGACTCGACGTTGGCTCCAAGACGATCGGCATCGCCGTCACCGACGAAGCCGAGATCGCGGCGCATCCGCTCGACGTGCTCGCGCGTGCGGGCACCTCGGCCGACGTGTCGGCGATCCAGACACTCGTTGCCAAGCTCGACATCACCGATGTCGTGGTCGGGATGCCGTACGAATTGTCCGGCAAGGTCGGGCATCGTGCGCGCCGCGTGCTCGAGCTGGTCGACGCGCTGCGCGCCGCGCTCGGCGACCAGATCGCCGTGCACGAGGTCGACGAGCGGTTCACGACGGCCGAGGCGCAGCGCGTCCTGATCGATGCCGATCTGTCGCGCGCGCGCCGGCGCGAGGTGATCGATCAACAGGCCGCCGCGTTGATCCTGCAGGGATGGTTGGACGCGCGCCGGGTGTTAAAGTAGCGCGCCCGATGTCCAAGCGATCGTTTCGCGTCGCGCTCGCGGTCGTGCTCGGCTCGGTCGTGCTCGTCGCGGCCATCGCCGGGCTGTTCGTGCACCGCGCGCTCGCCTACTCGAGCGAGCCGCACGGCGGCAGCGGTCGCGACGTCGACGTCGAGATCAAGACCGGCATGAGCTTCCCGCAGGTCGCGACGCTGCTCGCCGACAAGGGCGTGATCGCGCGGCCGACGTGGTTCCGCCTGTACGCGATGTGGCAGGGCGACACGACCAACGTCAAGACCGGCAAGTACGTCATCAAGGACAACCTCGCGCCGGCCCAGGTGCTGAAGATCCTCGTCGCCGGCGTCAAGGACGTCACGACGAAGGTCACGCTGCCGGAGGGCAAGAACATGCTCGAGTACTTCGCGATCCTCGACGCCGCGCGGATCGCGAGTGGCAAGGAGCTCGAGGCGCTCGCGCGCGACAAGGATTTTCTCGCGCAGCACGCGATCGCGGGCGAGTCGGTCGACGGCTACCTGTTCCCCGACACGTACGACTTTCGCGTCGGCGAGAAGCCGCGCGCCGTGCTCGAGCGCCTCGTCACGCGTCACCAGGAAGTGTGGAACGAGCTGCTCGCGAAGCACGGCGGCGACGCGGCGCGCCTCAAGGACAAGCTTGCGTGGACCGATCGCGACATTTTGGTGATGGCGTCGATCGTCGAGAAGGAGGCGGTCGATCCGGCCGAGCGGCCGCGGATCGCGCAGGTGTTCATCAACCGCCTGACGTCGCCCGACTTCAAGCCGAAGCGGCTCGAGACCGATCCGACGATTCGCTATGGCTGTGAAGTTCCGCCGCAGAAGTCGGCCGCGTGTCAGCAGTGGAACCCCGGCGATCGCCTGCACCGCGCGCAGCTCGACGACAAGGACAACCCGTACAACACGTACCAGCACGACGGCCTGCCGCCGGGGCCGATCTGCAACCCGGGCAAGGCGTCGCTGCTCGCGACGCTCGCGCCCGACGGATCCGACTACCTGTACTTCGTCGCGAAGGACGCGCGCAATCACGCGTTCGCGAAGACGTACGCCGAGCACCAGAAGAACGTCGCGCGCTACATGCACTGATGCGGGCGGAGTACGCGGCGTTGACCGCCGGGCTGCCGGCGCTGGCCGCGGAGTTCGGCTGCACGATCGGTGATCTCGAGTTGGTGGCCGCGTTCACGAGCGCGATGGAGCGCGTCGATCGCGAGCTCGACGCGATCGTGGCCGCAGTCGATCGTGCCGCATTCGCCGACCGGGTGACGGCGAGCCTGCAGGGAGCGGCGGCACCGCTCGTCGAGCTCGCAGCGTTTAATCGCGTGCTAGTGCGTTCGCCGGCTGCATCGCGCGTGACCGAGCTCGTCGCCGAGACGCTCGCGAACACGGAGCAGCTGCGCCGCACGACCGATCGCCGAGAGTACGTCGCGCGCGTCGAGCGTGAAGGTGCGCTGGTCGTCGAGATGATGCTCGCGCTCCTCGGCGACGATGCCAATGCCGCGTTCGCTGCGTTCTTGCGCGCGATCGCGGCGCCCGCGAACTTGCTCGACAAGCTGCTCGACGCCCGCGCGCGGTGGCCGCGCATCCCTCGCCGTGGCGCTTCACGCGGTGGGGCCTCCGCTGGATCGCGCAGATGATACGATCGTCGCGATGCGCTGGGTGGCGTTGCTCGTCGTGGCTGCAGCGTGCGGCCACCTCCGATTCGAAGACGTCATCGACGCGACCGACCAGTCCACGATCGACGCATCCGGCTGCGTCGCCCCTGCCGGCGATTGGCAGCTCGAGCAGGTCAACTCCGGCTCGAACACGGCGTCGACGATCGGCGTGACGATGACGTCGACGACCGCGGGGGATCTCCTCGTCGTCGCCGTGCAGGGCGAAGCACCGGGCATCGCCACCGCCGTGACCGACGATGCGGGCACGACCTACACGCTGATCTCCGGCACGTCGAGCGTCGAGGCCACCAACGCCGACGAGCTCGAGCTGTGGTACGCGCCTGCGGTCACCGCCGGCGCCACGACGATCAACGTCACGTACAGCACGAACGCGTTGGCCATCGTCGCGTGGGAGTTTCGCACGCCGCGCGCCGCGATCGTCGACGGTGAAGGCGAGCTGTCGAATCAGGCGACCACGACCACACCGGTGTCGCCATCGATCACCACGCGCTGCGCCGGCGAGATCGTGATCGCCATCTCGGCGACGTTCCAGATCAACGCGATCGAGCCCGGCGAGTTCACGGAAGATTCGGGGGCCAACACGAACGGCTGGGCGCACCTCACCGATCCGCACGCGCCGGCCGGAATGCACGTCGCGACATGGACCGCAGATTCCGACGGGTTTTGCTCGTCGGCAGCGGCGTTCATCGTCGAGTGAGTGTGTGCTACGGTCGGTGCCATGACCTTGGTCGGCCAGATCGCAGAGCTACAGAACTACGCGACGTACAAGGAGCTGTCCTGGGAGGGGTCGTTCGAGGACTACCTCGCGCTCGTGCGGCGCACGCCGCAGGTGACGCGCAACGCGTACCAGCGGCTCTACGACATGGTGCTGTCGCACGGCGTCGAGGAGTACATCGACAACAAGAAGAAGCTCGTCCGCTACAAGTTCTTCAAGGACGACACCCACGGCGGCCGCGACGCGGTGTTCGGGCTCGACGTGCCTCTCATGCGGCTCATGAACGTCCTGAAGAGCGCATCTCAGGGCTACGGCACCGAGCGCCGCATCATCCTCTTGCACGGTCCGGTCGGCTCCGCGAAGTCGACGATCGCGCGCCAGCTCAAGAAGGGCATCGAGGATTACTCGCGCACGCCCGAAGGCGCGCTCTACACCTACTTCTGGACGCTACCCGGCGCGCTCGCCGATCTCGCCGGTGGCAGCGAGGTGTTCCACTCGCCGATGCACGACGAGCCGCTGCGCTTGATCCCGCGCGAGTGGCGCGAGGACACGATCAACAAGCTGCGGCTCGGCAGCGACGAGTACCGCGTCAAGGTCGACGGTGACGTCAATCCGGCGTGCCGCCTCATCTTCAAGGAGCTGATGCGCCACTACGGCGGCAACTTCGAGAAGGTGATGGGCCACGTCCGCGTGCGCCGGCTCGTGCTCAGCGAGCAGGACCGCATCGGCATCGGCACGTTCCAGCCCAAGGACGAGAAGAACCAGGACTCGACCGAGCTCACCGGCGACATCAACTACCGCAAGATCGCCACGTTCGGGTCCGACAGCGATCCGCGCGCGTTCAACTTCGACGGCGAGTTCAACATCGCGAACCGCGGCATCCTCGAGTTCGTCGAGATCTTGAAGCTCGATGTCGCGTTCCTCTACGACCTGCTCGGCGCGACGCAGGAGCGCAAGATCAAGCCGAAGAAGTTCGCGCAGACCGACATCGACGAGGTCATCATCGGCCACACCAACGAGGCCGAGTACAAGAAGCTCCTCAACAACGAGTTCATGGAGGCGCTGCGCGACCGCACGATCAAGGTCGACGTCCCGTACATCACGAAGGTCAGCGAGGAAGTGAAGATCTACACGAAGGACTTCACGACCCAGAAGGTCGGCAAGCACATCGCGCCGCACACCTTGTATGTCGCGGCGCTGTGGGCCGTGCTGACGCGCCTCGAGGATCCCAAGAAGCACTCGCTGTCGCTGCTCCAGAAGGCCAAGCTCTACGACGGCAAGACGCTGCCCGGCTTCACGCAGGACAACATCAAGGAGCTGCGCAAGGAGAGCCAGCGCGAGGGCCTCGACGGCATCTCGCCGCGCTACATCCAGGACAAGATCGCGAACGCGCTCGTCAGCGACAAGGCCGACGGCGCGATCAACCCGTTCATGGTGCTGAACGAGCTCGAGAGCGGATTGCGCTCGCACTCGCTGATCAACAGCGAGGAGCAGCGCAAGCGCTTCGCCGAGATGCTGTCGGTCGTGAAGCAGGAGTACGAAGACATCGTCAAGAACGAGGTGCAGCGCGCGATCTCGGCCGACGAGGACATGATCGCGAAGCTGTGCGCGAACTACATCGACAACATCAAGGCGTACACGCAAAAAGAACGGGTCAAGAACCCGTACACCGGCCAGGACGAGGAGCCGGACGAGCGCTTGATGCGGTCGATCGAGGAGAAGATCGACATCCCGGAGAGCCGCAAGGACGACTTCCGCCGCGAGATCATGAACTACATCGGCGCGCTCGCGATCGAGGGCCGCACGTTCGACTACAAGACCAACGAGCGGCTGCACAAGGCGCTCGAGGCCAAGCTGTTCGAGGACCAGAAGGACTCGATCAAGCTGACCTCGCTCGTGTCGAGCGTCGTCGACCGCGACACGCAGGCGAAGATCGATGTCGTCAAGCAGCGCCTGATCAAGAACTTCGGCTACGACGAGGTCAGCGCGACCGATGTCCTGAACTTCGTCGCGTCGATCTTCGCGCGCGGAGACGTCAAGTCGTGACCATCCAGGTCGAGCTCAACCAGACCCTCGCCGAGCTCCTGGCGAAGCTCTGCGTCGAGCTCGGCACCGAGGATCCGGCGGACGTGATGTCGCGCGCGCTCGGCCTCCTGGAGATGGTGCAACGCACGAAGCGCGGCGGCGGCCGGCTGTGCTTCGTCAATCAACGCGGCGAGATGTCGGACGTGGCGGTCTAGATGTCGCAGAAGATCGATCTCGATCACGGCCGCTTCCGCCAGATCATCCGCGGCAAGATCAAGCAGAACCTCCGCAAGTACATCTCGCAGGGCGAGATGATCGCGAAGAAGGGCAAGGACACGGTCGCGATCCCGATCCCGCAGGTCGAGATCCCGCACTTCAAG
>DATJXL010000272.1:0-13754 GCA_035500135.1 Kofleriaceae bacterium
CCTGCCGCGACTCGACCGCCATCGCCGCGTACTGCACGTCCTTCACCCACGTGTCCTGGATCGTGATGTTCGAGAACGCGCCGTACGTCGCGGTGCCGAACTTGATGCCGTTCGAGCCGCCGTTGTTGCCGGTGAACACCGAGTCTTCGACGACCATGTTCGTGATACCGCGGCGCACGCCGCTCTTCAGGCACATCGCGTCGTCGCCGGCGTCGATCGCGCAGTGCTTCACCGTGATGTCGGAGCCGTCGACGATGTCGATGCCGTCGTGCGTGATGTAATTCGACTGCAGGTTGATGTTGTTGATCGTGACGTGGTCGGACTCCATGCTGACGAGGCTCCACACCGCGCCCTTGCGCAGATACAGGTTCTGCACCGTCACGTTCTGCGCGAGCGCGAGCCAGATCAGCAGCGGGCGCGTCGCCTCGACGCCGGTGAACGAATCGCCCTGGCCGTCGATCGTACCGCCGCCGTCGATCACGAGGTTCTGCGCGTTCGGCGCGTAGAGCAGCGCGCGCTGGCAGTTCGACAGCTGCGTGTTCCCGGTCGCCGGCGTCTGCGTCGGGTAATCGGCCGTGTTCGTGCTGCCGAGCAGCACCGCCGACGAGTCGACGAAGAACGTCATGTTGCTCCTGAGCGTCAGCGTGCCCGACAGGAACGTGCCGCCCGACAGCACGACCGAGCCGCCGGTGCCGGCGGCGGCGTCGATCGCGGCCTGCAGCGCGGCGGTGTCGTTCGTCGTGCCGTCGCCGGCCGCGCCGTAGCGATGCGCGTCGAACACCGGCGCGGGCGGCGCGCCGATGTACTGCGCCTCGTTGTAGACGATGACGTTGTCGACGAAGAGCGTGCCGGTGTTCGCGTTGTCCATGTAGAACGCGACGCGATCGACCGAGCTCGCGGCGGTGCGCAGGACGGCCGCTTGCTGCTTGCGCACGCCATCGACGTAGAGATCGAACGTGCCGGCGGCCGTGTCGACGACGACGCGCACGCGGTACCACGTGTTCGCGGCGAACGGCTGGATCGTCGTCGTGGTCGCACCGACGTGGGCGACGATGTTGCCGTCCTGCAGCGCGATCGATGCGACCGCATCGCCGGCGGCATCGTAGATGTACGGGATCGCCTTGAAGCCGGCGGTCTCGGCCGCCATCACCTTCGCCTCGATCGCGACGCGCCCGCTCTGCGCGGCGAACGTCGTCGACAGGCTCGCGGTGCCGGTCGCGTCGGGCTTCGCGAGCCGCACGCTGAGATCGGCCGCGAACGGCACCGGCTGCACGAGCACCGAGCCGGCGGGCGACGACGACACCGTCCACGGCGAGGTCGGCGCCGCGCTCGCGGTCATCTCGTTGAACGTCTCGTCGAGCACGTAGATGCCGCTCGTCGCGCCGCCCGAGCCGTCGCCCTTGCCGCCGCCCTGGTCGCTCGTGGCATCGGAGTGGAGCGCGTGGCTCGTCGAGCCGCATGCGGCGACGCAACCCAGAGCGAGCACGGTCCACCGCATGCGCAGCGGTCCAGCAAGAGCCATACCCCTTCGACGCGGCGCGTTTCCTACGGGTTACGCGCAGATCCGCTGACTGCTGCGCTGGCCGGCCAGCCCGCGGGCCGGCTCGCGTTGCCAAACGCGACGTGAAACCATCACTTCCCGTCGGCCTGGCGCTTGAGCTGGCGCCGCTCGACGTCGTGCTCGAGCTCGAGCTTTTCTTTTTCCCACTTCTCGTCGGCCTCGAGCTTGTCGCGAAGCGCCGCGCGTTCGAGCTCGGTCTTTTCGCGTAGCGCGTTCTGCTCGGCGGTCTCGCGGGTTCGAATGGCGGCGACGAGCTCGGGCGGCAGCGCGATGCGCTCGACATCCACGGACGCGAGCTCCACGTGCTTGCCCGCGATCCGGCGGCGAACAGCGACCTCGATCGCGGTCTCGAGCGTCGTCGCATCGTGTGCGAGGTCGACCACCGAGTGCTTGGCGAGCTCCTCGCGCGCGGCAGAGCGCAGCTCGGGACCGATCACCTCGTCGTAGTATCGAGGACCGACGTCGGCTTCGAGCTGGTAGAGCTCGGCGATGATCGGCCGGTAGATGACCGAGAATTTCACTTCGATCTGGACGTTCTCGGCCGTGAGCACGGTCATCGGCTCGGTGCGCGTCGAATACGTGACGTCGTAGTCGAGAACCCTCGCCGAGCCACCCACGCGGTGGTAGCCCGGTTGCAGCACCTCGTGATGGAGGCCGCCGTTCTTGGGGTCGAAGACCAGCCCGAGATGGCCGGGCTCGATCACGGTGCCGCCGCAGCCCCACAGCACGAGCACGAGACCGATCGCGTAGCGCATGCGCCGACCATAGGTCGTCGCCCGGCTGCCGTTCATTAAGAGCCGTAGTGCAGCAATCGAGTCTTAACCTCGATCGGCCTGGTAAGGTGCGGCCGGTGCATCCCGCGATCCGACGCGCGGCCGCCAGCACGGTCGCGAGCTTGTTCGAGGCTGCCGCACGGACGCGGCCGGCGCGGCTCGCGATCGTCGATGCTACGCGCACGGTCACCTACGGCGAGCTCGCCGAGCGCGTGCGCCGGCTCGCGAACGTGCTCGCGAGTGAAGGCCTCGCGCGCGGCGATCGCGTCGCGGTCACGACCGAGAACCGCGGCGAGGCGCTCGAGCTCTTGCTCGCGGCCGCGCGGCTCGGCGCGATCGTCGCGTGCCAGAACTGGCGGCTCGCGCCGATCGAGCGCGCGCGCTGCATCGCGCTCGTCGAGCCGAAGCTGCGCATCGCGTCGCCGAGGTTCGCCGGCGAAGGTGCCGCGATCGTGCTCGGCGGCGATCACGAGCGCCGGCTCGCCGCGGCCTCGCCCGCGCACGACGCGCCCGACGTCGATCCCGAGGATCCGCTCGTCATCCTGTACACGAGCGGCACGACCGGCTTGCCGAAGGGCGCGACGATCAGTCATCGCGCGCAGATCGTTCGCAACCTCGTCACGCGCGCCGAGTTCGGCGTCGCGCAGGACGACACGTTCGTCGCGTGGTCGCCGCTCTATCACATGGGCGCGGTCGACAACTCGCTCGGCACGCTGATGGCGGGCGGCACCGTGATCGTCGTCGATGGCTTCGACCCGGCGCGGCTCGCCGAGCTCGTCGCGCGCGAGCCGCTCGGCTGGCTCCTGCTGATGCCGGGCATGGTCGGCCGGTTCGCCGACGAGCTCGAGCAGCGCGCGATCCGCCCGCGCGGCGTGAAGCTGTGCGGCGTGATGGCCGACCTCGTGCCGCCGGCCGACATCGCGCGCATCACGCGGCTGCTCGGTGCGCCCTACGCGAACACGTTCGGCGCGACCGAGACCGGCTGCCCGCCGTGCTCGTCGAGCCTGATCCCGATCGGTGTCGCGCCGGTGTCGCTCGCGAAGCAGCAGAGCCCGTTCTGCGAGATCCGGCTGGTCGACGCCGACGATCGCGACGTGGCCGACGGCGCGCCCGGCGAGCTCGCGATGCGCGGGCCGACGCTGTTCTCCGGCTACTGGGCGAACCCCGACGCGAACGCCCACGACTTCCGCGGCGGCTGGTTTCACATGGGCGACGTGTTCGTCCGCGCGCCGGACGGTTCGCTCGCGTTCGTCGATCGCGTGAAGTACCTGATCAAGACCGGCGGCGAGAACGTGTATCCGGCCGAGATCGAGCGCGTGATGCTGCAGGACGCGCGCGTGATCGAGTGCGCGGTCGTGCGCGCGCCGGACGCGAGATGGGGCGAGGTGCCGGTCGCGTTCGTCGCGCGCCGCGACGACACGCTCGACGACGCCGCGCTGTACGCGCGCTGCCGCGCCGAGCTCGCCGGCTACAAGCAGCCCAAGCAGATCCATTTCATTGCCGAATCGGAATTTCCGCGCAGCGCGAGCGGCAAGGTGCTGCGCCACGAACTCGAAGGACGAGCGAAGGCGGCCCGATGACCGTTACCAGAATCGCGACCTCGACCGCGACCGACATCACGATCCGCGGCCGCAGCTTGATCGAGCTGCTCGGGAAACTGAGTTTCACCGAGATGATCCATTTCCAGATGCTCGGCCGCATGCCGACTCCCGCGCAGACCGCGGTGATCGACGCCTGCCTGGTCGCGCTGATGGAGCACGGCCTGACGCCGAGCGCGATCGCGACGCGACTCGTCTACGGCAGCGCGCCCGAGGCGATGCAAGGCGCGGTCGCGGCCGGCCTGCTCGGCGTCGGCGGGCGGTTCGTCGGCACGGTCGAAGGCTGCGCGCTGCTGCTCGCGCGCGTCGTCGCGGCGCAGGATCGCGCCGCCGAGATCCAGCACATCCTCGACGAGGCGCGTGCGCCGCTGCCCGGCTTCGGCCACGACGTCCACCGCCCCGACGATCCGCGCACGCCGCGGCTGTTCGCCGTCGCGCGCGAGCACGGGATTGCCGGCGCGCACGTCGAGGCGCTCGAGGCGCTCGGCGCCGCGCTCGATCGGGCCAGACGCCGCCACATCACGATCAACGCGACCGGGGCGGTCGCCGCGGTGCTCGCCGATGCCGGCGTGCCGCCCGAGATCCTGCGCGGGTTCGCGCTGATCGCGCGCTGCGCCGGGCTCGTCGGCCACATTCACGAGGAGCAACGTCACCCCGCGATGACCGCGATGTGGCAAGCTGCGGACCGCGCGATTCCGTACTCGGATTCCGACGAGGGAGAGAAACCATGATCAAGCTCTACATGCATCCCGCTTCGACCGCGAGCCGCCCGGTGCGGCTGTTCATCGCCGAGAAGAAGCTCGACGTCACCGAGCAGGTCGTCGACATCCTCAAGGGCGAGCACTACAACGACGAGTACACGTCGCTCAATCCGAGCCGGCAGGTGCCGTTCCTCGAGGACGGCGACTTCCGCATGACGGAGAGCTCGGCGATCCTGAAGTACCTCGCCTCCAGGTTCGATCTGCCAGAGTACCCGAAGGATCTGAAGAAGCGCGCCCGTGTCGACGAGGTGATGGACTGGTTCAACACCCAGTTCTACCGGGACTACGGCTACGGCCTGCTCTATCCGCAGGTGTTCCCGCACCACAAGCGGCCTACCGACGAGATCCACAACGGCGTGATCGCGTGGGGCAAGGACAAGTCGAAGACGTGGTTCGGCGTGCTCGACAAGCACTACATCGGCTCGCACCAGTACGTGTGCGGCGATACGATCACGATCGCGGATTACTTCGGCGCGTGCATCGTCACGGCCGGCGAGCTCGTCGGCTGTACGTTCGAGGGCCTGCCGAACGTGCAGCGCTGGCTCGGCAACGTGAAGAAGCTCGCGAGCTGGCCGAAGATCAACGAAGTGCTCTACGGCTTCGCGGCGTCGCTCAAGGACAAGAAGTTCGAGCGGATCTAGCCGGCGATCGAACGATGATCAAAGGCCTCCACCACAACGCGTACCGCTGCCGCGACTCCGAGGAGACTCGCAGGTTCTACGAGGACTTCCTCGGGCTGCCGCTCGTCAACGCGTTCGAGATCCGGGAGACCAAGAGCGGGCGCCAGACGCATGTCCTGCACTCGTTCTACGCGATGGACGACGGGTCGTGCCTCGCGTTCTTCGAGGTGCCGGACGTGCCCTTCGATTTCAAGCAGCAGCACGACTACGACCTGCACATCGCGCTCGAGGTGCCGCGCGATCAGCTCGAGCCGATGATGGCGAAGGCACGCGCGGCCGATCAGGAAGTGCGCGGCATCGCCGATCATCACATGGTCGAGTCGATCTACTTCCGAGATCCCAACGGCTACGTGATCGAGCTGACCGCGAAGACGCCGAAGCACGACGACGACATGAACCCGGCGAAGAACGGCGCGCGCGCCGAGCTCGCACGCTGGCAGCGCGACAAGCCGAGCTATTCGAAATAGCCGCGGTGGCTGCCCCAGGTGGCTGCCCAGTCTTCGACCGGATCGGCCCACGGCGCGAGCACGACCGGTAACGCGGTCTCGAGCTGGAACCACAGCGAGCCGTCGTGGTGGCGCGGCGCGTCGGCGCGTTCGTCGGTGAGCGCGCGCGAGTGCTCGACCGCGCGGCCGCTGACGCCGTGGCCGGTGAACGGCGGCGTGATGAACACGCAGCCGGGCTGGAACGGGCCGGCGCTGTGCTCGCGCACGACGCCGTTGATCTCGGTGACCGCGTTGCGGTGGAAGAACGGCGGGCGGAACGTGTGCGCGGTGGCGTCGATGCGCGCCGGGAACACGATGAGATCGAGCTCGTCGGGCGCCGACAGCACGGTGTAGATCGACGGGTCGCCGTGATCGAACGCGGTGTTGCCGACCGGCGAGAAATTCGCGAGGTCGTAGACGAACGGCGCGTAGTTGCCGTGCCAGCCCGCGACGTCGAACGGCGAGTGATCGAGCGAGGCCTCGTGCAGGCGGCCGCCGAGCTTCGCGGTGACGCGGAAATCGGGCGCGAGCCGGTCTTCGAACCATGCGTGCGGGGCGCGCAGGTGGCGGGCATCGACGAGGCCGTTCGCGCCGATCGGGCCGCGCTCGGGCAGCTGGAAATGGCGACCGAACGGCTCGGCGACGTAGCCGCGCGCGCGTTCGCCGTGCAGCAGCACGGAGAACACGATCCCGCGCGGGACGACCGCGAGCATGCCGGGTGCGACGTGAAGCGGGCCGAGCTCGGTCGCGAGCGTGAGCGCGCCGTGCTCGGGCAGGATCAAGAGGTCGCCGTCGCCGCTGTAGAGCGCGCGGTGGTTCATGCTGCGGTTCGCGGCGTAGCGATGGAACGCGAAGCCGCGGCGGAGGTGAGGGTCGCCGGCGCCGCACAGCGTGACGAGGCCTTCGACGAAGTCGGCGTCCGGCACGCGAAAGCGCTGCAGCGGCGCGAACCCGGCGAGCTCGACCATCGCCGGCTCGCGGAACGCGCCGGCGATCAGCGGCTGCGGGATCGGAACGAACGCGCGGCGCTGCGAGGTCGGTCTGACCCGATACGTCCACGTGCGCTGGTTCGCGGCGCGCGGCGCGGTGAACGGCATGCCGTTGAGCTGCTCGGCGTAGAGCCCGCGCGGCGGCAGGCGCGGCGAGTTCTGCTGCGCCGGCACGACGCCGGATTCGCACGTGCCGAGCGGCGCGCCGGCGGGATGCGCGCCGAGCACGAGCTCGCGCGCGCGCATGCGCTGGCGCAGCGTGATCTCGTGCTTGTCGCCCGGGCCGCCGATCATGTCGACGCGCGCGCCGGCGGCCGTGAACCACGCGGCGGTCGCGGCGAGATCCGCGGGCGCCATCCACCTGTCGGAATCGGCGGCGCCGAGCAAGACGGGCACGCGGGGCAACTCGCCGGCGGGCCATTCATCGGGGCGACCGATGCGTGCGCCGCACGGCGCGAGCACGGCGTGAAGGCCGCGGCCGTGGCGCGCCGCGTACTCGAGCGCGAGGCACGCGCCCTGGGAGAACCCCGCGACGACGAGCGCGGCGTGCGGCGCGAGCTCGGCGAGCGCGCGGCGCGCGGCATCGACGCGCGCGATCGCGGCGACGACCTCGGGATCGCGGCCGGCGCCGGATTCGGCGTAGCGCACCGCGTACCAGCGATCGAGGTGGTCTTGCGCGCGCAAGCCGACGATGCACGTGTCGGGATCGTGGGCGACGATCTCGCGGTAGCGGCGCGCGATCGTGCCCGCTTCGGCGCCGCGCCCGTGCAGCGCGAGCACGATGCGCTTCGCGCTCGCCGGCGCGGGGCCGATGACGAGCGCTTCCGCGCCTGCGAGATCGATGCGCCCGCCGCGGCCGGGCGGCCGCAAGCCGTACAGCGCGTCGAGCGCGATCGCCGCCGGCAATTCCGGCCGTGTCGCGAGCGCCGCGCGTACCGCGTCCGGCTTCGCGCCGAGCGCGGCGAGCGCGACCGGCGCGCCGGCGCGCACGAGCAGATCGTGAACGTACGCATCGAGATCGGCGCGGTCGACCGCGGCCTCGAGCTCGGCGAGCTGCGCGGGCGCGGTGGCGCGCTGGTACGCGAGGAACTGTGGCAGCAGCACCGCGTGCAGCGCGGCGTGATCGATCCCGAGCGCGCCGCCGAGCAAGTGCGCGAGCGCGTGCTGCGCGCCGGGCTTGCCGGCATCGAACACGGCCGCGCACGCCGATGCGCCGCGCGCCGCGTGCTCGCGTGCGACCAGCGCGCGGGGATGGATCAGCAGATCCTCGAGCGCGCGCAGCGTGTCGTGCGCCGCGGCATACGCGGACGTGCGATCCGGAAGCGAGCCGGCGACGCTCGCGACGTGCGCGAACGCATTGAGCAAGCTCTGCACGGTGAGCGCGATCGGCAGATCGCGCGCGAGCTCGGAGTCGTAGACGACGAGCTCGGGGCGCACGCGTTCGTCGCGCCCGGTCTGCTTGTCGCCGGCGCGCGTGATGCCGTACATCGCGGTCATCTCCGAGCCGGCATACGTCGTCGGCACGGCCGCGAACCGCACGTCGTGCGCGAGGCGCAGCGCCTTGCCGAGGCCGATCGCGCTGCCGCCGCCGATCGCGACGATCGTGTCGGCGCCCGTCGTCGCCAACGCGACGGCTGCCTGCTCGACGATCTCGGCCGGCACGTGCACGCGCGCGCCGTCGAACACGTCTGGGATGAACTGTGCGAGCGCCGCGATCGCCGCGTTGATATGGCGCCGCGAGCCGCCCGTCACGATCAACACGCGGCGCGAGCCGAGCTGGCCCAGCCGCGCGGCCAGCGCGGCGAATCCGTCGCGCACGTACAAGGTCTCTGGCACGCGCGCACGATACCGCGTAGAACCGCACGATGTTGTTCCCGACCACCGTCGTCGGCAGCATGCCGCAGCCGGAGTGGCTGATCGATCGCGCCGGTCTGTCCAAGCGGTTTCCGCCGCGCGTGCGAGCGCGCGAGCTGTGGCGCGTGCCCGAGCCATTTCTCGCCGAGGCGCAGGACGACGCGACGATCCTCGCGATCCGCGCGCAGGAGCGCGCCGGCATCGACATCGTCACCGACGGCGAGATCCGCCGCGAGAGCTACTCGAACCGGTTCGCGACCGCGCTCGACGGCGTCGACCTCGACAACCCGGGGACCGCGCTCGATCGCTCCGGTCACCCCAATCCGGTGCCGCGCATCGTCGGGCCGATCCGCCGCCGTCACCCCGTGCTCGTCGACGATCTCCGATTCCTGCGCCGCCACACCGATCGCCGCGTGAAGATCACGGTGCCCGGTCCGTTCACGATGTCGCAGCAGGCGCAGAACGATCACTACGAGCGCACCGACGACGCCGCGCTCGCCTACGCCGCGGCCGTCCACGAGGAGATCCGCGACCTGTTCGCGGCCGGCGCCGACGTCGTCCAGATCGACGAGCCGTACCTGCAGGCTCGCCCCGAGGCCGCGCGCCGCTACGGGATCGCCGCGCTCGACCGCGCGCTCGATGGCATCACCGGGACGACCGCGATCCACATCTGCTTCGGCTACGCCGCGATCATCCACGAGCGGCCGAGCGGCTACTCGTTCCTCGGCGAGCTCGCCGCGACCGGCGCGCACCAGATCTCGGTCGAGACCGCGCAGTCTCGCCTCGATCCCGGCGAGCTCGCGCCGCTCGCCGCGGCCGGCAAGCACGTGCTCGTCGGCTGCCTCGATCTCGCCGATCCCGCGATCGAGACGCCGGACGTGATCGCCCGGCGCGTCGAGCGCGCGCTGCGCGTCGTGCCGGCCGAGCGCGTGATCCTCGCGCCCGACTGCGGGATGAAGTACCTGCCGCGCGCGATCGCCGAGGGCAAGCTGCGCGCGATGGTCGAAGCAGCTTGCATCTTGCGCGGGCGTTCGTGACCGAGCTGCCACACTGGCCGGCTAGTACGCCGGCCGGCGACTTCCGTGCGAGCGCGAGTCGCTGAAATTGCTCGCGGTCCTCGCGGCCTCGTGCTTGCAGAGCGCGCGGGGCAATGCGCACCACCACGATCACGATGGGGCTCGCGTTGGCGCTCGGCGCCTTCGCGTGCGGAACGAGCTCGGGCAGCGACGCCGACGACAACGGCGTCGAGGCGCCGGACCCTGCGGGCAAGGCCGACGGGGCCGACAAGCCGCTCGGCACGTTCACCGGCCAGGGCGCGATCTCGAGCTCGGCGCAGCTCGACGAGCTCGTGATCGAAAGCAACGGCAACTGCTTCCTCGTGGTCGAACCATGCGCGACCGGCAGCTGCGAGCCGCAGCCGTACTTCTGCTCGTACAAGTTCACCAAGAGCGGCAGCACGCGCTACATCCACCTCGATCAGCCGGCCGACGACGTGCCGGGTGGCGTCGTCCGCTACGCGTACACGCTCGACGGCGACACGCTGAAGGTCCGGCCATCGGGCACGTCGAAGCACGTGTCGCTCGATCGCGTCGCGGATCATCAGTGGTGCGAGGCGGTCGACGACTGCTCGCTGCAAGCGTACACGTGCTCGAAGAGCTGGAAGTGCGGAGCCGGCGACAACGACTCGGGCACGTGCACGTGCACCGACGGCCCGCCGAATCCGTGCGCGGCCGTCGGCGGCAGCTGCGTGATCCCGGACGACGGCGAGTGCGACAGCGGCCAGGTCAGCGCGATCACCGGCTGCGGCGTGAACGAGGACCACATCGGCCTCGAGTGCTGCCTGCCGAAGACCGCGAACAAGTGCGAGGTCGCCGGAGGCAGCTGCGTCGCGCTCGCACCGGGATCGTGCTCGGGAGTCATCGGAGATGCGAACACCTACGGCTGCGGCGGAGGCGATGGCGTCGAGTGCTGCCTGCCCGCGACGCCGAAGCCCGGCGACAAGTGCAACGCGGCGGGCGGGACGTGCGTTCCGAAAAGCAGCGAAGGGGATTTGTGCGACATCGTCGAAGCCGACGATTGCAGCTCCAGTCAGTGCTGTCTGTGAGCGGCTTGTGAGATGCTCGATGCATGCGAGGAGTCACGGTCGGGATCGCCATCGCGCTCCTCGCGATCGCGCCGGCCGCGCGCGCTGACGATCCGACGGCGCCGTCCTCGCGCCCGTCGCTGCACATCAACCTGTCGCTCGACGGTACCCACGAGCGGACGTCGTTCACGCGCTCGTTCTCGCTCGCGTGCAGCGACAGCGGCTGCGACACGACGCGGCCGATCGCCGGAAGTGTCGTCGACGAGAAGGCGCACCAGCGCGACAACGCGATCGCGAGCTTCGCGACCGCGGCCGTGGGCGGTGTGCTGCGCTACGTGAACCGCGGCGGCGGGAGATTGCCGGTGCTCCAGCAGCTCGTGAAGGTGCTCGATCGGTTCGACGTGTCGTCGACGCGCGGTGGTGGGACGTTCGGGCTGCGCGGGCACTTCTAGTCGGCTGCGCGCTCGCCGCTTGCGGCGACAACCTCGATCCGATCGCGCGCGTATCGGCGGGCGACCTGACCGCGACGATCTCGTCGAATCCGGCGCAGATCGAGCTGGCGGTCGACGGTGCGGTCGTGTGGTCGACCGCGCGCGGCAGCGGCGAGCACGCGAGCGGCCCTCCCTACGCGTTCGCGTCGGTCGGAACGCTCTCGGTGACGGTCGATCAGGAGTTCGGCTCGTACAAGTTCACCGAGGACACCACCAAGGAGCACTGGCGCGCGATCGATCGGCTCGGCGATGTCGCGACCAACGCGGATGGCGCGACGTTCACGCTGTGGGCCGGCGACGACCAGGTCGGCACCGGCACGCTGACGTTTCTCGACACGACGCGGCCGGGCCCCGATCCGACCGCCGCGGGCTTTCCGGCGCAGGTCGAGATCCTGCTCACCGCGAGCTCGGGCGATCGCATCGCGATGGCATCGCCGCTCGCCGACGGCGAGCACCTCGTCGGGCTCGGCGGCCAGTCGTACGACGTCGATCATCGCGGTTACACCGTTCCGCTGTGGGTGCAGGAGGACGGCATCGGCAAGGATCCGACGCCCGACGACGACTACGGCGGCGTGTGGTTCCTGACCGGCCGCCGCCATTCGACGCACACCCCGATGCCGATGACGGTGTCGTCGCGCGGTTACGCGCTCGCGGTCGATACCGACGCCCGCACGATCTTCGAGCTCGGCTCGGTCGTACCCGATGCCGCGCGCTTCGAGGTCTGGGATCGCACGCTCGCGCTCCAGGTCTTTGTCGGTGCCGGTGATCACCCGGCGCGCGACGCGCAGGGCACGATGGTCGAATGGGTCGGCAAGCCGGCGCCGCCGCCGCCGATCTATTTCTCGCCGTGGGTCGACGCGATCTTCGGCTCGGCGAACGTGCGCGCGGTCGCCGCCGCGCTGCGCGCGAACGGCGTGTCGTCGTCGCTGATCTGGACCGAAGACTGGCGCGGCGCGATGGCCGGCCAGGACGCGTACACGCTCGACGAGAACTGGCGCGTCGATCGCACGCTCTACCCCGACATCGAGCAGCTCGCGAGCGATCTCCACGGCGAGGGCTTCGCGTTCCTCGTCTACAACAACACGTTCCTCGACTCGACCGGCGATGTCTACGCCGAGGCAATCGCCGGCGGCTATTCGATCCGGGACGCGAATGGAGCGAGCTACACGTTCACCGATGCGAAGTTCGATCCGGCGTCGCTCGTCGATCTCACGAGCCCGGACGCCGTCGCGTGGGCGCAGAGCGTGATGCGCGAGGGCGTCGCCGCAGGCGCCGACGGCTGGATGGCCGACTTCGGCGAATGGCAGCCGACCGACTGCGTGCTGGCGTCGGGCGAGGCCGCGCTCGCGGTGCACAACCGCTACCCGGTCGACTGGGCACGCTTCAACCAGCAGCTCGGCGTCATGTACTTCATGCGCGCGGCGTGGATCCATTCGCAGCCGCTCGTGCAGGTGATGTGGGCCGGCGATCAGCAGACCGACTTCACCGAGGGCGATGGCTTTCCGTCGGTGATCCCGATGGGCATCGGGCTCGGCATCACCGGGTTTCCGTATTTCGGCAGCGACATCGCCGGCTATCAGAGCCAGGACACGGTGCCGACCGACGAGGAGCTGTTCTATCGCTGGGTCACGTTCGGCGCGCTGTCGCCGGTCATGCGCACGCATCACGGGCGCAGCGCGATGCAGAACTTCCAGTGGCAGCACGACGCGCAGTCGATCGCGCACTTCGCGCGGTGGGCGCGGTTTCACCAGCAGCTCGCGGCGTACTTGCTCGGCAGCTCGGCGAGCTTCCAGCGCGACGGCCTGCCGCTGTTCCGCCTGATCGCGCTCGAGTTCCCCGGCGACGACTGGGCGTGGAGCTCGGTCGACGAGTACATGCTCGGCGATCGCATCCTCGTCGCGCCCGTGCTCGAGCAAGGCGCGACGTCGCGCGACGTCCAGCTGCCCGACGGCGCGTGGTATCCGCTGCTCGGCGGCGCGGCCGCGACCGGCGAGCTCACCGCGCAGGCCGCGATGACCGAGATCCCGGCGTTCGTGCCGGCCGGCACGCTGCTCGTGCTCTACCCCGACGGCATCGACACCGTGCTCGCCGCGCCATCGCTGCCGACCGCGACCACGCTGGCATCGGTCGGCGACGGGCGGGAGGTGTGGCTGTGGCCGGGCACCGCGATCGATCCGGCGCGCGCGAGCTGGCACGACACGCTCGGCACGACCGGCACCGCGCAGTGGACCTGGAGCGGCCGGCCGGACGGCGCCGGTATGCCCGCGAGCGCGACGTGGAACGGCGCGGCGGTGACCGTCACCGCGCAGGCCGGCTACGCGACCGTCACCGTCGTCGGCGACGGCACGCTCGCGGTCGACGGCGGCGGCACGCTCGTGATCGCGCGCGGCCTGCCGAGCGCGCCGGTCACCGTGCGCATCTACTAGACCGGTTTCGCCCGGATCTGATCGCGCCGGGCTCGGTCCTGCCGCGCATCGCT
>DATJXL010000273.1:0-16683 GCA_035500135.1 Kofleriaceae bacterium
GGTCGCGTGGCTCGGCGCGTTCGCGTACGCCGAGGTCGACGAGCTGGTGGCGGCCAGTGAAGGCCCGGCGCTGCTCGTCGTGCTCGACGGCGTCGAGGATCCGCGCAACCTCGGCGCGATCCTGCGGTCCGCGTACTTGCTCGGCGCGGGCGGCGTCATCATTCCCGAGCATCGCGCCGCGCAGGTCACCGCGGTCGTCGCCAAGGCATCGGCGGGCGCGAGCGAGCTCGTGCCGATCGCGCAGGTCGGCAACCTCGTGCGCACGCTCGGCGAGCTGCGCGAGCTCGGGCTGTGGCGGGTCGCCGTGCACGCGGCCGAGGGCGCGCTGCCGATCGATCAGATCGACGGCAAGCTGGCGCTCGCGCTCGTGCTCGGCGCGGAGGGGCACGGCGTGCGCCCGCTCGTCGCCAAGCAGTGCGACTTTCACGCCGTGATCCCGATGGCGCGCGACGCGGTCGGCTCGTTCAACGTGTCGGTCGCCGCGGCGCTCGCGCTGTACGAGATCCGCAGGCAGCGCGTGGCGCGCGCGCTATAGCTTTTCTTCGTCGACCGTCTGCACGAGGCGCGGCACGAACGTGCGCTTCGGCAGCGTGCCGCGCTGGAGCTCGTCGTCGACGCGCTCGAGAAAGAACAGGAGGTGCGGGTCGCGCAGCTGGCCCTTCAGGCTGAGCGGATCGGTGATGTCGATCAGCTTGCCCTCGGCCGGCGGCGTCGTCGGCTTCGGCTTCACCGGTGGCGCCTTCTGTGCGAACGCGAGGGACGACGCGAGCAAGGACACCATCACGATCACGCGCATGACACCATGGTAACCGAACGACGGCCGCCCTGATAGGATGAAGGCGATGCCGGATCGCGCGGACGACGCGGAGCCACGCGCTCCGTCGGAGACCCACGAGGAGACCCGCAACGACCGGCCGTCGCGCCCGTCGCTGCGCCAGCCCGCCGTCGGTCCCGATTTCGGACCGCGCTATCGCGTGCTCGGTGCGATCGGGAAGGGCGGGATGGGCGAGGTGTTTCGCGCATACGATACCGAGCTCAAAACCGAGGTCGCACTCAAGATCGTGCGCGGCGATTCCGATCAGGAGGCCGCACTCGCACGGTTTCGCCGCGAGATCGCGCTCGCGCGCAAGGTCACGAGCGCGAACGTGTTGCGGGTCTACGACCTCGCCGAGCACGACGGCCTGCGCTTCTTGTCGATGGAGCTCGTCGACGGCGAGGATCTGGGCGCGCTGATGCGCCGCGATTCGCGGATGCCGCTCTCGCGCGCGCTCAAGCTGTTTCGCCAGGTGTGCGCGGGACTCGAGGCCGCGCATGCCGAAGGCGTCGTGCATCGCGATCTCAAGCCGCAGAACGTGCTCGTCGACAAGGACGATCGCGTTCGCGTCGCCGACTTCGGCCTCGCGCGCTCGATCGGCGAGTCGGGCCTGACCGCGAGCGGCGCGCAGCTCGGCTCGCCGGCGTACATGTCCCCGGAGCAGGTCAAAGGCGATCCGGTCGACGAGCGCAGCGATGTCTACTCGCTCGGCATCATGCTGTACCAGCTCGTCGCCGGGAAGCCGCCGTTCGAAGCCGACACGCCGCACGCCGTGATGGAGATGCGCCTGCACAAGCCGCCGCGCCCGCTGCGCGAGGCTGCGCCCGAGCTGCCGGCGTACCTCGACGCGATCCTGCGCCGTTGCCTGGCGATCGATCCGCGCAAGCGTTACGCCACCGTGCGCGAGCTGCTCGCCGACCTCGACGCGGGCCGTGGCGGCACGGTGCGGGGCCGCCGCGCGTGGCCGTTCGCCGCCGCCGCCGTGGTCGTGGCCGGCGCGGGCATCGCGATCGTCGCGCGGATGGGCACGGGCGACCGCGCGGCGCCGGTCTCCGCGCCGCCTCTCCCGGTGCAGGCAGCCAAGCCGGCGGCGACGCCGACCGGCCAGATCAAGGTCCTCGTGCTCGGCATCTCCAACCGCACCGGTGACCCGCAGCTCGACGGGTTCGAGTTGATCGTCGAGGAGGCGCTCCGGCGATCGCGCCTGCTCGATCCTCTCGGCGGCAACCAGCTCGAGGCGCTCGCGGCCGAGCTCGGACCCAAGCCGCTGCCGCTCGACGACCGCTTCGGCGCCGTTCTGGCCGGGCGGCGCGGCCAGCGAGTCGTCACGGTGCGCGGCTCGGCGCTGGCCGACGGCGCCAACATCACGCTGTCGCTGGCAGCGACCGACGCGACCACCGGAAACAGCGTGTACACCGGCTCGGTCTCGGCACCATTGGCAGCCGTGGTGCCCACGATCGGCAAGCTCGCCGCCGGGCTGCGCGAGGCGCTAGGCGACCACGTTCCGGCCGGCGAAGTGGACCAGACCGGGGTGTCGCCGCTGCTCGATGCCGACGCGGACTACGCACTCGGGCTGCGATTCCACTACACGGGTGACGACGAACACGCGTTGCCGTACTACCGGCAGGCGGTCGCACGCGATCCCGACTTCGCGCGCGCCCAGGCCGCGATCGCGGTTTCGGCCGAGAACCTCGGGCGCTATGTCGAGGCCAAGGCCGCATACGCGCGAGCGTTCGCGCTGGTCGATCGGATGAACGAGCGCGATCGCTTGAAGTTCCTCGGCGACTACTACGACACCGCGACCGGAGAGATCGATCGGTCGATCGGCGCGTACCGCGAGCTGCTCGATATCTGGCCCGACGACACGCCTGCGCGTGTCAACATCATCGTGGCCTACATCGACCGCCGCGAGTTCACGAAGGCGGTCGAAGCCGGCCAGACGCTCGCTCGCGCACATCCTCGTGTCGAGTTCGCACGCGAAATCCTCGCGTCGGCCGAGCTGCAGGCGGGGCGCGTCGATCAGGCCTTGACCGATGTGACCGCGTTGCTGCACGACTTTCCACACCCCGATCCGACCGCGTATTCGCTCTGGATCGAAGCCGAAGAGCTCGCCGGGCACTCGGCCGAGGCCCACGAGGGCGCCGCCCAGATCGGTCGGATCGACGCGTCGCTCGGGGCGACCCACTTGGCCGATCTCATGTGCGCGGAGGGACGCCTGGCCGAGGCGAGCAAGATCCTCGAGGCTGCGATCGGAGACGATCACGCGCACGGCCGCGAGGACGTGATCGAGGTCAAGCAGGAGGCCCTGGCCGAGGTCCGGATGCGTCGCGGCGACAAGGCCGGCGCGCTGGCCGCCGCAGCGGCGGTAACGCGCGAGCCGGCACACCTGTTCGGCGCCGCCCGCGTGCAGCTCGAAGCCGGGATGCCCAAGCTCGCGCTCGCGACGGCGGCGAAGCTGTCGACCGAGATCGCGCTCGAGCCCCGCGCCAATGGCAAGCTGCTCGAGGGCGAGGCCGCACGTCTGCGCGGTCAGGACGATACCGCTATCGCAGCGATGCAGGCGGCGCTGCGCACGGATGACATCGGCATCGGCCACTGCATGCTCGGGCGCACGTTGCTGGACGCGAAGCGGTTCGCTGAAGCCAAGGCCGAGCTCGATACGTGCTACGCGCGGCGCGGCGAGATCTCGGGTGCCGCCAACGACACGTCCGGCTTACGCAACGTTCCAGCGATGTTCTACTACCGCGCGCTCGCCGAGGACGGTCTTGGCGACCATGCCGCGGCGCACGCCGATCTCGAAACGTTTCTGAAGTGGGAGTCACACGCCGACCCGGGCGCGCCGCTCGTCGACGATGCGCGCGCGCGGCTAGCCCGCTGACCTGCGCGCGGACGCCCATAACCCCAGCGACACGACCCCGCCGACGAGCTCGAGCACGCTCTCGGCGCGGTCCATGTTGAGCGTGTCGTACAGCCACGGCTGCGTTGCCGGCACGAAGCCGAGGACCGCCAGCACCAGCATGCCGACGCCGACGAGCAGCACGAACAGGTCCTCGCGCGAGAACCGCGCGAAGCCGAAGCCGATCAAGCCGACCGCGAGGTTCGTGCCGAGGGCGTGCACGCGGTTGGTCGGCAGCGGGCCGATCTTCTCGGTGAACAGACCGATCGCGCCGACGATCACCAGGAACCCGGAGACCGCCCAGCTCCACCATTTCACCAGCTCGCGCGCGCTCACGGCCGGATTATGCGTCGATTTTTTCGAGGAAGCTCGCTTTCAAGAGCTTCTCGCCGTGCACCGGGAAGAACGTGTAGATCGAGTCGCCGACGACGCGCACGACCTCGCCTTCGCCCCACCGCGCGTGGCGCACGATGTCGCCCTTCTCGAGCGGGCCGAACACCGGGCGCTTCACGCGCTCGATCTTGAGCGCGCGGCCGCGGCCGGCACCGCCGCGCCGCCGGCGCATCGCCTCCTCGAGCATCTCCTTGCGGGTCGCCGGGTCGCCGGTGCGGGCGGCCGCGAGCGCCTGCGCCATCGCCTCGGCATCCCGTGCCGCCGACGGCGCGCTGCGCGCGGCGCGCATGCAGTTGTCGCACGTGCCGCACGCCGGCGCGTCCGTGTAGCCGAAGTACGTCACGAGCAAGCGCGTGCGGCACAGATGCGATTGCGCGTAGCGCAGCATCGCCGCGAGCCGCGCGCGGTCCTGCGCGCGTTTCTGCTCGTAGCGGCTCGCCGCGCGCGCGAGGTTCTCGATGCTCGGCGGCTCGATCGCCATCGGCGCGAACCGCGCGCCGGGCGCCTCGAGCGCGAACCCGACCTCCTTCAAGAACGACAGCACGACGCGCGCCTTCTTCGCCGGCGCGTCGGCGCGCTCCGCGATGTCCTTGACGCTCTGGTAGACGTTGTCGTGATCGTCGGTCTCCGCGGTCGCGACCCGGCCGCCGGTCACCGCGACCAGCGCCTCGGCGACGGCGCGCGTCTGCTCGGGCGTGGGATAGCGCCCGCCCAGGAAGAAGCTCTGGATGCGCTTGTCCTCGGGCTGGTAGAGCAGCACGCAGTCGGCGGCGATGCCGTCGCGGCCGGCGCGGCCGGCCTCCTGGTAGTAGCTCTCGAGCGAGCCCGGGAAGTTGTAGTGGATGACGAAGCGCAGGTCCTGCTTGTCGACGCCGAGGCCGAACGCGTTGGTCGCGACCATCAGGCGCGGCTCGCTGCGCTCCATGAACGCGCTCTGCACGCGCTCGCGATCCTTCGCGCGCATGCGGCCGTGGTAGCGCCCGCACTCGACGCCCTGCGACCACAAGAAGTCGGCGAGCGCGTCGACCGTCTTGACCGTCGCGGCGTAGATGATGCCGCAGCCCGGCGTCTTCTCGAGCAGGCGCAGCAGCATCGCCTGCTTCTTGCGCTCGCTCGAGGCCTTGATCACGTGGTAGCGCAGGTTCGGGCGATCGAGCCCGATGTCGATCACCGACGCGTCGGCCGGATAGTTCAGCCGCAGCTGCGCGAGGATGTCGTCCTTGACCTTCGGCGGCGCGGTCGCGGTCAGCGCGAGCACGGGCGGCCGGCCGAGCGCGTGGATCGCTTCGCCGAGGCCGAGGTACGCGGGGCGGAAGTCGTGCCCCCATTGCGAGATGCAGTGCGCCTCGTCGACGACGAACAGCGCGACGTGCACGCTCGCGAGCCGGTCGCGGAACCTCGGCTCGCCGAGCCGCTCCGGCGTGACGTACGCGATGCACGGCCGGTTCTCGGACAGCCTGGCGAGCGCGGCCTGCTCATCACGTGGCGAAAGGGTCGAGTCGAGCCGCAAGACCTCGATGTCGAGCTCGGCGAGCTTGTCGTGCTGATCCTTCATCAGCGCGATCAGCGGCGACACCACGAGCGTGACGCCGGGCAGCTCGAGCGCGGGCAGCTGATAGCACAGCGACTTGCCCGCACCGGTCGGCATGATCGCGAGCGTGTCGATGCCGGCGAGCACGTTGCGGATCGCGAGCGCCTGGCCGGGCCGGAACGACGAGATGCCGAACCGGCGCTTGCCGAGCTCGAGCATGCGCGCGTCGATCTCGGCCGCGTCGCCGTGGAGGTCGCCGTGCTCGCCGTGCTCGCCCTCGTCGTGCTCGACGTGCTCGGCGTGCTCGGCTTCCACGTCGTGCGCTTCGAGCGCGGTGACGGCGTGTTCTTCGGGGTCCACGACCACCGTATCGTGCGCCTCGTCTTCGGGCGCGGATGCATCGAGCCTCGGCAGGCCGTTGCGCGTGCCGCGCGCCAATGGCGCGGGCGCGACGCTCGCCGCGGTACCGCGGCGCTTACCTGCGATGCTCTTGGACATCATCGACTAACGTCGCCCACTATGGGAACGCCCGCAAGGAAAAGCGAGCTAGGTAACAGCTAGAAACGATGCGTGCGCGGGCGCTCGGCGAGATCGCAGCGCACGTACGGAAAACCTCCCACCTGCACCCGCCGTCGATGCGTCGCGGTATGCCGCGGAATCGTTGATCGATCTTCAGCTCGCGAGATTTTCGCGAGCGCGCGCACACAACCTAGCGGGGGGCCAAATACCCCTCGCGTACCAGCATTTCCGCGGTGAGTACCGACCCACCCGCGGCACCGCGCACGGTGTTGTGCGAGAGCGCGACGAATCGCCAGTCGAAGATCGCGTCCGGACGCAGCCGCCCGATCGTCACGGCCATGCCCGCGCCGTTGTCGCGATCGAGCTTGGTCTGCGGGCGATCCGGTTCGTCCTTGTAGACGAGGAACGGCTTGGGCGCGCTCGGCAGCGCGAGCTCCTGCGGCTTGCCGCTGAAGTCGCGCCACGCCGCGAGGATCTGCTCGCGCGTCGGCTTGTCTTCGAACGAGACCGACACCGCCGCGAGGTGGCCGTCGCTCACCGGCACGCGGATGCACTGCGCGCTGATCACCGGCGCGCTCGCCGCGACGATGCGGCCATCGCGCACGTTGCCCCAGATCTTGAGCGGCTCTTGCTCGCTCTTCTCCTCTTCGCCGCCGATGAACGGGATGACGTTGTCGGCCATCTCGGGCCAGGTCTCGTGCGTCTTGCCCGCGCCCGACAGCGCCTGATACGTGCACACCGAGACCTTCGTCGGTCCGAACGCGAGCAACGGGTGGAGCGCGGGCACGTAGCTCTGCAGCGAGCAGTTCGGCTTCGCGGTGACGAACCCGCGCTTGGTGCCGAGCCGCGCGCGCTGCGCTTCGATCACGCGCGCGTGATCGCTGTTGAGCTCGGGCACCATCATCGGCACGTCGGGGGTCCATCGGTGCGCGCTGCAGTTCGACACGACCGGCGCCTCGGCGCGCGCGTAGTCTTCTTCGAGCTTCGCGGTCGCGTCCTTCGGCATGTCGATCGCGCTGAACGCGAAGTCGATCTCGGGCGCGATGCGCGCGACCGCGGAGGCATCGCCGACGCGCAGGCTGGCGACCTGCGGCGGAACGGGCGTGGCCAGCGTCCACCGGCCCGCGACCGCCTCGGCGTAGACCTTGCCGGCCGATTGCGCGCTGGCCGCGACGGCGGCCACCTCGAACCACGGGTGGTTCGCGAGCAGCGACACGAAGCGCTGGCCGACCATTCCGGTCGCACCGAGCACGCCGACTCTGAGCTTGGTTGCCATTTCGGCGAAACATAACGTACAAACCGTGCCCATGCCGCTGCTCGATGGCCTGCGAGTCGTGTCGTCTGCGATCCATGGCTACGGCGTCGTCGCCACGCGCGCGTTTGCCGCCGGCGACACGCTGTGTACCGGCGACGGCGTGCTGTACGAGCCCGACGACGACTTCGACGACACCTACGCGCTCATCCTCGACGGCCCCGCGGGCCACGACGTCCTGTGGGACCTGGTCGACCAGACGCGCTGGCTCAACCACAGCTGCGAGCCGAACAGCGAAGTTCGGTCGCGCTGGGATGCCGAGGCCGGCGTGGTCCGGGCATGGTGGGTCGCGCTGCGCGACATCGCGCCCGGCGAGGAGATCACGTACGACTACGCGTTCGTGCCCGACGTCGCCGAGCCGTGCGCGTGCGGGGCGGCGAGCTGCCGCGGCCTGATCGTCGATCCGGATCCGGAGCAGCTCGCGCGGCTCGCCGAGCCGCTGCGTCCGCTGTTGCGCCCGGCCCTGCGCGCGGCATCGTGAACCATGAGCACGCGGATCGGGATCCTGACCGGCGGCGGTGACTGTCCGGGGCTGAACGCGGTGATCCGCGCGGTCGTCTTGCACGCGCGGCGCACGCACGGCTGGGACGTCGTCGGCATCCGCAACGGGTTTCAGGGCCTGTACGAGGAGCAGTACATCGAGCTCGATGCGAGCCGCGTGCACGGCTTGCTCGCCCGCGGCGGCACGATCCTCGGTTCGAGCAATCGCGCGAACCCGTTCGCGTACCCGGTCGAGCTCCCCGACGGCCGCACCGAGGTGCACGACGTCTCGGCGCGCGTGATGGCGAACCTCGACAAGCTCGACCTGCACGCGCTCGTGGTGGTCGGCGGTGACGGCACGATGTCGTTCGGTCACCAGTTCATCGAGCGCGGTGTCACCCGCATCGTGGGTGTGCCCAAGACGATCGACAACGACCTCGAGGCGACCGACTACACCGTCGGGTTCCAGACCGCGGTCGAGATCGTCGTCGGCGCGCTCGAGCGCTTGCAGACGACGGCCGAGAGCCACGAGCGGATCATGGTCGTCGAGGTGATGGGGCGCTACGCCGGCTGGATCGCGTTGACCGCGGGGCTCGCGGGCGGCGCGCACGTCGTGCTGATTCCGGAGATCGAGTACGACGTCGATCGCGTGATCGCGGCGTTTCACCGCCGGCACGGGCGCGGCGTGAGCTACTCGATCGTCGTCGTCGCGGAGGGCGCGCGGCCGAAGGGCGGCGCGCTGTCGGTCGTGACCGCAGGCGACGCGACCCACCAGGAGCGGCTCGGCGGCGCGGCGCAGCGGCTGTGCGATGCGATCTGCGCGCGCACGCGCTACGACGTGCGCGCGACCGTGCTCGGTCACGTCCAGCGCGGCGGCTCGCCGTGCGCGTTCGATCGCGAGCTCGCGACGCGGTTCGGCATCAAGGCGGTCGACCTCATCGCGGACGGCCAGTTCGGCCAGGTCGCCGCGCTCGACGGCGGCAGGATCGTCGCCAAGCCGATCGAGAAGGCGATCAAGAAGCTCAAGCTCGTCGATCCGGCGAGCGAGCTGGTGCGCACCGCGCGCAGCGTCGGGATCGAGCTGGGCGGATAGCGATCAGCGCGCGTTGCCGCGGCCGGGTCGCGCTGCGATCGGCCGCGGTTGCGGTCTCACCACCGGCCGAGCGTTCGGCGTGTTCGGCGCCAGCGCGGCCGGAGGCGACATGCCGCCCGCGATCCAATGCCCGTGCGGCCCGTCCTGCGGGACCTGCGGGACCGCGACCGTGGGGATCGCGCCGATCACCTCGGCTGCGGGCTCGGGCCGGGTCTTCTTGTAGATGCCGACCCCCGAGGCCAGCCCGGCGGTCGCCCCGATCGCGGCCGCGATCCAGCGACGGCGCCGCTTGTTGCGCACGCCGATCGTGCAGTCGGCGAGCAAGATCGTCCCGTCGGTGCGCTGATAATAACGCGCGCACAGCTGGCCCGCGCGCGAGACGATCAGGGCCTCGGCCTCGTCGCGCGTCATCGCGGTCAGGTTGTAGACATTCTGATTGCACTTCGCACATGCGCGCACCCGGTCGTCGCCGGTCATCTCGTCCCAGCTCTCGGAGCACGGCGACGCGATGCGTAGGTTGTCGAGCACCGGGAGGCTCGCGCGCGTGCGGGCTTCGGCGAGCAGACGCGCCGCGTCGTCGCGCTGGCGCGTGGCCTCGGCGGCCTGGGCATCGAGCGCGGCGTGGCGGGCGGCGAGGGCATCGACGTCATCGCGGTAGCTCATGCGCGATTGGACGCACGACCCGCGCAAAAGCTTTGATCAGCCGGTCGCGGCGTCGGCGGTCATCGTCTCGCCGTCGCGGACATAGCTCGAGCCCGGGATGCCCTTCGCGGTGCGCTTGCCGACCGCGGCGAGCTCGGCCAGCCCGGCATAGGTCTTGGCCCGCACGATCGAGATCGCGGCGATCGACACGCTCATGATCGGGAACTTGCGCTGCACGCCGAAGCGGTCCTTGGTCTCGATGTAGCCGCGTTCGCGATCGGCCGGGTCGTAGTAGAGCCGGATCAGGTGGTCGAAGCGCTCGCAGATGCCGCGGCACACGATGTCGGCGCGGTCGGCGCCGGTCACGAACACGAAGTCGTCGCCCGCGATGTGGCCGATGAAGTCGCCCGAGCCGCCGGCGCGCTGCACGACGTAGCGGATGACGTCGCCGGTCTGGCGGATCACCGCGTTGGCCTTCGCGTAGCCGTAGTAGTCGTTGAACGCCTTCAGGTTGTCGAGGTCGAGGTAGCAGGCGACCGCGCTCGCGTCGCTCGACCCGAGCCGGCGCTCGATCTCGGCCTGGATCGCATCCGCGCCCGGCAGCTGCGTCGTCGGCGAGGCGCCGAGCTCGCGCGCCTGGCGGTCGAGCGCCTTCGCGACGCGCGCGAGCAGCTCGGCGGCGTCGAACGGCTTGACCATGTAGTCCTCGGCGCCGCTGCGGAACGCGCGCACCTTGTCGGCGGTGTCGCCGCGCGCGGACAGGAACATGATCGGCGCCATGCCGATCGCCGGGTCGGCGCGGATCAGCTCGGCGCAGCGGTAGCCGTCGACGCCCGGCATCAGCACGTCGAGCACGATCATGTCGGGCCGGAACCGGCGCGCCTCGACGAGCGCGGCGTTCGCCGAGCCGACGTCGCGCACCTGATAGCCGCCGAGCTCGAGCACCTCGCGGCAGATCACGCGGATCGACACGTCGTCGTCGACGATCAGTACGCGTGGCGCCTCGCGGCGGCCGCTCTCGACCAGGCGCATGCACGCGTCGCGGAACGCGGCCGGCTGGATCGGGAACTCGAGCAGGTCGTCGGCGCCGGCCGCCAGCAGATCGGCGCGACGCTCCGGTTCACCGACGACCATCACGGCCGTCTTGTGCGTGTCGGGGTCGTGCTCGAGGATCGCGAGCAGCGCGAGCGAGTCGGTCATCGCGCCGGCGACGACCGCGAGCGCGGGATGATCGCTGCGCGCGATCGCGAGCGCGCTG
This sequence comes from Kofleriaceae bacterium, assembly GCA_035500135.1. Taxonomy (GTDB): domain Bacteria; phylum Myxococcota_A; class Polyangia; order Haliangiales; family Haliangiaceae; genus JABFXX01. The sequence continues at coordinate 10,939 of DATJXL010000273.1, forward strand.
TCGACGTCGTGCGCGACCAGCACGCGCTCGGTCAGCGACATGAGCAGGCCCTTGAGCAGCAGCGCGCGGCGCGGATCGTCGTCGGCGACCATCGCGCACTGGTTCTCGCCGAGGCCGCGCCGCCGCGGCGGTGCCGCGCCTTCGATCGGGATCTGGATCGGCTGCGTCTTGTCTTCCTTCGCGGTCGACGGCAGCGTGAACACGAACTTCGTGCCGGTCGGATCCGATTCGACCCAGATCCGCCCGCCGTGCGCCTCGATGATCGTGCGCGAGATCGACAGGCCGAGCGCGGTGCCGCCGACGCGCCGGCTCGACGCCGAGAACGGCTCGAAGATGCGCTCGCGATCCTCGGGCGCGATCGGCTCGCCGGTGTTGTGCACCGACACGCCGACCGCGTCTTCCGAAAGCGGCGGCCCGAACACCTGGACGTCGATCGTGCCGCCGGTCGGTGCGAACCGGATCGCGTTCGTCAGCAAGTTGCCGAGCACCTGCGCGAGCCGCTCGGGATCGCCGACGATCGAGATGTCCTCGGCCGACGCGCCGAGCACGATCGTGAGCTGCTTGGTCGCCGCCGCCGCGCGGTAGCGATCGATCACCTCGCGCGCGAGCCGATCGAGCTGCACCGGCGCGGCTGCAACCGTGATCGACCCGGCCTGCGCGCGCGCGAGGTCGAGCAGCTGGTCGACGAGCTGGTTCATGCGCGTCGCGGCCTGGCGCGCCATGTCGACGTAGCGGAGCTGGCGATCGCTGAGCGGGCCGGCGTAGCCGGACAGCACGATGTCGAGCGCGCCGGCGATCGACGTCAGCGGCGTGCGCAGCTCGTGCGACATCACCTGCGCGAACTCGGCGCGCCGGCGCGCGACGTCCGCGGTGTCGCCGAGGTCGCGCAGGACGACGATCGCGCCGGCGGGCATCTCGACGTCGCCGGCGCTCGGCCGCAGCGGCGTGACGACCGAGTGCAGCACGCGCTCGCCGATGCGGACCTCTTCGCGCACCGGCTGACCATCCGGCGCGCCGGCCGCGAGATCGAACGGGTAAAAGCCGACGACGTCTTTCAGGTACGTGGTGTCGACGTGCGCCTCGCGCGGGATGCCGAGCATCTCGCGCGCGGCGCGATTGATCACGACCTCGCCGGTGGTCGTGTCGGCGACGATCGCGCCGTCGGCCATGACGTCGACGGCGGCGCGTAGCCGCTCGTACAGCGCGGTCGGCATGTGTTTGCGATCATACCAATTCCAGCCGAGCAGGAGGAGGGTCGCGTTCAGCTCTGGCGCCGGAACGTCTTCTCGAGCGCCGCGTACAGCCCGCCCTTGGCGACCAGCTCGGCGTGCGTGCCTTGCTCGACGACCAGGCCCTTGTCCATCACGACGATCTGATCGGCGTTGCGGATGGTCGACAGCCGGTGCGCGATCACGAGCGTCGTGCGGCCCTTCATCAGCTCTTGCAGGCCGCGCTCGATCAGCTCCTCGGCTTCGGGATCGACGTGCGCGGTCGCCTCGTCGAGTACGAGGATCTCGGGATCGCGCAGGAGCGCGCGCGCGAACGCGACGAGCTGGCGCTCGCCCGCCGAGAAGTTCGCGCCGCGCTCGGCGACCTTGCAGTCGAGGTCGTCGCCGCGGCGCGCGAGCGCGCGATCGAGGCCGACGCGCGCGATCGCGGCATCCAGCTTGCTGCGCTCGTACAGCTTGCCGAGCGCGATGTTGTCGGCGAGCGTGCCGGCGAACAGGATCACGTCCTGCGACACGACCGTGATCCGGCGGCGCAGCTCGGCGAGCGGCAGGTCGCGCACGTCGACACCGTGGATGCGGATCGCGCCGCGGTCGCGCTCGTACAGCCGCGTCAGCAGCTTGATCGTCGTCGACTTGCCCGAGCCGGTCGCGCCGACGACCGCGATCTTCGCGCCGCTCGGCACGCGCAGGTCGAGCCCGCGCAGCACCGGCTCCGCGCCGTAGCTGAAGAACACGCCCGACATCTCGACGGCTGGCGCGTTCGGCGGCGGCTTCGGCACGTCGCCGGCGGTCGCGAGCGACGGCGTCGAGCCGTCGTACTCGTCGGTGTCGAGCAGCTGGAAGATGCGCTCGCACGCGGCCATCGCGCCCTGCATCACGGCGTACTTCGCCGACAGGTCGCGGATCGGCGTGAAGAACTTCTCGATGTAGCCGTAGAAGCCGACGACGCGCGCGATCAGCGCCGCGGACAGCACGTCGTGGCCGGCCCACCACAGGATGGCCGCGAGCGCGATCATGCCGATCATCTCGACGAGCGCGTACATCGCGGCGTCGGCGCGGATCTGCAACAGGTACGCGTCGCGGTGGCCGGCGTTGATCTCGTCGTACTCGCGGCGCGCGATCTGGCCGCGGCCGAGCAGCTGCAGGACGCGGATCCCGAACAGGTGCTCCTGCGCGAACGCGTTCATCGCGGCGAGCCGCACGCGGATCTGGCGGAACGACTTGCGCATCGCGCGGCGCGCGATCTCGACGACGATGACGACCAGCGGCAGCGTCGCGAGCGTCATCAGCGACAGGTCGACGTCGATCGACAGCATGATGCCGACGATCACGACCGCGCGGACCGCGTCCGCGACGAGCGTGATCGCGCCCTGAGCGAACATCTCGTTCAGACTCTCGATGTCGTTCGTCATGCGCGTCATCAGCCGGCCGACCGGAATGCGGTCGAAGAACGCGGCGCGCTGCGCGAGCACGTGATCGAAGATCGCGACGCGCAGGCCGTGCATCGTGCGCTGGCCGGCGAGCTGCAGGAACCACGACTCGAAGAACGACGACGCGTTCTGGACGATCACGAGCCCGACGTACAGCGCCGCGTCGATCGGCAGCAGGTCGGGCCGGCCGCCGAACATGTGGTGGTGCACGGCGTACATCACGAGGTATGGCTGCGCGAGGTCGAACGCGATCGTGGTCAGCATGAACACGACCCACGCCGCGAGCAGCGCCAGGTGCGGCCGCACGTACTTGGCGAGCCGCTGGATCAGGCGCAGGTCGTACGCTTTGCCGAGGACGATCTCCGCTTCGATCGCCATTACACCGCGTCCTTGAGGTCGAAGTCGGTGTCGAGCTGGGTGCGATACAGCTCGGCGTACACGCCGCTCGCCGCGATCAGCTGCGCGTGCGTCCCGCGTTCGACCAGCTTGCCCTGATCGAGCACCAGGATCTGATCGGCGTCCTTGATCGCGGCGACGCGATGGCTGATCAGCACCGCCGTGCGGCCGGTCATCACGCCGCGCAGGTGGCCGAGGATCAGCTTCTCGGTGTCGGCGTCGACCGACGACAGCGAGTCGTCGAGCACGAGCAGGCGCGGCGCGGCCGAGAGCGCGCGGGCGAGCGCGACGCGCTGGCGCTGGCCGCCCGACAGCGTGATGCCGCGCTCGCCGACCACGGTCGCGAGGCCCTCCGGCATCGCGGCGAGGTCGCGCTCGAGCCCCGCTGCCTTCGCGGCGTCGCGGATGCGCGGCTCGCCGCTGAGATCGGGAGCCGACGCGGCGGCACCGACGCGCTCGAGCTCGACGCGTCGCGCGGCCGGGATCGCGGTGCCGCTGCCGTAGCCCATCGCGATGTTGTCGGCGATCGTCGTCGAGAACAGAAACGCCTCTTGCGGCGCGTAACCGAGCTGCGCGCGCAGCGACGCCTGCGGGATGGTCGTGATGTCGTGGTCGTCGAAGAAGATCGTGCCGGCGGGGATGTCGACGAGCCGGCACAGCGCCTCGACCAGCGTGCTCTTGCCCGAGCCGGTGCGACCGACGATCGCCGTAATCGTGCCGGGCTCGAGCGTGAACGTCACGCCCTCGAGCAGCGTGCGATCGTCGACCTTGACCGTGAGGTCGCGGATCGCGACGCGTGCGGGTCGATCGCTCGCGGGCAGCTCGGGTCCGGTGCCGTCGGGGATGTCGGTCTTGGTGTCGAACAGCTGGATCAGGCGCGTCCACGATGCGCGGCCGCGCTGCACGAGCGCGAGCATGAAGCCGAGCGTGAGCGTCGGCCACACCAGCCGCGCGAGCAGCGACAGGAACGCGGTGAACTTGGCGACGCCGAGGTCGCCGCCGCGCAGGAGCAGGATCGCGACCGCGAGCGGCGCGAGCGTGTTGAGCGTCGGCCCGAGCTGGATGCGGACCTTCGCCGCGTCCATGTTCTTGTCGAGCAGCCGCTGCGAGCCGGCGAGGAAGCCCTTGCGCCGCACGTCCTCGAGCCCGTACGTCTTGATCACCTGGATCGCGCCGAGATCTTCCTGGATGCGCGAGGACAGCGTGCCGAGCTCGGCCTGGACCTCGCGCTGCGTCCGGTACACACGCTTGGACAGCGCGTTGCCGACGACGAAGATCAGCGGATACGGGATCAGCACGACCGCGGCGACGTTCGCGTCGAGCAGCATCATGTAGGTGAGCACGCACGCGAACGCGGTCACCGCGTTGGCGAGATGAACCGCGCCGGCTCCCCACATCGCGCGCACGGTCTGGACGTCGTTGGTGAGCCGCGACATCACGTCGCCGGTCGGATGGTCGCGGTAGTAGGCCGGCGACAGCGTGAGCACGTGTCCGAACAGCTCGGAGCGGAGGTCGTACTCCGCCCCGCGCGCGGCGTTGAAGATCCACACGCGCGAGACGATGCGCGTCACCGCGGTGGCGATCGCGAACGCGATCAGCAGCGCGGCGTCGTGCGTGACCGCGGCGGCGTCGTTCGCCTGCAGGTCGTCGATCGCCTGCTCGATGAAGTACGGGATGCCGAGGTAGCAGACGTTGGTCGCGACCAGCATCGCGACACCTGCCGCGAGCGCGCCCCTGTACGGCTTCAGGTAGCCCAGCGAGCTACGACTCGTCACCGGCCCACCCTACATTGCGGGCGGCGGTTTCGCACGAAACCGTCGCCAGTTGTCTGCCGAAGTCTTCAAGAGATCCGCGGGCGGACGCGTTGTGTTCGCGGGGCCGGGCGCATAGCATCGATCGGTCCGCGCTCGGGGCGCTCCCGGGCCGCGTAGCGACCATGGCCGATCTGTCCTCTCTCCTCACGGTTTACGAGCACGATCCCGACGACGCCCAGGTGCTGGGCGCGCTTCCCGCGGCCGCGCGCGCCGCGGCGCCCGAGCTCGCGGCCCATCGCTTCGCCGCGGCGCGCAAGCTGCTGTCGTCGCGTGGCCGACCCGATGCCGTGGTCGCGCTGATCGAGGCCGAGCTGTCGGCCAACGACGACGCTAACCGCAAGGCCGACCTCTACCTCGAGCAGGGCATGGTGCTCGAGAGCGAGGTCTGCGATCCGAAGGCCGCGCGCGCCGCGTTCGAGCGCGTGCTCGAGCTGCGCGCGAACGACGCGATGGCGAAGGAGGGCCTCGACGAGGTCGAGCTGAGCCGCGCGAACTGGCAGAAGTTCGCGGCGAAGTACGTCAAGGAGGCGACCGCGTCGACCGATCGCAGCCTCGCGACCGGGCTCTACGCGTCGGCTGCCGAGGCGTACGTGAAGTTCTCTCCCGACGCGCCCGAGGCCGAGCAATATCTACGAAAGGCGCTCGAGATCGACGGCAAGAACGGCAAGGCCGCGTTCCATCTCGGCCGCCTGCTCCGGCGCGCGGAGCGCTGGCAAGATCTCGGCGAGCTGCTCGACGATCGCGCCGAGCGCGCGGCCACGCCGGAGGAGCGCGTCGCCGCGCTGCTCGAGCTGCACGAGATCGCGCGAGGCCCGATCGGCAACGCGCCGCGCGCCGAACGCGCGGTCAAGCGCGCGATCGGGATCGATCCGGCCC
>DATJXL010000274.1:0-30363 GCA_035500135.1 Kofleriaceae bacterium
GGGCGGCGGCGCGAGCGAGATCACGGCGACGTCGTGGCCGCGCGCGCGCTGGCCGAGCGCGAGGTCGAGTGCGACGCGCTCCTGCCCGCCGACGCCGAACGACGACAGCACGTGGACGATCCGCACGTCACTGGCTAGCGCGCACGGTAGGCGAGTGCCATGGTGCGACCATGCACGATGCCGCCGCTCCCGCCGATCGCGAGCTGTTCGCGGCGATCGGAGTCGCGCCGGCAGACGGCGAGCTGCGCGTGGCGTGCGCGCGCATCGCGCGGCAGATCCGCAGTGCAGGTGCGCGCGTCGTCGGCTTCGTGCCGAGCGACGACGCGGTCGCGGTGCCGCCGCTGCTCGTCCATCTCGGGCTCGCGCTGTGCGAGCTCACCGGCGCGACGATCGCGGTCGTCGATGCGAACGTCCGCTATCCGGCACTCGCGCATCTGACCGGCGGCCAGCGCGGCCACGACTCGGTGTTCGCGACGCGCTGGCTCGGCGGATCGCTCGCGCTGCTCTCGCCACCGCGCGTCGAGCGCGCCGGCGAGGTCGTGCCGCAGCTCGCGCGCGCGCTGAGCACGGGCGCGGAGCTGTTCGCGCACGTGCTCGTCGATCTGACCGGGTTCGAGCTGCTCGGCGAGCACGCGAGCGCCGCGGCGTGCATGGATGCGGTCGCGCTCGTCGCGGGCGCGCATCGCTCGAAGGAACGCGAGCTGGTCGAGCTCGCGCAGCTGATGCCGGCCGGGCGGTTCCTGGGCGTCGCCCTCGTGGGCTAGCTCGCGACTCGCGCACTGTGACGCGCGCGCACGCTTGTCGAGTACGACATTCTCGTGCTCTGCTTTGCGCGATGCGTCCACTCGAACAGGAGAAGATCGCGGTCATCGGGCTCGGCTACGTCGGCTTGCCCGTCGCGCTCTCGTTCGGCAAGAAGCTCCCGACGGTCGGATTCGATATCCGCCAGCGTCGCGTCGACGAGCTCAAGCGCGGCCACGACGACACGCTCGAGGTCACCGCCGATCAACTGCACGCCGCGACCAAGCTCGAGCTCAGCGCCGATCCTGCAAGACTCGCGGATTGCACGTTCTACATCGTCGCGGTGCCGACGCCCGTCGATAGCAACAACCGCCCCGATCTCGGACCGGTGATCAGCGCGTCGAAGACGGTCGGTCCGCACGTCAAGAAGGGGGACGTGGTCGTGTTCGAATCGACGGTCTATCCCGGCGTCACCGAGGAGGTGTGCGGGCCGATCCTCGACGAGAAGAGCGGCCTCAAGAACGGCACCGACTACTTCCTCGGCTACTCGCCCGAGCGCATCAACCCCGGCGACAAGGAGCACACGTTCGAGAAGATCCTCAAGGTCGTCTCGGGCCAGAACGAGGAGACGCTCGACCGCGTCGCGCGCGTGTACGGCTCGGTCGTGCACGCGGGCGTGCATCGCGCGCCGTCGATCAAGGTCGCCGAGGCGGCGAAGGTGATCGAGAACACGCAGCGCGATCTCAACATCGCGCTGATGAACGAGCTCGCGCTGATCTTCGATCGCATGGGCATCCGCACCCAGGACGTGCTCGACGCTGCCGGCACGAAGTGGAACTTCTTGCGCTTCGCGCCCGGCTTGGTCGGCGGCCACTGCATCGGCGTCGACCCGTACTACCTGACCATGAAGGCCGAGGAGCTCGGCTACCTGCCCGAGGTGATCCTCGCCGGACGCCGCGTCAACAACAACGTCAGCCTGTTCATCGCGCAGAAGTGCGTGAAGCTGCTGACCTCGCTCGACGTGCCGCTGCGCAAGGCGCGCGTCGGCATCCTCGGCCTCACGTTCAAGGAGAACGTGCCCGACCTGCGCAACTCGAAGATCCCCGACATCGCCGCCGAGCTGGCGCAATACGGCATCGACGCGATGGTGCACGACCCGCTCGGCGATCCGCACGAGGCGCTCGAGGAATACAAGATCGAGCTCGCGCCGCTCGACAAGCTGACCGGGCTCGACGCGGTGATCCTGGCGGTCGCGCACAAGGACTACATCGCGAACCCCGACGCGATCTTCGCGCGCGTGCGCGATGGCGGCGTCGTGATCGACGTCAAGAGCGCGCTGCCGCGCAAGCCGCCCCGCGGGATCCGGATCTGGAGTCTATGACCTCGCGCTACGACGACGTTTGCGCGGATCTGGTCAACAAGCCGCGCCGGTGGCTGGTGACGGGCGTCGCCGGATTCATCGGCTCGGCGCTGCTCGAGCGCCTGCTCGACCTCGGCCAGACCGTCGTCGGCGTCGACAGCTTCATCACCGGGTACAAGAAGAACCTCGACGACGTGCTCGCGATCAACCCCGACGAGCGCCTGCAGTTCGAGTTCATCGAGGGCGACTTGCGCGACCCGACGCTCGCGAATCGCGCGTGCCGCGAGGTCGACATCGTGCTGCATCAGGCCGCGCTCGGCTCGGTGCCGCGTTCGATCGCCGATCCGATCGCGTCGCACCAGCACAACGTCGACGCGTTCTTGAACGTGCTCGTCGCCGCGCGCGACGCGAAGGTCGGGCGCGTCGTCTACGCGTCGAGCTCGTCGGTGTACGGCGACCACCCCGGGCTGCCGAAGCACGAGGATCGCATCGGCAAGCCGCTGTCGCCGTACGCGGCGACCAAGCGCGCCGACGAGATCTACGCGCAGGTGTTCCACGACGTGTACGGCCAGGAGCTGATCGGGCTGCGCTACTTCAACGTGTTCGGCCGGCGCCAGGATCCCGACGGGCCGTACGCCGCCGTGATCCCGCGCTGGATCGCCGAGCTGCTCGACGGCAAGCAGTGCGTGATCTACGGCGACGGCACGAACAGCCGCGACTTCTGCTACGTCGACAACATCGTGCAGGCGAACTTGCTCGCGGCGACCGCCGAGCCGGCGGTCACCGGGACCGTCTACAACTGCGGCTGCAACGGCCGCGTCGACCTGAAGCAGCTGTACGCGATGATCCGCGACGCGCTCGCAAAGGAGCATCCGGAGGTCGCGAAGGCCGAACCCGCGTTCGAGCCGGCGCGCCCGGGCGATGTCGCCCACTCGCAGGCCGCGATCGACAAGATCTCCGCGGCGCTCGGCTACACGCCGACGCATCAGGTCGCCGAAGGCATGGCCGAGACCGTGGCGTGGTTCGCGCAGCGCAGTCGCAAAAAATGATCGTATGCTCGGGCGCGATGTCCGACGACGCGCTGCCGAAGCCCGAGCCCAAAGAGATCGACGAGAAGCTATCGCTGCAGCTCAAGCACCTCGCCGAAGATGCCGTGCTCAAGGGCCAGCCGTACGGCGAAGAGAAGTGCGGCAACTGCCTGTACTACCTGAACACCGACGACAAGATCGCGTACTGCTGGCACCCGAAGCTCCGCATCCTCGTCGGCACCGAGTGGTGGTGTCAGTGGTGGGAGAAGATCGAGGACTAGTGTGCGCGCGCAGGACAAAGAGGTCGACGGGCGCGAGCTCGAGCGCGAGCAGCGGCTCGCGGAGTCGGAGCTCGACAAGCGCGACGACGACGAGCTCCCCGAGGTGCACGCCGAACAGCAGCGCGACCTCGCGCGCGGCGAGCGCGCCGGGCTACTCGCGGCGATGCGCGCGATCCTCGATGGCGAGCACGTCATCGTCGCGACGCTGCACTTGCCGGCGCACGAGCTGCGCGCGCTCGAAGCGCTGCAAGAAGCAGTGGAAGGCCGCGACACCCAGCTCGACATGTTCGTGTACGCGACCGATCGGCGCGGGCTGCTCGAGCAAGCGCTCGCGATCTTGCAGCCGAACCTCGCGTACGACGACGAGACCTACGTCGAGCTGGTCGCGCGCGTCGGCGAGCTGCGGCGCACGCTCGTGCACCTCGAGGAAGCGCAGGACGAGCTCGAGGACAGGCACCCGGTCGCGAAGGCGAAGCAGCCCGACGCGAAGCCGCCGACCGAGGTCGATCCCGACGCGCCCGAGCCGGCGAGCACGCTGTCGGTCGGGCCCGAGGTGAAGGACGCGCCGAAGCCGGCGAGCACGCTCGCCGGCGGCCCCGACGTCCAGGAAGAGGCGAAACCGGCGACGAGCCTCGGCGACGAGAAGGAGATCGCGGCGGCGCAGGCGGACGAGGTGCCGAAGAAGAAGTCGTGGTGGAAGCGGATGCTGTCGTGACGCCGGCGTGGCTGTCGAAGAACGTGTTGTACATGCGCTGGTGCGCGGAGCTCGCCGTGCTCGAGCGGCTCGACGCCGGCAGCGGCTTCACCGACTCGCGGGCGCCGGCGCAGATCTTCTTGAACGATCCGGCCGCGCTCGCACGGATCGCCGGCGGCACGCTGCGGCCGCATGGCACGCATACGGAAGCGATCGCGCAGCTCAAGCAGCAGATCGCGATGGTCGAGACGCCGTGGGAGGGCACGCCGATCGATCTCGTGGTCGAGCGATTCGGGCTCGACTCTGCCAGCGCGGTGCTGATCGCGTGCGCGCTCGTCTACGCGGTCGATCTCGACACGCGCGAGCTGTTCCACGCGCTCGCGCATCGCCGCGCGCCGGCGCTGTACGTCGATGCGTGCGTCGCACTCCACGCGCCGATCGCCGCGGTGTTTGTCGAAGCGCTGCTGCCGGGCTCGCCGCTGCGCCGCTCGCGCTTGCTCGCGATCACCGGCGATGGTCTCGCCGCGTCGATCGAGCTCGCGCCGCACGCGCTCGCGTGGCTGCTCGGCGACGACCGGCTCCGGCCGCCGCTCGCCGCGATCTGCGAGCTGCACGCCGCCGCGCGCGACGACCGCGTCGTCCTGCCGCCGGCGCTCGTCGCCGCGATCGACGCGGTCGCGCCGCGGCTCGTTGACGACGCGCGCATCGCGGTCGCGCTGCGCGGACCACGCGGATCGGGACGCGCCGCGGCCGCGCAGCGGCTCGCGGCCGCGCTCGGTCGGCCGCGCGCGACGATCGCGATCCCCGCGCTCGTCGCCGCCGAGAAACGCGCGCAGCAGGCGATGCTCGCATCGGCGCTCGCCGCGGCGCGCCTGCGCGGCGCCATCCCGTACCTCGCCGATGCCGACGCGCTCTTCGACGACGCCGGCCGGCTCGCCACCGATCACGCCGACGCGCTCGAGCACTTCCCGGGCGCCCTGCTCGCCGGCACGACCGGCCGCGGCGGCCACCTCGATCTGCGCCGGCCGCAGCTCGAGATCGCGATCCCGCGCGCGGAGCTCGCCGATCGCGAAGCGGCGTGGCGCGCGAGCCTCGCCACCGCGAGCGGCCCCGCCGGCGACGCGCCCGAGCTCGCCGCGCGCTACGTGATCGGCCCGGGCGCGATCGCCGACGTCGTGCGCGAAGCGAGCGCGCACGCCACTGCCGCCGCGATCCCGCTCGATCGCGACGCGATCGAGGCCGCGACCCAGCGCCGGCTCGCGCTGCGCATCGGCACGTTCGGCGCGGTCGTCGCGCGCAAGGCGCGCATGGCCGAGCTCGTGCTGCCCGACGACGTGATCGACACGCTGCGCGACATGATCGCGATGGTGCGCGAGCGCGCGCAGATCCTCGAGCGCTGGGGCTACCAGCGTCACCTCGGCATCTCGCGCGGCGTGTCGGCGCTGTACTCCGGCGAGCCCGGCACGGGCAAGACGATGGCCGCGTCGGTCGTGGCCTCCGAGCTCGGGCTCGAGCTCGTGCGCATCGATCTGAGCGCGGTCGTGTCGAAGTACGTCGGCGAGACCGAGAAGAACCTCGCGAAGATCTTCGACGAGGCACAGGACGCGCACGCGATGCTCCTGTTCGACGAGGCCGACTCGCTGTTCGGCAAGCGCACCGAGCTCAAGACCGCGCAGGATCGCTTCGCGAACCTCGAGATCAACTACATCCTGCAGCGCATGGAGACGTTCGACGGCGTCAGCGTGCTGACGACGAACGCCGAGGCCGCGATCGATCCCGCGCTGCAGCGCCGCCTCAACTTTCGCATCCGCTTTCCGGAGCCCGACGTCGACGAGCGCGCGAAGCTGTGGCAGCAGCTGCTCCCGCCCGGCGTCGGACTGCACGCCGGCACCGACTTCCGCGCGCTCGCCGAGCGCTTCGACATGACGGGCGGTTACATCAAGAATGCGGTCGTGCGCGCCGCCGTGATCGCCGCACGCGCCGGCCGCGCGATGCTCGCCGAGGATCTGTGGCAAGGAGCGCATCACGAATACGTCGAGATGGGGAAGGTGATGCCGCAGCCATGACGGCCTCGCCGCCGCCCAATCGTTGGCTCGCGATCGCGCTCGCGCTCGCGTCGGCCGGCTGCCTGGCCGCGGCGGCGCTGACGTCGCGCTGGCTCGTGAGCGGCGAGGTCTACGACGAGATCCGCGTCGGCCTGCGCGCGATCACGACGTGCGGTTCCAGCCTCGGCGGCGCCGCGTGCACGGACACGTCGAACGGCGAGCTCGGCGGCGCGTTCGCGTCCGCTGGGCTCGCCACGTTCGTGACGTGCTTGATCTCCGCGTTCGGCGCGCTCGTCGCCGCGGTCCTCGCGATCGCGCGCAAGCGTCCCGACCTCCCGCTGGCGCCGACGACGATCGCGCTGGTCGCGTGCATCCTCGCGCTGATCGCCGGCTTCGTGTTCGTCGCGACCAAGCCGGAGGCCGCGGCGTACCTCGGCCTCGGGCCCAGCTTCTACGCGTTCGCGGCGGGCGTGCTGCTCGGGTTCGTGAGCGCGCCGATGCTCGCGAAAGTGAACCGCCCTCCCGATCCCGATCTGCTCGACGACGCGATGAATCCCGACCAGTTCTAGGCGTAGGTCGGTGCTAAGCTGCGCCGCGCAATGAGCCTGCGTGGCAAGACCCTGTTCATCACCGGCGCGAGCCGTGGCATCGGCCTCGCGATCGGCCTGCGCGCCGCGCGCGACGGCGCGAACGTCGCGATCGCCGCGAAGACCGCGGAGCCGAACCCGAAGCTGCCCGGCACGATCTTCACGGCTGCGAAGGAGATCGAGGCGGCCGGCGGGCGCGCGCTGCCGCTCACGTGCGACATCCGCTTCGAGGATCAGGTCGCGGCGGCGGTCGGCAAGACGGTCGAGACGTTCGGCGGCATCGACATCCTCGTCAACAACGCGAGCGCGATCAGCCTGACGCCGACCACGGCGACCGACATGAAGCGCTACGACCTCATGCACGGCATCAACACGCGCGGCACGTTCCTGTGCAGCAAGCTGTGCATCCCGCACCTGAAGAAGGCGCAGAACCCGCACGTCTTGAACATCTCGCCGCCGCTCAACATGGAGACGCGCTGGTTCGCACCACACGTCGCATACACGATGGCGAAGTTCGGCATGAGCATGTGCGTGCTCGGCATGGCGGGCGAGCTCAAGCCCGCCGGCATCGCGGTCAACGCGCTGTGGCCGCGCACCGTGATCGCGACCGCCGCCGTGCAGAACCTGCTCGGCGGCGACGCGACGATCCGCGGCTCGCGCAAGCCGGCGATCATGGCGGACGCCGCGTACGTCATCTTCAACCGCCCCGCGCGCGAGACGACCGGCAACTTCTACATCGACGACGAAGTGCTCGCGTCGGCCGGCAAGACCGACCTGTCCGAATACGCGGTCGATCCATCCGCGACGCTCTTGCCCGACTTCTTCGTCTAGCGGGCGAGCTACATGTCGAAGTTGCCGCCGAGCCGGTAGTACTGCTTCGGCTGTCGCGCCCTCACCAGCTCGCACTTGCGGGAAGAGCTGCCGCGGTCCAGGCAGTCGCGTTTGAGGCAATAGAGCTCGCCGCCGCGATCACATGCGCGTTGATAGAGCGAATGTGCGTGCTCGCGATCGCGAGCGATGTTCGAGACGCCGACCCGGTAGATGTCGCCGAGTGCGTCGCAGCCGGTCGGGATGCCCTTGTCGCAGACCGCGGAGAACAACTGCATCGCGCGCGGCGCGTCGCTCGCGAGCAACGCCTTGCCGAGATCGAAGCACCCGTCGTCGTTGCCGTGATCGCAGGCTGTGGTGAACAGCCCGATCGCGCGCGGCGGGTCGGCGGCCACGCCGTAGGCTTCGACGAGCGCTTCGCCGAGATCCCGGCACCCCCGCCACTCGCCGTGCTCGCATTCCTTCGCGAGCAGCGTGTCGCCGCGGGCGGGATCGGCGTTCACGTGCTTCGTTCCGCCGAGCAAGTCGTTGCCGAGCTGGATGCAGCGGTCGTGATCGCCGCGGTTGCACAGCTTGTCGAGGATCTCTCCGGTGTGCACGGCATCGGCGTCGAGGAGATGGTCGCAGCTGTCCTTGTCTCCGCTGTCGCACAGCTTCGAGAGCGGCGCGATCGAACGCTCGGGCTCGACGACGGCGCCGGCAAACGTACGACACGCGTCGAGGTCGTTTCCCGCGCACGCTTCGGCGAGCGCGGCGATGCCTTCGTCGAGCTCGAACTTGGAGTCCCGGACGTTGTCGCCGCCGCTGACGACCACCATGTAACCGAACCGCGCGCAGCTCGCCTGATCGCCGAGCTTGCAGCCGCGGTGGTAGTAGTCCTCCGCGGTGTTGCCGTTGCTGAGCAGAAACGCGAACAACCCGTCGTCGCGCTCCTCGTAGAAGTGCCCGACCGCGAGGCAATCGCGTGCCGATCCGTCTTTGCACGCGTGCTTCGACGAGCACTGCCGGACGTCGCACCACGAAAACGCGAACACCAGGAGCGCGAACGGAAACACGATCGTCATCAGCCACACCTTGAATCGCCACTCCATCAGGCCGAGACGGAAGTTGCCCACGATCGCGATCGTAACCCGACGCGATCGCCGCCGACACGAACGCGCCGGGCGAATCTACTTGATCGGCTTGAGCGCGGCCGCCGACGCCGCCTTGCCGCCGCGAGGGCGCGCGCCCAGGAATCCGAACGCTGCGCCGGTCGCGCCGCCGACGAGGTGTGCGGTGTGCGAGATGCCATCGTTGGCGCGGAACTCCGCCACGAGCTCCCCGCCCATGAACACGACCGCGATGAGGATGAGCGTGAGCGGGATCTCGCCCGCGCGCACGTTCGCCATCGACGCGAGCAAGATCATCATGAACACGACGCCGCTCGCGCCGAGCAGGCCCGTGTTCGACAGCACGAGGTTCGCGAGGCCGCCGACCAGCGCGGTCACGAGGATCATCACGAGCAACGGGATCGAGCCGTGGCGCTCCTCGAGGATCGGGCCGATGAGCAAGATCAGCATGAAGTTCGACAGCAGGTGCTGCCAGTTGCCGTGGCCGAGCACGTACGCGACGAGCCCGACGTAGCTGTGCACGTCGGTCAGCTGCGGCCGCGCGACAAACCACGAGTCGCGCACCGCGTTCGGCAGCAGGTACACGACCACCGCTGCGAGCGTGAACGTGAGCACGACCGGCGAGTTGTATGTGATGCGCAGTCTGGCCACGATCCAAGCGTAGCAAATCCCCACGGGCGCGCTTGCTCTTCCCCACCGCGCGGTCCAGGCTCCAGTCATGGCGACCGTCGAGATCACCGCCGACAACTTCAAGGACACGATCGAGAAGGGCGGCATCGTCCTGCTCGACTTCTGGGCGGAGTGGTGCGGTCCGTGCCGCGCGTTCGCGCCGGTGTTCGAGAAGGCATCCGACGCACATACCGATGTCGTGTTCGGCAAGATCGACACCGAGGAGCAGCAAGAGCTCGCCGGTGCGGCCGGCATCCAGGCGATCCCGACGCTCATGCTGTTCCGCGACGGCATCTTGCTGTTCCGCGAATCCGGTGCGCTCCCGCCCGCGGCACTCGAAGATCTGCTCGCACAGGCCAAGGCACTCGACATGGCGAAGGTGCGCGAAGAGGTCGCGAAGCACGAGCACGAGCACGAGCACGAGCACGAGCACGTCCACGGCCCGGGCTGCGATCACGACCACTAGAAGTCTGAGCGTGCACGTGCACGCGCACGTACCCGGATGATACGGTCGCGCCGTGAGGCGGATCGCGTTGCTGGCAGTGTGCTTGGCGCACGCGGCCCACGCCGATAACCCGCGCGACGTGTTCGGAATCCCGGCGAAGCCCGCCGACGCGCCGCTCGATTGCAGCGATGGCCGCGCGTTCGGCTGCGTGTCGGCGACCGATCCGCTCGCGTTCGACAACGAGGCGTTCGCGCTGTCGACCTGGCTGTCGGGTCAGTACCTGATGTCGCTGCCGACCGCCGATGCGACGCACGATCAGGTCGCCTACTACGCGCTCGGCGCCGGCCGCGACGAGGCCGGCCCGACGTTCGGCGGCGCGACCGGCCTCGAGAACCTGTGGACGATCGAAGGCGCGCAGAGCACGAACCTTCGCACCGGCGCGAGCGAGACGCCGGTGCCGCTCGCGTTCCTCGACGGGATGCTCGTCACCGCCGGCGGCTTCTCGGCGCGCGATCGCGCCTCCACCGGCGGCACGATCGACGCCCGCCTGCGCCGCGGCACGAAGGATCACGAGCTCGAGACTTACGCGTGGCTCACGTACAACGCGCCGGCGGCGCAGCCCGAGATCGCGGCCGACACCTACCAGGTTCGTCACGGCTACGTGTCGCCGTCGTCGCGCGCGACCGCCGCGATCGTCGCGACCGGCCCGCTCGGTGACTTCGACGGCGGTCACGCGTGGTACGCGGCCGGCCTGCAAGCGAGCCTGCAGGCGACCGACTTCACGTGGAAGGCGTCGACGCTCGTCGACACCAACCAGGATGGCGTGCCGGATGGAATTCCCGGCGAGGCCACGCTGCACCTCGTCGAGACCAGCGCGAAGACGCCGCTGACGTGGAACGTGCCGTTCATGGCGCGGGCCGGCTGGGATGCCGGCGTCCATCATGTCGAGCTGACGCTGATCGGCTCGACCTCGACGTCGACCACCTACCTGTTCAACTCGACGATCCAGGCCGCCGGCATCGATCAAACGACGCTCGAAGGCGACGGCATCGCGACCTGGCATGCCGACTGGACCGACACCCACGCCCGCGTCATCGCGGCGTGGCATCGCGCGAATCGCTGGCAAGCCGCCGCCGATCCGCGCGCCGCCAACATCCCGCAGGTGCTGTCCGCGTACGTGCCGGATCCGCTGCCGGAGGATCCGGCGCTCGGCGGCGCGTGCACCGACATGAGCGGCGATCCGTATCCGAAGATCCCGAACTGCCCGGTGCCGCTCGGCTACTTCGCGAGCGGCGGTGCCGGCCTGCTCGCCGATTCGGTTGCAGATCGGCCATCGATCACGGCCGACGTCTCGCATCGCGTCGATCATCACGTGCTGCGCCTCGGCGCCGTGGAAGAGGACTCGCAGCTCGAGACCAGGTCGCGGTTCACCGGCGGCGATCAGATCCGCACGCTGTTTCCCGGCGAGACCGCGACGCGCCAGTTCCTCGATCCGAACATCCCGTGCTCGGTCGATCCCGCGATCGCGTGCCAGACCGTGCTGCAATCGGTGCTCGACTGGCGTACGAGCTACGCGGCCGCGTACGGCGAGGACACCTGGCACGCGACGCCGAACATGCTCGTCGACGGCGGCGTGCGCTGGGAGCTGATGTGGGTCGGCCCGTATCTGCACTTCTCCCACGAGCTCGCGCCGCGCTTCGGCTGGAGCTGGGATCCGCTCGGCAATGGTCGCTCGCACGTGTGGGCGAGCGGCGGCCGCCAGTTCGCGGTGCTGCCGCCGGGGCTCGGTCAGACCATCATCAGCTCGAACCGCACGGTCGACGACATCGAGTCGTCGTTCGGTGGGCCCGGCCGCATCCTCAATACCGGCACGCCGATCGCGACCGGCGCTTACGTCGCGCCGATCACGCAGGACGAGCTCGTCGCGGGCGGCGACGTCAACCTGGCGCGCGCGGTGCGTGCGCGGGTGTGGGTGCAGGGCGTGTGGCTGCGCGACGGCCTCGAGACCACGTCCGAGGGCTACTTCGATAACCCCGGCAGCTCGCCGAGCGACGCCGGCCCGGCGACGCGCGCGACCGGCCTGGTCGCGGCCGAGCTCGAGACCGCACCGACCGCGACGCTGAAGCTGCGCGTCGGCTACGAGTACTCGCAGACGTTCGGCAACTGGACCGGCCCGTACGATCCGCGGCAAGGCGCGAACCTGTACGCCGGCACCGACTTCGACACCGGCGCGTACAACCTGACCGGCGCGCTGCCCAGCCAGATGGGCAACCGGGTCTACGTCGAAGCCGAGCGGCACGGCCAGGTCGGCTCGGTCGGCTGGGTCGCGGCGCTCCGCCTCACGCTCAACAGCGGCCGCCCGCGCGACGCGCTCGGCGACACCCAGGACGGCGAGTTCGTCTACCTGATTCCGCGCGGCGCGGCCGGTCAGTCTCCGATGATCTCGCAGGTCAACGCGCGGATCGGCGCGAGCTGGCGCGGCTTCGACGTCCGGCTCGACTTGCTGAACCTGTTCGATCGCCGCGACGAGACCAACGTGGCGACGGTGTATGCTGCCGGCCAGCTCCAGCCGATCGGCAACGGCACGTACTCCGACCTCGTGTTCTTGACCGACATCTCCGGCTCGCCGGCGCTGCGCCAGACGACATACGGCATGGCGACGGCGTTCCAGACGCCGTTTTCTGCGGTCCTCGGCGTCCATCACGCGCTGTGAGCTGTTACGATCGCAAGTCGCGCCGCCGAGGAGCCCATGGCCGACCTGTCTCGATTCAAGGAAGCCACCGACGCCGTCCGACACTCTCCGCACGCCGTGAGCGCGTGGGAAGAGGCGGAGGGCTTGGCCGCCGATCTCGACAAGCCCGACGAGATCGCGGCGCTGTACTCCTCGACGCTCGCCGACAAGGTCGAGCCCGAAGTCGCCGAGATGATCGGGGAACGCGCCGGCGCGTTCTGCGACGAATGGTTCGGCGACGATCCGAAGATCCTCGAGAAGATCCTGTCGCGGGTGCTGGAGCTCGCGCCGTCGTCGGATTCGGCGCTGCAGCGGCTCAGCGTCATCTACACGGTGGCCGAGCGCTGGGCCGACACGCTCGCGCTCTACGACCGCGCGCTCGCGGCGACGAAGGACAAGGCGCGGCGCGTGCGCCTGATGCGCGAGGCTGCGCAGCTCGCGAAGGACGTCGCGAACCAGCCCGAGAAGTCGATCGCGTACTACCAGCAGCTCTTGCCGCTCGTCCCCGACGACGCGCAGGTCGGCCAGAGCCTCGAGCGCTTGCTCGAGCGCCACGACCGGTGGGCGGATCTGATCGCGCTGTGGGAGGGCCGGCTCGAGACGCAGTCGAAGAAGGAGCGCGAGAAGTCGCGCGCGCGCATCGCGGCGTGCTGGCTGGACAACCTCGGCGATCCGCAGAACGCGCTCGCCGCGGTCAAGCCGCTGCTCAACGAAGCCGACGACGACAAGGAGCCGTGCGCGCTGCTCGAGCGCATCATCGAGGCACCGAAGGCGACGCGCGGCGTGCGCGACGCGGCGCTCGATCTGCTGCGCTCGCACTACGACGCGAGCTCGCGTCCGCGCGAGGTCATCCGCGTGCTCGAGCGCGTGATCCAGCTCGATCCGCAGAACACGCAGCTGCGCGAGGAAGCCGGCACGCGGCTCGCCGAGCTCGACGATCTGCCGGCCGCGATGGATCACTACGCGGCGCTACTCGCGATCGCGCCCGAGTCGAACGCGATCGAGGAGAAGCTGCGCCAGCTCGCCGACCGCGGCGGGCACCACGACCGCTACGCGAACGGTATCGCGGCCGCCGCGCGCGCCTCGCGCGACGCGACGCGCAAGGTCGAGCTGCTCGGCGAGGCCGCGCGCGTGCGGCTCGAGCGGCTGAGTGACATCGATGCCGCGATCGGCCTGCTCGTCGAGGCCAGCGCCGAGACCGGCGCGGTCGAGCACGAGCAGCTCGCGATCGCGCGCCGGCTCGCGCAGCTGTACGCGCAGACCAATCGGCCGCGCGAGCGGCTCGCGGTGCTCGAGCGCCAGGCCCAGCTCGACGCGAACGATGCCGCGCGCTCGGCGATCCTCGCCGAGGCCGCAAAGCTCGCCGAATCGCTCGGCGAGACCGACCGCGCGCTCGAGTTGTGGGGCCGGCGCATCGACAGCGATCCGTCGGACATGTCGGGTCTCGACGCGCGCATCGGCATCCTCGAGAGCCAGCAGCGCTGGGACGACCTCGTCACCGCGCTCGAGAGCCGCGCGGGCAAGGTCAGCTCGCCGAACCAGAAGCGCGCGGATCTCGTGCGCGTCGCGCTCGTCCATCACCAGCAGCGCAAGGATCTCGACGCCGCGATCGCGGCGTGGAAGCGGGTCGTCTCGGAGAATCGCGACGACGAGGAGGGCGTCTCCGCGCTCGCCGACTTGCTCGCCGAGACCGGCCGCTGGAAGGAGATGGCGGATCTGCTCGAGGGCGCGTCGGGGCGCGCCACGCAGCGCACGATCGGCCGCCTGGTGCGGCTCGGCGACGCGTTGCGCGAGCACCTGAACGAGGCCGGGCGCGCGCTCGTCGCGTACCGCAACGCGATCGCGATCGATCCGAGCAGCAAGGAGGCGCGCGCCGGCCTGACCGCGTTGCTCGACGTCGCGCAGACGCGCGCGGCCGCCGCCGACGCGCTCGCGCAGGCCATGCGCACGACGAACGACGTCACCGGCGTGCTCGAGCTGTTGCCGGCACGGCTCGCCGAGGCCAAAGACGATCGCACCAAGCTCGCACTGTTGCGCGAAGCCGCGCAGCTGCGCCTCGAGCACAAACACGACTCGGCCGGCGCGCTCGCCGATCTCGCGCGCGCGTTCCCGCTCGCGCCGCGCGACCAGCTGATCGAGAACCAGCTCGAGCAGCTCGCGAAGGCAACCGGCGACTTCACGACGCTCGGCATCGCGTACCTCGAGGCGATCGGCGCGCTCGGCAACGACGAGCGCGAGGCCGCGCGCCTGCGCTTCGCCTACGCCGACCTCGCGGCCGATCGCTTGAACGACAAGCCGCAGGCGGCGCAGGCGTACGATCGCGTCGCGGCCGTCGAGCCGGCGAACCGCCGCGCGGTGCAGTCGTTCGCGAACCTCGGCAGCGAGCTCGGCAAGTGGAACGAGGCCGCGAACGCGGTCGTCCGCTACTGCAGCGTGCGCGAGGCGTACGACGACGAGCTGCTCGGCATTCTCGAGACCGCGGCCGCCGCAGTCCATGACACGGGGGCGCACGATCAGCTCGCGTCCGCGCTCGCGACCGCGCTCGACGCGCACAAGCTGCCCGGCGCGGTCGGCGCGCAGTTCCATTACCGGCTCGGCGTGATGCATCGCGACCGCCGCGGCGATCGCGTCGCCGCGATCGCGTCGATGCGCCGCGCGCTCGAGCTCGGCGGCGAGCGCCAGGCGTGGCTCGCCGATCTCGTCGCGATGGAGCGCGAGAACGGCGTGTCGTCGGCGCTGCTCGACTCGCTGCGCCGGCTGGCCGATGCCGACGGCCGCGATCTCGACGCGCTGGTCGGCGCGGCCGAAGCGGCCTCGAAGCTCGGCGAGCGCGAGCAGGCGCTGCAGTCACTGTCGGCCGTGCTCGGCCGCGCGACCGCGGCATGGCGCGGCACGGCGGCGATCCGCTCGGCGCGCTCGGTCGATGCCGTCGCGAAGTGGGCGATCGACGGCCTCGTCGATCTCTACCGCACGGGCGGCCGCGCGCGCGCCGCGGTCGACACGTTGATCGAGGCGTCGCGCCTGCCGTTCGATCAGGCCACGCGCCGCGACATGCGCATGCGCGCCGCGCAGCTCGCGACGACCGAGCTCGGCGATAACGCGGCCGCGATCGATCTCTACCGCTCGATCCTCGCCGAGCAGCGCAACGACGTCGAGGTGATCGACCGGCTCGCGCACCTGCTCGCGCTCGAAGATCGCGTGCCCGAGCTGCTCACGCTGCGCCAGATCCAGCTCGGCCTCGAGAGCGACACCGAGAAGAAGCTCGACCTCCGGCTCGAGCTCGCGAAGCTGGTCGGCGTCGTCGAGGAACGCGGTGGGCGCCTCGACGCGCTCAAGGCGAACCTCGAAGATCGCCCGGGCCACGAGGCGTCGATCGAGGCGATCGCGCATCTGCTCGCGGGCAAGGGCCAGCACCGCCAGCTCGCCGACCTGCTCGAAGCGCAGGCCCAGCGGCTCGAGAGCGCGAACGACACCGCACGCGCTGCGAAGCTGTGGGCGCGGTTCGCCGGCGTCGCCGAGCACGACACCAAGGAGATCGAGCGCGCGATCAGCGGCCACCGCCGCGTCGTCGCGCTCGCGCCGACGTCGGATTCGCTGCGCGCGCTCGCGCGGCTGAACCTCGAGCGCGGCCAGTCGGCGCAGGCCGTGCCGTGGCTCGAGAGCCTGCTCGGCACCGTGCCGGCCGGCGAGCGCCTGCTCGTCGTGCAGCAGCTCGCGAAGGCGCACCTGTCGGCGAACCAGAGCGATCGCGCGATCGCCGCGATCGAGACCAACCTCGACGACAAGGAGCCGGCGCTCGAACTGCGCCTCATGCTCGCCGACCTGTATCGCAAGGCCGACCTGTGGGAGCCGCTCGCGCGCCACCTGACGCGCAGCCTTCCGCTCCTGCAGGACGAGAAGATCGCGCGCGACTTCGCGCGCGAGGCCGTCGCGCTGTACCTGACGAAGCTCGGCTCGCCGGCCGCGGCGATTCCCGCGCTCGAGAAGGCGCTCGCGCTCGATCCGACCGACAAGGATCTGCGCACCGCGCTCGCGATCGGCCAGCGCGTCGCCGGCAAGCTGCCCGAGGCGCGCGCGCTGCTCAAGGAACTGATCGAGGACTTCGGCCGCCGGCGCTCGCCCGAGCGCGCCGCGCTGCACGTCGAGCTCGCCCGCGTCAGCCAGGCCGAGGGCAAGATCGACGAGGCGATCGCGGAGATGGAAGCGGCGTCGAAGATGGACGTCTCGAACACCGCGATCCAGAAGGAGCTCGCCGAGATGGCGCGCGCGGCCGGCCAGGTCGACAAGGCCGAGCGCACGTACCGCGCGCTACTCCTCGTCGTGCGCCGCACGCCGCCGGGCGACGACGAGAACGCGGTCGGCGCGAGCGAAGTGCTCTACGAGCTGCACACGCTCGCGGCCGCGCGCAACGAGAGCGACCAGGCCAAGGAACTGCTCGAGAGCGCGATCGAGACCGCGATCCAGTCCGACGTCGGCGTGCACCGCCTGCGCCGCAGCTTGCTCGCGCACGGCGAAGCGAAGCTGTTGCTCGACGTGCTCGAGAAGCGGCTCGCGACCAACCCCGAGGCGAGCTCGCAGGCGCGCTTGCTCGCCGACATGGCCGAGACGCTCGACCAGCAGCTGTCGCGGCCGACCGACGCGCTCGACGCGTTGATCAAGGCGATCGGCGCGATGCCGTCGCGCGTCGACCTCCACGATCGCGCGCGCGAGCTCGCGAAGAAGAACAACGCGACGAAGAAGTTCGTCGACGCGGTCGAGACGATCGTCGATCGGCTTCGCCGCAAGGACGATCCGCCGCTGATCGCGAACCTCCTGATGCGCGCCGGCGAAGCCCTCGAGCAGGACGCGAACGACCTGCGCGGCGCGGCGAACCTGTACCGTCGCGTCGAGATCCTCGGCGAGAAGCTCGCCGAGGCGTTCTACGCGCAGGCGCGCGTCGCGGCCGCGCTCGGCGACACCGCCGAGCAGGCGCGCACGCTCGACAAGATGTTCGAGCTCGCCGGCACCGACACCGAGCCGACCCCGCAGCAGGTCGATGCGCTGTACCGGCTCGCCGAGATCTTCATCGGCAGCGACACGCGCCGCAAGCAGGGCATCGACCTGCTCGAGCGCGCGTTCGCGGCCGAGCCGCGCTGGGGCCAGGCCGGCCGCCTGTTGAAGATGGCCGCCGCGGCCGCACCCGACGAGAAGATCCTGACGATGTACGAGCGCGTCGCCCGCAACGGCGGCGATCACGAGCTGCTGCTCGACTTCCTCGAGCGCCGCGCCGCCCAGCCGGGCGCGACGCCGAAGGACATCCGCGAGGCGGTCGATCTCGCGGTCGAGCACGGCGAGGACGAACGCGCCGAAGCGCTGCTCGTGCGCGCGGTTGCCGCCGCGCGGGAGACCGTCGACGGCATCGCCGGCGCAGCGTGGGCGGTCCTCGGCCTCGCCGAGCGCCGGCTCGCCGCGAACGACCTCGCGCAGGCGCGCGATCTCACGTACGAGATCGCGCCGCTCGTCACCGAGCCGGAGGCCATCGACGGCCTCGCGATGCGGATCGCGACCCGCGCGCTCGCGCATCGCAAGATCGACATCGCGGGCGACGTCTACGAGTTCCTGCGCGAGCGCAACCCGGCCGAGCGCGCGGTGTGGCAGCCGCTGCTCACGATCTATCGCGAGCTCGGCGACGGCGACCGCCTGTCGGCGGTGATCTCGTCGACGCTGCCCGCGCTCGTCACCGCGGCGGAGCGCAACGCGCTGCGCATGGAGCACGCGAAGTTCCTGATCGAGAACCTCAAGCGCCACCACGACGCGCTCGACGTGCTGCGCGACGCGCTGCGCGACGACCCCGACAACCTCGAGGCCGCCGAGCTGTACGAGAAGACGCTGCGCGACCTCGGCGACGACGATGGCATCGCCGAGTTCCTGTGGGCGCGCTTCGAGGACGCGCAGCGGCGCGGCCACCGCGACTCGACCGTCGACGTCGCGCTCCGGCTCGGCACGCTGCTCGAGAAGCAGGGCGCCGCAGGCGCCGCAACCGGGGCGATTTCACATGGCGACGCGATCCGCGTCTACCGCGCCGCGCTCAGCGTCGCGCCCGACGATCGCGAGATCCTGCGCCGCGTCGTCGCGCAGCTCGACGTTCACGACAACCCGCGCGAAGGTGCGCTGCTGATGGAGCGGTTGCTCGCGGTCGAGACGCCCGACAAGGCGCCCGAGCTCGCTGGCCGGCTCGCGACGATGTGGCAGGCCGCCGGCGACTTCAAGGGCGTGCAGCGCACGCTCGAGCTCGCGCACAAGTCCGCGCCCGACGATCGCGCGATCCACGATCGCCTCGAGCAGTGGTACCGCGACAACGAGCTGTGGGCCGAGCTCGCGGATCTGATGACGCGCGACGCCGAGCGCATGTCCGACAGCGCCGCGGTCGAGCGCCTGCGCGAGGCCGCGACCGTGTACTCCGGCCACCTCGGGCAGCCGCTCAAGGCCGCCGAGGTGCTGCGCAAGGCCCGCCAGCGCGAGCCGCATCGCGCCGATCTCGTCACCGATCACGCGGCGGCACTCGCCGCGGCCGGCGAGCTCGATGCCGCGCAGCGCGCGATCGGCGAGGCGCTCGCGAACGTCAAGGGCGCCGAGCGCACCGCGCTGCTGCTCCTCCGCGCGAGCTTCCGCCAGCAGCTCGGCGACGACGCGTCGGCCGTGCAGGATCTGACCGAGGCCTACGACCTCGACAAGGAGCGCGTCACCGAGAGCCTCGTCAACGGGCTCGAGCGGCTGCGCGCGCGTGCCGAGCGCGACGGCGACCTGCCGACCGAGCGCACCGCGACCTTGCGACTCGCGAAGCTCCTCACCGAGCACGGCGAGCTCGAGCGCGGCCGCGCGTTCCTCGTCGCCTGGATCGAGCGCGACCCGCGCGATCCCGAGCCGCTGTACATGCTGTGCGACCTCGATCAGTCGATCGAGCACTGGGAGGGCGTGAGCGCGGCCGCGACGCGGCTCGCGTACGTCACCGAGACCGACGCGCAGGTCCAGGCCGCATTGCGCGCGTGCGACGCCGCCGCGAAGGCCGGCCGCCCGGCCGATGCCGTGCCCGTGCTCGAGCTCGTGCACCAGCACCAGCCCGGCGTGCAGATCCTCCGCGACAAGCTGCGCGAGACGTACGAAGCGGCGGGCGAGTTCCGCCAGCTCGCCGGCATCCTCATCGCCGACGCCGATCACGGCGACGACGCGGCCGCGAAGTACGCGAACTACAAGCGCGCGGCCGAGCTGCTGCTCTACGAGCTCCAGGATGCAGCCGCCGCGCAGGTGCCGGCGCAGAAGGCCCTCGAGCTCCAGCCCGACGATCACAACGCGCTGATGCTCAACGTCGACGTGCTGATCTCGTCGAGCCAGCTCGAGGACGCCGGCCGCACGCTCGAGGCCGCGATCGCCGCACAGAAGAAGCGCACGCCCGAGCTCGCGGTCATGCAGCAGCGCATGGGTCGCGTCGCGGCGATGCTCGGCGACAAGGAGGGCCAGCTCAACTGGCTCAAGAAGGCGTTCGACGTCGACCGCAAGAATGCGGAGGTCGCGGCCGAGCTCGCGCAGCTCGCGACCGAGATCGGCGACTACGAGCTCGCGCTCAAGCCGCTGCGCGCGATCACGCTGATGGACAACCCGTCGCCGGTCACGCGGCCGATGGCGCTGCTCTGGGAAGCGAAGATCGAGCACGCGCGCGGCAACCGCGCGAAGGCCGAGCTGTGGGCGAAGAAGGCGTTGCGCGAGGATCCGCAGTTCGCGGACGCGCAGCAGTTCCTCGACGAGATCGGCGGCGCCTGAGGTGCGCCATGCGCGCCTGGGTGCTGTACGAAACCTACATCGCTTGTAGGGCGTAGCCGACAACGCAACTGGTTCGGATCTGGTTCGGCGCGCGTGTTCGCGTGGACAAACGTGATGCCGCTCGCGTGGTCTCGTTGTTGAAGAAGCGCCGCTTCAACCAACAGGAGAAGCCATGCGCGGAATCAGTCTGCTCGCTGTTACAAGCCTGATCGGATGCGGTGCGACCGACTCGTCGGCGTTGACGGCCGACGTCGAAGCGCAGTGCGTCCAGGTCAACCAGCAATCGATGGTCGAGACCGACACGACGAACATCGTGACCGAGGCGCGGTTCAGCCTGAAGAAGGTGTTCAACGCGATCCGCACGAGCACGCCGTCGGGCGTGACGATCCCGTCGAGCCCGACGCCGATGTTCCAGGAGCTCTACGCGGCGTTCGGCGATTGCACGAGCGGCGGCGGGATCGATCCGAACGGATACGGCCTCAAGTGTCGTCCTGCCGAGGAGAGCCTCGACGCGCTCGATCCGTTCACGACGAAAGCCGGCGCGCTGCACTACACGCCGGTCGCGCTGACCAACCGCTTCGATCTCGCGCCCACCGACTTCTCGTACTGCGGCGAGTCGCGCATCGTGTTCTGGAAGACGTCGGGTGCAGCCGGCCGCGCCTCGATCATCACCGAGATGCGCACGCCTGCGGTCATCGACCCCACGACGACGAAACCGACGTGCGTGCCGGTCGCGAACTTCTGGGCGAGCCTGGCGTCGGTCACCGATCCGACGAAGCGCGCCAGCATGCTCGAAGACTTCTACTTCAAGGGCCTGCCCGGCATGCCGTTCCCGCCGGTCAGCGCGCACGGCGCCGGCTACGGCGGCGCGGGTCAAGTGCGGCTCAACAGCTTCGTCGACGACGTGCAGTGGAACCTGCGCGAATTCAAGTGGCACTCGGTGTGCCCGCCGGACGCATCCGGACCGTGCGCCGCCCACTTCGTCGAGCAGACGGTGAAGAACAACCCGTCGCAGCTGTTGTTCGATGGCAAGCACGCGAAGGCCCCGGCGTTCCAGACCTGGTATCTGAAGAACGCGGTGCCCGCGCTCGCGGCGGCGACCGACGTCAACACGATCGCGCTCGGCAACCCCGACGGGTACAACACGTTCGAGAGCATCTCGCAGCCCGAGCCCGGCGATCCGACCGACCTCGACTACGACGGTGACGCGACGAGCGCGCTGCGCACCAAGATCCAGGGCGTGCTCGATGGCATCCCGGGTAACAAGCTCACGGTCGACAACATCCTCGCGCGCACGACCACGCAGACCTGCGGCGGCTGCCACCAGGTCTCGGTTGGCGCCAACCTCGGCGGGGGCCTGTTCTGGCCGAACAGCCTCGGCTTCGCGCAGATCGACGAGCAGAGCAACCTGTCGCCGGCGCTCGTCAACGACTTCATCCCGCACCGCGAGACCGTGCTCGAGGACTTCCTGTGCGGCAGCGGCGGTGCGCAGCCGGGTGACGGCACGCAGACCGTCGGCGGCGTTCCGGTCGGCGCGCCGAACTAGGGGGCTGTCCCTAACGCGCGGCCTGTTCGAGCGCGAACCACTGCTCGAACACCGACATCGCATCGCCGCTCGGCCCGCCGAAGTGGTTGCCGTTCTCCATCGTCGTCATGAACGGCGCGCTGTTCGAGAAGTTGTCGGTGAGCGCCGACGTCGTGAGATCGACATACGTCGACCCGGCGTCGGTGCCCATGAACGCGACCCCGTCCGACGTGTGGCACGACTGGCACTGCTGAACGAGCACCGGATAGACCTGCTCGTCGAAGTAGGTCTCGGCCTGTTGTTGCGGCGTCGGCGGCCCCTGGTCTGCACACGCTGCCGCGCCGAGGAGAACGAGCGTGTAGATCCTCATGTGCCCTGGCGTTGCAACGCGAGTACCACCGAGGACACCAATGTTATCGGTCAGTAATCGGCGCCGAGGGCGGGGAGTCCAACCCCGATCGTGGGTCGGATGGTCCTGCTAACAGCTGTCAGCGACGACCTCGACCCTTCAGGGCACGGCGACGACGGTCACGTCGATCTCGCGATGGCCCTCCGCGGCGTCGAGGTGCAAGCGGGTCTTGCCCGGCGCGCGGCCGATGACGACGACCGCGGATGCGGTCTGCTCGCGAGTCCAGCCCGCGCTCTGCATCTGCGCGAGCGCGGCCGGCCGCACCTCGGCGATCGCCGGGTTCTCGGAGACGACGTGCAGGTGCTCGCACGGCCCGCCGTCGCGGCAGTCGAACGCGAGCGCGACGCCGTGCGAGACCTCGAGACGATACGTGTCGGCGTGCCACGCGTGATGAACCTCGTCGAGCCGCGCCGCGCGGCCGGGCGGCGCGACCGAAAGCTGTGACAGATCGGGATCGCACGCGGCGAGCGCGACGAGCAGCGCGACGAGCTTCATGGCACCACCTCGACGTCGATCGCCGTGCTCGCGTCGCCGAACGCGACGGTCACGGTCGAGGTGCCGGGCGCACGCGCGCGAATGCGGCGGCGATCCGCCGAGCCGTCGCGCAGGACCGCGATCGGCGCGTCCGCGCTGTTCGTCCAGGTCACGTCGGCGTCGCCGCCGAGCCGCTGCGCGCCGTTCCACAGCGACGGCACGAGCGTGACGTCCTCGCCGACCGTCATCGCGATCGTGCCGGTGACGCGCTCGCCATCGCGGCGCGCGAGCACGAGCTGGGTGACCGGCGCTGCCCACACCAGCTCGAAGTCGACGACCGTGCCGTCGTCGGTCGTCATCAAGATCGTGCTCGCGCCGGCACGGCGGGCGACGAGCTGGCCGCCGTCGAGCTCGATCACGCTCGGATCGACGCTCTCGAGCTTCAGGCTCGTGGCGGCGCCGTCGAGGTCGGCCGTGACCTCGGGTTGAAAGTGCGCGCCGATCGCGATCGGCGCGAGCGGATGACGCTTGGAGCACGCGGCATCGGACTCGGCGCACTGGCCCACGAGGGTGGCCTGGTGCAACGCGCCCGGACCGGCGCAGCCGGCGACGGCGACTAACCAACAAAAAACGCGCATGCCGGACGAACGGGTCCGGCATGCGCGTCTTACAGGCAACGTCTGGCAGTGCGTTCGGCTCAGATCACGTACGCCGAGACCGACGCGCCCGAGCCGATGATCGTGACCGACGCCACCGGCGTGCCATCGGTCTGGAGGTCGAGCGCGGGGAAGCTCGCGTCGAGCTCCTGGCCGACCGCGATCGTCTGCGTGCGGCCGTCCGAGTACGTCACGATCGCTTCGCGCACGAACGTCGCGCCACCGCTCGAGGCCAGCTCGATGCCGTTACCGGCGAGGTTGCCGAGCCCGATCGTCATCGCGCCGTCCGCGAACGGAGTGGCGACGTACACCGGCGCGCTGCCGTACACGACCACCGGCGCGTGGAAGAAGCCGATGCGCAGGAACGGGCGCTCGAGGCGCTCGCGCAGGATCGGCCGCTCCCAGCCGGCACGGACGTAGTGCTCGGTGCGAACCGGCGCGGCGCGAACGGGACGCGCGGGCGGCGTGTAGCGCACCGGGCCGCTCCAGCGCGCGGGCTCGTGCTGCGCGACGGAGGTGACACGCACCGGGCCATGACCCAACTCGTGAATCGGCTGCGCGAACGCGGCCGCCGACGAACCGAGAACCAACATGGTGATGAGCGCCTTGATCTTCATGACCGTATCTCCTTCGAGCCCTCGAGATTGCAGCGGCCGCGCCAGCGCAAGTCGCGGATCCCGCGATGCGTAAGTGCGCGTGGCTGCAGGGTTCGCAGAGCAGGCCTGCAGATCTCGCAGATCGCTCAGTTCGCGTTCTCGAGGCCGATCCAGGTCTCGAGGATTTCGGTCTCGTTCGCGGTCCACGCCGCGTAGTGGGCCCCCTCCGGTACCGTCACGAGTGGCTCGATGCCGCTCGTGCCGTCTGCGGTCAGCGCGGCATAGGTGGCGGTGGCGGTGGGGTAGATGAAGCCCGTGCCGAGGTTGCCACCCACTGCGTGGCAGCCGCCTTGCCCGCAGTTCTGCACGAGCATCGGATAGACGTTCGTGTCGAAGTAGGCCTCGGCGCTGTCCGGCGGCGTGCCCGGAGGTGGCGTCGTCGTCGACGAGGGAGCGTCTGCCGCGCAGGCTGCCACGCAGACGGCGACACAACCCAGGATGGTCCGCATCCGTTCATGCCGTGCAATGCGAGCGCCAGCGCCGCAGCGTGGTGTTGCGCGCGGTTGCGCGTCGCACGCCGGAGACACGGCTCCCCGGTTAGGCTGCGGCATGCTCGAGGCTGTCCGCTACGAATCCGACGGCGCGATCGGTGTCATCACGCTGCAACGGCCCGACAACCGCAACAGCATGACCCCGGAGCTGCTCGACGCGTTTGCCACCGCGAGCGAGCGCGCGCGCCGCGATGCGAGCGTCCGCTGCGTGATCGTGACCGGCACCGGCGCGAGCTTCTGCGCCGGCGCCGACTTCAAGGCGACGCTGCAGCGTGCGGAAGGCGCGCCGCACGTGCGGTCGTACGCGATGTACGAGCCGTTCCTGTCGCTGCTCGATCTTGCGGTGCCGGTGATCGGCGCGCTCAACGGCCACGCGATCGGCGGCGGGTTCGGTCTCGCACTCGTGTGCGACGTGCGCATCGGCGCCGAGGACGCGAAGTACGGCGCGAACTTCGTGAGGCTCGGGCTCGCGCCCGGCATGGCGATCAGCTACCTCTTGCCGCGGCTCGTCGGCGTCGCGCGCGCGAGCGAGCTCCTGTACGCGGCGCGGCTCGTCGACGGCCGCGAGGCCGCCGCGCTCGGGATCTTGAACCGCGCGGTGCCGGCGGCTGCCGTGCTCGCGGAGGCGATGACCCTCGCGCGCGCGATCGCCGACAACGCGCCGCTCGCGGTGCGCGCGACCAAGGCCGCGATCCGCCGCGGCCTCGATCTCGCGGTCCGCGACGCCGCGCTCGCCGAGGCCTACGCGCAAGCCGAGACCGTCGCGAGCGACGACGCGCGCGAAGGCATCGCGGCGCTGCTCGAGAAGCGCGCGCCGCGGTTCACCGGGCGCTAGTCGCCGCAGTGGCGATCGCGCCACCGTGAACCGCGAGTCGCGCCATTGCCACCCCGCCGCCATCGTTATCCACCGACCGCGTAACGGCCTACGCAGCGAGGCTAGCTAAGTCGCCGTCGCGCACGTGATTCTCGCCGTTTACGACGCGTCGCGTCTCGCCCGGCTCTTGCAACCCACTCGGGGCGGATGGAAATCGGCGTCATCACCAACCCGAACAGCCGAAAGAACCGTAACCGGCCAGACCGGGCGGAGCGGCTGCAGCGGATCGTCGGAAGCATGGGCGAGGTTCACGAGACCACGTCGCTGGACTCGATCAAGCCCGTGCTCCGCGAGTTTCTCCGCAAGCGCGCGCGCTACTGGGTCGCCGACGGCGGTGACGGCGCGCTGCACTGGATGCTGCGCATGGGGATGGAAGTCCTCCAGGAGGACGAGTTCGCCGATCAGTCCGTCACGCTTCCGACCACGCTGCCGACCAAGGGCGGCACGATCGACTTCGTCGCGAACAACGTCGGCATCGAGGGCGACGCCGAGGGCATCCTCGCGACCCTGCGCCGCGGCCTCGAGCGCGGCACGATGATCGAAGAGACCGAAGTGGACTCGATGTCGATCGACGGCGTGCAGCTGATCGACGGCGTCGAGGTTCCGTTCCGCACCTACGGCTTTGCCTCGGCCGCCGGCGGCATCGGCCAGCGGTTCTACGCGAAGTACTACGACCACGCCGATCCGAACCCGCGCACGATCGTGAAGGTCGTCGCGAACACGGTCGCGTCGGCGCCGATCGCGCTGTCGCCGCTGGCGCGCCTGCCGCTCGGCAACCTGTCGACGTATGCGCGCGAGATGTTCCAGCCGACGTCGTGCAAGGTCACGCTCGACGGCATGGTGCTGCCGGGGACCTCGTTCACGGGCGTGCACGTCGCGTCGATGTCGATCAACCTCGGCAACGTGCTGCGGTTCTTCGGCAAGGCCGATCAGCCGGGCCTGATGAACGCGATCGTCGGCACGCCGACCCCGTGGGGCATCATCCGCAACATCCCGCGGATGGCGCGCGGCCAGGAGATGCGCGGCCGCAACGTGCTCGATCGCCCGTGCCGCGAGATGATCATCGACGCCACCGGCGACGAGCTGCTCGCGCCGATCATCGACGGCGAGTACTACCGCAACGTCAAGAAGCTGTCGTACCGCGTCGGCCCGCGCGTGCGGATCCCGAAGGTTGTCGCGCCCAAGGCGGCGTAACAAGATTTCCCGCGACCTCGTGAGCCGGGCCGGCTCGTTCCGGCATGCGGCGCGTGTTCGCTGTTTTCGCACTGGCGGCGTGTGGCCACGCGGCCGCCGATCGGCCTGACTCCGCTTCGGGTGCGCCCGACGCGAGCGACACGGGCAGCGACGCGGCGAGCATGCCGGACGCCGGCCTCGACATGAGCCCCGGCGTCGCGTGCTTCTACGACTGGGCGACGCTCGGCACCTGCCCGGCGCCCGCGATCGACGCGGCGTACCTCACGACCGACTGCCTCGGCACGACCGGGGTGTTCGTGGTCGGTCACGGCTTCGAGTCCGCGAACCAGTTCATGGTCGGCAACGGCTGGATGCCGTACGGCCCTGCGGCGGCGAACACGGTGAAGCTCGACAACTTCTGGAACGAGCTCACGCCGACGTTCATGTGCATCACGACCTCGGCCGATCCCGGCTACTGGTCCGGCTTCGCGCTGCAGCTGAAGAACCCGGACGGCCAGCTGTCGAACACGGTCACGGTTCAGAACCTGCTGACCGCGCGCCCGCAACTGGCATCGACCGGCAGTGACGACCCGTTCGATCCCGATGCTTGCCTCGACACCGGCATGAGCGCGGGAGTGGCGCTGTCGACGTTTCCCGTCGGCGCGAGCACGTCGACGGTCACGCGGGTGACGATCGTGTCGCACACGCGGTCGTGCAACGCGGCGACCGGCTGCCTCGCCTGGAGCGCGCCGACGATGGTGGCGGCGAACGTCTCGATCGGGCTGTCGATCACCGACGGCGGCTCGACGATCGACACGATGCTCGGCGACACCGACTGCGGCGTGCTCGGCGCGAACGACGAGACGATCACGCGAAACTTCTGTGCGATGCCGAGCCAGATGTACAGCATGCACGTCGCCGATCACTGCGCGCAGGTGTGGGCGACCGAGCGCACGACCGTCGCGAACGACGGCAGCTACATGCAGACCGACTACGGCGCGATCGGCCGCTACTGAGCGGTCGCTAACCTTTCTTCTTGCACCGGATCGTCGCCGGTCCACCGCCGACGATCTTGCAATCCTTCACGGCGCAGCGCGCGGCGCTGCACGCCACCTTCTTGCTGCGAAAACACTTGCGTCCGACGACGTAGAAGCAATCGCTGCGATCGCCCTGATAACGCCATCCGCCCCATTTCGAGCTCGGCGGATCGATGTCGCCCGTGGCCTTCGCCTCCGCGAGCTGCTTCTCCTTCGCGGTCTGGGGCCCGCTGGAATCGGCCTGCGGGCCGGCACACGCGACGAGTGCGGCGAGCACGATGCAGCCGAGACGAAGACCCATTCCGCGCGATCATGCCATAGTCCCGAGGTGGCCGATGACGATGCGGTGCGCGCGAAACTGGCGGCATTGGAGGCCGAGGTCAAGGCCGATGCCGATGCCCAGCGCGCCCGCAAGGAGGCCGCGCTCGCCAAGCTGCGCGAGCAGAAGGCGGCCCAGCAGGCCGAGCGCGAGCGGCAACTGGCCGTCGTCGCCAGGAAGAAGAAACCCGAGCCCGAGCGCGAGCTCGATCCCGAGCCCGAGCCCGAATCCGACGAGGGCCTGGGCGGGGCGCTCGAGCTCGCGTCGCGCGCGAACAAGGTCAAGAACGAGCTCGCGCGCAAGCCGACGAAGGGCCAGAAGTCGTGGATCGTGTCGAGCGTGGCGTCGCTCGTGCTCGGACCGGTGGGCTGGCTCTACGCGGGATCGCTGCGCGAGGCGATTCCCGCCACGGCCGGCTGGCTCGTGCTGGCGACGATCGCGAGCAAGATCCTGCCCACGTTCCTGCTGATGCCGGTCCTGCTCGTCGTGATGCCGCTGTCGGCGATCGCGGGACTCGTCTACGCCTTGCAGTACAATCGTCACGGTGGGAGGCAGCGGCTGTTCGACAAGGACAAGGACAAGCCGAAGAAGCAGCTGCGCGGTGGGTGACAGTCATACCGGGCTCACGGAACCCTCACCCGACGTGTAAGCCGGGTTCCATCGCGCTCTCGACGTGATCGCTACGCTGCTCATGATGACCCTTCGCCTCCTCGTCGTGACGACCGCTCTCCTGGCCGCGCCCGCGCTCGCTTCGGCAGACCGCATCAAGGTCGCGGTCGTGCCCGGCATCGCGGTCAACCTCGACGCCGGCCGCGTCGACGCGCTCAGCCAGGATCTCGCCGAGGCGCTCGCCACCGAGCTCGACGTCGACGCGATCGGCGGCCTCGAAGTGCGCCGCAAGCTGCCGCCCGACGGCCTGCCGCCCGAGTGCGTGGCGACGCCGAGCTGCACCGCCGACGTCGCGAAGCGAGTCGGCGCGAACCAGCTCTTGTTCGTCGTGATGGTCGACAGCGGCGGCGCGGTGCAGATGGACGCGACCTGGATCGAGCCGGCGGCGGGCAAGCAGGCGCAGCGCCCCGCGATCGATCTGACGAGCAGCGTCGACGAGGCGGCGAAGGAGAAGTTCCAGGCAGTCGCGCGCCAGCTCCTGCCCGACGCGCCGGTGCGCGCGAAGCCGCAGGCACAGGCCGCGC
Organism: Kofleriaceae bacterium; assembly: GCA_035500135.1. GTDB lineage: Bacteria > Myxococcota_A > Polyangia > Haliangiales > Haliangiaceae > JABFXX01. The sequence continues at coordinate 29,123 of DATJXL010000274.1, forward strand.
CGAGCTCGGTGAACCTGAAGATCGACACCAGGATGACCGAGGCGACGCCGCGCCACCTGACGCTGCCCGCGTACATCACCGGCGGCGCGACGATCGCCGGGCTCGGCGTCGGCATCGCGTTCGGGCTCGCGACCCGCTCGAAGTACGACGCGTGCGACGACGCGGCCGCGCCGTGCAGCGATGGCAAGAAGTCGACGATCCGCAACTTCGCGCTCGCGGCCGACGCCGGCTTGTTCGTCGCGACCGGCGCGGCGATCGCGACCGCGGTCCTGTGGGCGACCTCGTCGGAGGGCCCGCACGTGATCGTGACGCCGACGCCCGACGGCGGCGCCGGTGTGACCGCGGTCGGGAGCTTTTGATGGCCAGCGAGGTCCCGGAGCCCGTCGAGCTGATCGGCCAGGTCCTCGCGAATCGCTATCAGATCGAGTCGCGCATCGGTGAAGGCGCGATGGGTGCGGTCTACAAGGCGCGCCACGTCAAGGTCGGCCGCGCGTTCGCGGTCAAGGTGCTGCACGCGCACCTGCTCGCCGAGCCGAAAGTGCTGCAACGGTTCGAGCGCGAGGCCGAGCTCGCGGGCCGGCTGCGCCACCCGAACGTGATCGGCGTCGTCGATGTCGGCGAGCTGCCCGACGGCACGCGCTACATGGTGATGGACTTCGCGGCCGGCCCGGACCTCGCGGCGCTGCTCGCCGAGGCGCCGATGGCGCCGTCGCGCGTCGTTCACCTCGCACGCCAGATGCTCGAGGGGCTCTATCACGCGCACGAAGCCGGGCTCATCCACCGCGACTTCAAGCCCGAGAACGTGATCGTCGAGCGCGACACGCACGGCGCCGAGGTGCCGCGCATCGTCGACTTCGGCATCGCGATCCTGCGCGAGGGCGGCGACTCGAGCGACGCGCCCGGCCGGCTCACCACGAACGGCCTCGTGCTCGGCACGCCGCACTACATGGCGCCCGAGCAAGCCGTCGCCGATCCGATCGATCACCGGATCGATCTGTTCGCGCTCGGCATCATGATCTACGAGATGCTCGCCGGAAAGCTGCCGTTCGACGGCAACGGCGTCGAGATCGCGCGCGCGAACCTGCTGTTCGATCCGCCGCCGATCGCGCAGCGCGTCCCGCACCTCGAGGTCGATCCGCTGCTCGAGGCGTTCGCACGCCGCTTGATGGCGAAGAAGCGCGACTTGCGCCCCGCCACGGCCAAGGCCGCGCGCGAGCTGCTCGACCTCGTCGAGCGCGACC
>DATJXL010000275.1:0-2733 GCA_035500135.1 Kofleriaceae bacterium
GCATCTCCTGATCGGAGACGGCGATGCCTTTCGGATAGGTGTTGGTGTCGAGCGCGCACTGCACGGTGAGACCGGTCTTGGTCGTGGTGGCGGCGATCAGGTCGATGATCACCTGGTAGCTGACCAGCGGCTTGGCGCGCCAATTCTGGCTGATGAACGAGAACAGGCGATGCTCGATCTTGTTCCACTTGCTGGTGCCGGGGGGAAAGTGACAGACGCTCACCTTCAGACCCGTGGCGTCGGCGAAGCGCTGCAACTCGACGCGCCAGAGTCGCGAGCGGGGTGCGTTGCTGCCGCCGCCGTCGGCGGTCACCAGCACATCGGTGGCATCGGGATAGGCCTTCTTTCCCATCTCGCGCCACCAGCGTTCAAGCGTCGCAACGGCAAACTCCGCGGTGTCGTGGTCGACGCCGACGCTGACCCACGCTTCGTTGCGGGCGGTGTCGTAGACGCCGTACGGAATCACCTTTCCGAGTTGCTTGTCGATGAAGTCGTGCACGCGCACGGGCTGAGGCTCGCCTTTGCGCTGCCACTCGCTGCCGCCGTTCTTGAAGTCACCGACCAGCTTTTTTTCTTGGTATCGACGGACACTACGGGCTGACCGCGCCTCATGAACGCCTTGGCCGTGCGGTTGATGTGCTCAAACGTAAGCCCCTTACGAAGGGCGTCTGGATGAGGGGGTGCCGGCGTGGCAGCGACAGGCGGAGGAGGCTTGTGCGCCGTGCTCGCGAAACGTCCGTCGTCGTCGCCGTTCAATCGCCCTCGCTGGACGGAGCAAGAGGCTCGGGCGGTGCTCGCTGCATGGGAGCGTTCGGGGCTGTCCGTCCGACAGTTCGCGGTAGAGCACGGGCTCGATCCGCAGCGGATCTGGTTGTGGCGTCGCCGGGTCGCCAAGGGCGACCCTACCACGTTCCAGGAGCTGATCGTTCGGCCTTCGTCGTTGAATTCGGTGGCGGATGGCGCGACTGAGAAGTTTGAAATCGTGCTCGGGTCCGGGGTCGTGTTGCGTGTACCCCTGTCGTTCGATAGCGCGTCGCTGATTCGGTTGCTGGAGGCCCTCACGCAGGCTCGCGCGTGCTGAGTCTGCCGCCGAGCGTCCGGCTGTTCGTCGCGACGCAGCCGGTCGATGGGCGCAAGGGCCCCGACAGCTTGATGGCACTCGTTCGCGACGTCCTCCGTCACGACCCGCTGAGCGGGCATCTCTTCATCTTCTTCTCGATGCGATGCGACCGCGTTCGTGTCGTCTACTGGGATCGCAACGGCTATGCGATGTGGACCAAGCGTCTCGAGAAGGGGCGCTTTCATCCTCGCTTCTCGAAGGACGGCAAGTTCTCGTCGGTCGCCATCGAGGCCGCGGAGCTGGCGCTGATCGTCGAGGGCATCGAGCTGGCGGGAGCTCGGCGCCGGCCGCGATGGCAGCCCGCGGCACTGCCCGCGTAGAAAATCGTCCGCGTCGGGAATTTCCCGGATGTGCATCGCGTTCAAGCTCACGACGATGGGCTCACGCGACCGCATCACATCGGCTTTCGCTCCGGACCTCGAGGACGTCCGCGCATGGCTGCAGCAGATGATCGCTGCGCTGCGGTTCGTCGAGCTGGTGACCGCGATTCTCGCGCTCATCGGTCGCATGCGCGATCTCAACACCGAGCTCGTTGCTCAACTCGCGCATCTGCGGTGCGCTCGTCCGCGGTCGGAGTCGCTGGAGCGGCTCGAGCGCCAGCTCGTGCTACCTCTCGACGGCCTGATCGTGGCGAGCCCCAAGCCCAGCGCAAGCAACGCTTCGCCAGCGCACGACAAGAAGACACGGCGTGGACGTCATCCCGGGCGCGCCGCGCCGCCCGCTCATTTGGAGCGCGTGCCCGTGTTCAATCGCGTGCCGCCCGAGCAGCGCATCTGTCCGCAGTGCGGCTCGCCGATGACCACCGTCAGCCATTCGAGCTGCTTCATCCTCAACGTCATCCCCGCCCGCGTCTTCGTCGAAGAGCGCCTCGACGAAACGATCGCTTGCCGCAACGACGATACGATTGTCTCCGCTTCGCCTCCGCCGCAGATCGTCGAGCGCGGCAAGCTCGGTGACACGCTCATCGTCGAAGCCGTCTGCGACAAGTACATCGAGCATCTGCCGATCGAGCGGCAGTGCGCGCGTTTCGCTCGCGCCGGAGTCGACGTCGACCCGCAGACGCTGGCCCGAAGCGTCAACGCGGCGATCGATCTCCTCGTGCCGGTCGCCCGCTTGATCCACGAGTACACCCGAGGTCCAGGTCTGCTCGGTACAGATGCCACGGGCTTGCCCGTGCTCGACCCCACGGCGTCCGAGGGGATTCGCAACGGCACCGTATGGGCTTGGACCAATGCGCGTTGGGTGGCGTTCTTCTATTCGCCGATTGGCGACGCGAATAGCGTCAAACGATTCTTGGGCAACGACTTCGCGCGCACGGTGCAATGCGATGGCACCAGCATCACCAACTTCCTCGAGCGAGCCGGGGGCAAGCGACCCGGATGCTGGGCGCACGCGCGGCGGCGTCTCGTCGAGGCCGCCCGCGGCGGAGATCGCATTGCCCTCGAAGGCGTTCGCCTCATCGCAAAGATCTTCACGGTGGAACAGGGTTCGACGCGTGCCGGAGACAACGCAGACCGACGGCGCGAGCGCAGGCACCAACAGACGCGGCCGGTCCTCGACGAGATTCGCCAATGGGTTGACCGGCAATCCGCCCTCACGCCGCCAAAGACTCC